>JBBSAT010000093.1:0-23977 GCA_038252025.1 Polyangiales bacterium | reverse complement strand
TACGCAGCCGGGACCACCTGTGGGCCGGGGTCGTAGCGCCGTGACAGCTCGCCGAGATAGCGCGTGCCGAGACGGACGTTGATGTCGGGGCGAACGAGCGACTCAGCGTCGGTGCTGAGCCCCAGCGGATGCGCGAGCCGTGTCGCGGTGGGACGGATCAGCTGCATCAGTCCGTACGCGTGCGCGATCGAGACCGCCGCCGGCGCAAAGCTCGACTCCTCGCGAATGATGGCGAACACCAGCGCCGGCTCCACGCTCGCGTCGCGGGCGGACGGCTCGATGAGGTCCGCGTACCCGCGTGGATAGGCGAGCGACACGAGGGACCGGGTCGGGCCGTCGAGGACATGCGAGAGCAGTCCACGGACCAGCTGGCCGCGGGCGCGTGTGACCGCGCGCTCGTGCGCACCCGCAGACGAGAGGAGCGCAACGCCCAGCCACCGGGCATCGTCGGCGGCGCCGGCTCCGACGAGCCCCAGCGCGGCGAGCTCGCGCTCGGCGAGCGACGGCTCTCCTGCATGAAGCGCGGCCAGCGCACGCGCCAAGCCCGCCGATGCGTCCTCTGCGAGAGGCGCGAACGTGACGGGCGTCGCGGCGGGTGGCGCGGCGGGGAGGGCGCGACCGAGCTCGTTCAAGCGTCCTCGCGCGCTGCGTCCGTAGTACGAGAGCGGGCGAGCCTGCGCGAGGTCTTCGAGCGCAGAGGCGCTCTCGTCGGCGCGTCCGAGCTCGCCGAGGATCCGGGCGCGCCAGTAGGCGAAGCGTCCGCCGAGATCCTCGCGCGCCTCGGGGACGCCTTCGGCGAGCGCCCGATCGAGAACGGCGAGCGCACGCTCGGGCGCGCCCGCCTGGCGCTCGGTCCAGGCGAGGACGAAGAACCCGTCCGAGCGCATGTCCACGTCGGGCGGGCCGTCGACCAAGCGCGTGAGCCGCGTTCGTGCTTCGTCCGCGGCGCCGGATCGAAGCTCGATCATCCCGGCCTCGAGGAGCGCGTCGTCCCAGAGTCGGTGGGTCGGCGAGCTCTCGACGAGCGCATCGTAGCGAGACACCGCGGCGTCGTCGTGGCCGAGCGCCGAGTACGACTTGGCGGCGAAGTAGAGCCCCCACGCGTGAACGTCCTCGTCGCGCTCGCAGCCCGCGCGCATCGCATCGAGGTGAGCGGCCGCCTCCGCGCGAGCACGCCTCCGGTACATCGCGCGCCCTTCGCCGAGGAGCGCCGCGCAGTGCGCTGGATCAGCTGCGCGCGTGGCGTGAGCGACGTCGTGGAAGATTCGTTCGGCCTCGCGATGCGCGCTGGCGCGAGAGAGCGACTCGGCCCGCGCGATCAGCTGCGCGCTCGAGAGATCGCGGAGCGCGCGGCGACGAGCCGTGGGCAGACTGGAGACGAGAGCAGCGGCCTCGGCGTCCAGCGCGACCGTGGTCGCCGACGACGGTCGCAGCTCGCCATGTTGCCTCAGGATCTCGATCGCGCGCTCGCGATCGGCGAGCTCTTCGTGCTGCGCGAGGTGCAAGGCGAGCTCGCGGACGATCGTCGTCCGGTCCTCGTACCGCACCTCCGTTCGGACGGCGTAGGCCGCCTCGAGGCGCGCTTCTGCGTCGGGTGACTCGAGAGAGCTGAGCCCGAGCAGCGCGCACGCCTCCGCCCTTCCCGGCCATTCCGCGGCGCACGCAGGCTCGAGGGCTGCGCGCGAACGAGCGGCGTCGGGCGCGATGCGGCCCAGCTCGATCCGGGCTGGGAGCGCGAGCGGATGACCCGTGGAGACGATCGAGTCGAACAGCGGCACCGCCGCGTCGCTGGAGCCCGCGGCCTCGTACGCGCGCGCGAGGCGGAACCGGATGACGGCCTGGTCGTCCGGCGATGCGCTCTCGGCCAGCGCACGCACTTCGTCGAGCGTCCCATCGGCGATCCCCCGGGCCGCGCGGAGCACGGCGACCGACGGAGCGGCGATCGAGGGGTCGATCTGGCCGGTCTCGACCGCGACCGGCGCCGTCTCGACGCTCGGGGCGGCCTGGCCCGCGTCCGCTTCGGAGGCGCTCGGCGCCTCACACGTCGTCGCCAGCACGAGCACGAACGCGGCGCAGACCCTGTCCAGCGGACGCGCCTTCGCTGCTCGATGTCCTCGGCTGGCGACTCTGATCATCTCGGGCCCCTCTCGTCTCCGGCTTGTGTACGGGGGCCAGGCCCGCTGCCGCAAGTTCGAGGGGAAACGTCAGCGACCCGCCCCTTGCTTCCCGGGAGGGCGCCGGAGCCTCACCGCCAGCGAAGCGACAGACTGTGGCGCTCGTCGCCGCGGGTGACCCGGACGTCTCGACCGCCGCTGAGCTCGAGGAGCCGGTGGGAGAACCCGACCAGGAAGCCGCTCGTCACCAGAGTGTCGACCGACGCGTAGTCGAGGACGACGCGCGCACTGCTCGCGCCAGTGCTGGCCACGCGCGCCTCGCCACGCCCGAAGTACGCGCGATGGAGGAGCGGAAAGCGCTCGATCGCCGTCGCCGGCGTCGCGCCCTGCATGAAGACGCGGTGTGTCGTGGGCAGCTCACGATCGGCGCACGCACGGCCGATCGCCTCCGCGACGGCGCCGTCGCCCATTCCGACGACGTCCTCGGCGGCCCGGAGCAGCTGCTCGAGCGCCGCGATGGGCAGCCACGCCATCGGCAAGACCACGCCGGCGAGCTTCGCTCGCGTCCCTGGCTCGATGCGCGCGAGGACCGCGTCGAGCTTCGCGATGCCGTAGAGGGTGTCGATGTGCTCGAGGGCGCTCGTGACGACCGAGCCCTTCACGGTCAGCTCGACGCTCGCGCGGGCGCCTGGCTCGTCGTAGCCCGACGCGCTGTCTCGCACGAGCGCCGGCGCGGGGGTCGGTTCCCGGCGCGGCGAGCTCGGCTCGCGTGCAAACGGCTGGGTGGCTTCGCGTCCGCCCGGGGATCTCGACGCTCGGTTCCCAGCGCTCGCGCCCAACGCCGCCGGAGTCGAGTGCAGCGGGCGATGACGTCCGAGGGGCACGATCGAGCGCCCCGCCTCGCCGTTCCAGTCGTCGGACGCAGCGAAGAAGTAGCGTCCATGCCCTTCGCCGCTCGTCGGGGCCGGCGACGTCGTGGGCGGGCGAGCCGCCCTCTCGCCGGAAGCGCGGGCCTCCGCGGGTGGTCGCTCGGGTCGCGAGATCGGCGGCAAGCGCGCAGGCGTGCTGACCGGGACGCCCGGCGCGACCGAGGGGCTCCGCACTCTCGGAACCGTGATCTCGCGCGAGTCGTCGACGAGGTCCATCGCCCCCCAACCCAGTCGGCTGGCGTCTGGCGAGCGGTTCAGGTCCTCGGGTCGATGGAGCTCGGCGGCGTCCGGGCGCGTGGAGAGGTCGACCCTTCCCGAGTCGAGCGCTTCGGTCCTCGCGAGCCCGTCGACCCGCATCCGTACGTCGCTCGTCGTCGGGTCGCTCTCGCTGAAGCGACGCGGTGAGTCCGCGCTCCTCGCGATGGGGCGCGTGGCGCCGTGAGGTAGCAGCGCCTCGAGCATCGCCGCCGCGTCGGGAAAGCGCGGCGCCGGGTCCTTGGAGAGCGAGCGCAGGATGATCTCGTCGAGGTCGCGCGCGACGCCAGGCGTCACTTCCGAGGCGCGCGGCGGCTCGACGCGGAGGATCTGCTGCAGAAGCGCGTGATAGTTGTCGCCTGCGAAAGGCACGCGCCCGGTGAGGCACTCGAAGAGGATCACGCCCGCGGCGTAGAGGTCGACGCGATGGTCCAGTGACTTCATCCCGCGCGCCTGCTCGGGGCTCATGTAGTAGGGCGTGCCCATCATCACGCCCGTGCGCGTGAGCTCGAGCCCATCGTCCTCAAGCTTCATCTTCGAGATGCCGAAGTCGAGCACCTTCACGTAGTCCGCGTCCGCACCGCGACGCGTGAGGAAGATGTTGTCCGGCTTGAGATCGCGATGGACGATCCCCTTCTCGTGCACGGCAGCGAGCGCCGCGAGGAGCTGGCCGACGATGTGGCAGGCGCGGCGCGCGCTGAGCCGGCCCTCGAGCTTGAGGAGCTGGGCGAGCGTGACGCCACGGAGGTACTCCATGACGAGGTAGGGCGCGCCGTCGTCCGTGTAGCCGAGGTCGATGATCTCCACGATGTGCTCGTGGCCCGTGGCTGCTGCAGCCCGCGCCTCGCGCTGGAAGCGCTGGACGGCCTTCTGGTCGGCCGCGAGCTCCGGATGCAGACGCTTGATGGCGACCTTCCTGCCTATTCGCAGGTGGTCGGCGACATAGACCGCGCCCATGCCGCCCTCGCCGAGCAGGCCGACGATGTGATAGCAGTCCGCGATCACGCGACCGATCATCGCGCGGCCTGCGTTCAGCGCTTTGCCCGTGTTCGGGCAGTGCGTGTACGTCGCGAGGTGCGACTGCCCGCAGTGCGGACAGAGCAGCTCCGTCGGCTCCGCGTTGGAGAGGCGGGTGTTCAAGGCGCTCACGCGATGGTCGCCGCGGGCTCGCCGAGACGTCAAGGGCCTCGGCCCTCGGAAGGGCCCTTCGGGCGTTTCTGCTGCCCGGGTGAAAACGATGCAGCGGCGCGTTCGGGGAGTGCGCCATACTCCCACGCCCCATGAGCTGCCGACACTGCTCCCACGCCTTCGCCGCTGCATCGGAACCGCGCTCGTTCCCTCTTCCTGGCGACACGCCGAAGTGGGGACGTCCACGCCCTTTCCCCGTCGAAGCGACCCATATCGACGTGCGCGTTCTGCTCGCCGAACGATCCGTCGAGGGCATCGTCACGATCGACGCGCGTCGCGTCGACCGTGCCAAGACCGAGCTCGAGCTCGACGCCATCGATCTCGACGTCCGCGAGGTCGTGCTGTTCGACGGCACGACCGCGTCGCCGGCGCCGTTCCAGAACGACGGGCGGACGCTGCGGATCACCGTTCCGCCCGGACGGGCGCAGGTCCGCGTACGCGTCACGTACCGCGCGACGCCACGGCGAGGCCTGTACTTCGTCACCCGACGCGAGCTCCGGGGGCCGATGACGGCCGATGACGCGCTGCCGACCGAGGTCTGGTCGCAGGGTCAGGACGAGGACAATCGTCACTGGTTCCCGTGCCAGGATCACCCCGGCGCGCGGATGCGCGTCGAGCTGCGCGCGACGGTCCCTGCCGGCTTCACGGTCCTCGGGAACGGCGTCCTCGTCTCGAAGACGGAGGGCGAAGGCGACGTCACGTTTCACTACCGGCAGGACGAGCCGATCCCGCCCTATCTGGTCACGCTCGCGGCCGGGCGCTTCGAGGAGGCGCACGACTCCTTGCCGGCGACCGACGCTCGCGGCGCGCTCCCGGTCGACTACTACGTGCCAGCGGGCCACGGGGAGGCCATCACGCGCTCGCTCGGCAAGACGCCGAAGATGATCGCGCACTTCGAGAAGAAGCTCGGGACTGCGTTCCCCTGGGCGAAGTACGCGCAGGTCGTCGTCAGTGACTTCATCTTCGGAGGGATGGAGAACACGAGCGCGACGACGCTCTTCGATCGCGTGCTGCTCGATCCGCGCGCGGCGCTCGACATCGACATGGAGTCGCTCGTCAGTCACGAGCTCGCGCACCAGTGGTTCGGCGATCTCGTCACATGCCGCGACTGGAGCCACGCCTGGCTGAACGAGGGCTTCGCGACGTACCTCGAGCACGTCTGGCGCGAAGAAGACGAGGGGATCGACAGCTATCACCACGGGCTCGAGCAAGATCTCGAGAGCTACCTGGACGAGGACTCGAGCCGCTACCGCCGGGCGATCGTGACGAACATCTGGGCGTCGCCGATCGACATCTTCGATCGACACCTCTACCAGAAGGGCGGCCTCGTCCTCCACGCGCTGCGGCAACACCTCGGCGACGAGCCGTTCTTCGAGGGCCTCGAGCACTACCTCGCCAAGATGCGCGGTCAGGGCGCCGAGACACGCGACCTCATGCGTGCGCTGGAGGAAGCGACCGGTCGCTCGCTGGAGTCCTTCTTCGATCAGTGGGTGACGCGACCCGGCCATCCCGTCCTCGAGGTCTCGAGCGAGCTCGAGTCGGGCGTCTTGCGCGTGACCGTCCTCGAGAAGAACACGAAGCCCGGCGAGACCTCGGCGTTCGTCGTCGCGCTCCCGTTGCACGTCATCAGCGACGAGGGCACGAGCGTACACGTCGTCGAGGTGAGCAAGGCGCGCGAGACGTTCGCGATCCGGGTCCAGGGGACGCCGAAGATGGTGCTGATCGATCCCGAGATGCACGTCATCGGGACGCTCGACAACCGCCTCTCCACGGTGCTGCTCGCCGAGCAGCTGAAGAGCGCGACGCTCGCACGGCCGCGGTGGCGAGCCGCCCGAACGCTCGGAATGCGAAACGAGCCGCGGGCGATCGATGCGCTCTCGGTCGCGCTGACGAGCGATCCCTTCTGGGCAGTACGCGCCGAGTGCGCGACGGCTCTCGGCGATCAGCGGACACCGCGCGCGCTCACCGCGCTCGTGGGATCGGTGGGTGATGCGAGCCCGAAGGTACGTCGGGCCGTCGCGGCGGCGCTGGGACGCTTCCGCACCGCGGCCTCGGCCGATGCGCTGCTCTCCTGGATCGAACGAGGGGACGCGAGCTACCTGGTCGAAGCGGAGCTGCGCCGCGCGCTGGGCAGGACGCGCGACGAGCGTGCGCTCGGGGCGCTCACCGCGCGCTATGCGTCGGACCCGGTGAGCTGGAACGACTGTGTGCTCCAGGGCGTGATCGACGGCCTGGGCGCGACCCGCTCGGCCGGGGCGATCCCGACCCTGCTCGACGCGCTGGGCCCGCGTCACGCGAGCTCGGTGCGCCGTTCGGCCATCTCGGCGCTCTCGCATGCGCGGGAGGTCACCACCGACGAGCCCCTCCTCGAGCGCATCCGCCTCGCGATCGAGGGGCTCCTCGAGACCTTCGACCCGGGGCTGCGGATCTTCGGCACGCGCGCGCTGGCCAGCCTCCGTGACTCGCGCTCTGGCGCGGCGATGACGCGGCTCGTCGAGCGAGACCTCGATGGCAGGGTCCGGCGTGCCGCGCGGGAGTCGCTCCGAGACCTTCGCGACCGGAGCGTCCGGGGGCGCGACGTGGGGGCTCTCCGGGACGAGCTGGAGAAGCTCCGGACCGAGCTGCGGGAGCTGAGGGAGAAGGTCGCCCTGAGTGACACCAAGAAGGCCGATCCGGCCACCTCGAAATGAGACTACCGGTGTGGGCGGGCCGGTATTGACGTGCCGGGCTTCGCCGCTACAATCGCCGCCCTTTCCCTGGAGACCGGTCGATGCGAGACCTCATCAAGCTGACGTGCGAGAACTGCGGGCGCGCGAACTACTACACGTCCAAGAACAAGCGGACGATGCCCGAGAAGTTCACGATCAAGAAGTTCTGCGCCGCCTGCCGGACGCACAAGGGCCACAAGGAAGGCAAGATCAGCAAGGGCTGAGCGAGACGCGAGGGCGTCTCATCGGCTCCTGACCTCGGCGTCTCAGCCGAGCTGGTCGAGCGCCCGCTCGAACCTCGCGCGCGCCGCGTCGTAAGACGCGTGATGGCCTGCGCGTACGACGGGCGCTCCGGCCACGGTCACGTCGCGGACCGCGCGAGGTCCCGCGCCGAAGATCACCGCGTCCGCGAGCAGCGGGTCCCTGGCGCCGGCGAGAGCGGGGTCGGCGGCGTCGAGGGCGACCGAGTCGTCGCAGTCGGCGAGCGACCATCCGAGCGAGGCGTGCGCCTCGGTCGTGAGCGCCTCGAGAAGCGCCGGTGCGGCCGCCGCGACGTGCCTGCCTTCCTTGCGGGTTCGTTCGTCGAGCTCGATGGCCCGCGCTTCCTCGAAGGGGCAGCTCGAAGCATGGCTGTCCACGCCGGTCGTGAGCCGTGCGCCGGCCGCGAGGAGCGCGGCGACGTCCGGGGCGCCGTCTCCGAGATCGCGCTCGGTCGTGCGGCAGATGCACGCGAAGGAGCGCGCCGTCCCGAGCAGCGCCGTCTCGCCGGCGCTGAGGTGCGTCGCGTGGACCGCCGAGAACGCTGGGCCGAGAGCGCCGAGATCGGCGAGGAGCTCGACCGGCCGCCGCCCGTGCTCCGCGAGGCACTCCCGCACCTCCCGAAGCTGCTCGGACACGTGCGCGTGAAGCGGAAGCGCCCGGGCGCGCGCGAGGTCGGCGCAGGCCCGGATGGACGCGGGTGTCACGGCACGCACGCTGTGCGGCGCGAGGCCGATGCGGACGCGCGGGTGAGCGTCGTAGCGGGCGCGAAGGGTCTCGACGTCGGCGAGCGCATCGTCGATCCGCGCGTCGGAGAAGCGGCGCTGGGCTCCCTCCGGGGGGCTTCCCATCCCCGCGCGCTCGTACACGACGCGCAGGAGCGTGATGCGCAGCCCGGCGTCGAGCGCGGCGCGGATGACGGTGTCCGCGAGCAGCGTGCGATCCGCGAACGGAGCGCCGCCTCGATCGTGGTGCAGGTAGTGGAACTCACCCACGGTGGTGACACCGGCGAGCGCGAGCTCTACGAACGCGAAGTGCGAGAGGTCGTAGAGCGCCTCCGCGTCGATCCGGCCGGCGAGCTCGTACATCAGTCCGCGCCAGCTCCAGAACGATCCGGGCGCCGCCGCATGACGCTGCGTGCGCCCGCGAAGCGCACGCTGAAACGCGTGTGAGTGTGCGGTCGCGATCCCGGGGAGGACGATTGCGTCGCCCTCGCGCACGACCGCGTCGGTCACGGCGCGCCGCTCTCGATCAGCTGCTCCATCTGGTGGATCTGTGCGGCGCGGCCCTCTCCCTCCGGCGCGTATCGATCCGCCTCCCGGTAGGCCTCGAGCGCGGCCGGGTACTCGTGGCGACGTCGAAAGTCCCCGCCCGCGAAGCGGTAGTAGTCGTACCGCTCGCCACCCATCGTGAACGAGGCGTAGAGCACGAGCATCGCGACCAGGGCTGCGATCACGCCGCGGGTCCGCTCGGCGCCGAGATCGGGGCGGACCATGGCGGAGAGGCCGGCTGCGAAGCTCGCGAGCGCGATCAGGATCGAGCACTGGTAAGCGCCGGGGATGTCGACGGCGGAGCCGGACGCGACGGCGACGATCGCCGCGACGATGCCCAGCACCGGGCCGGAGATCGGCCAGCGGGACAGGAAGGGTGCGCGCACGCGCCGGAAGGGCGCGGTGAGAGCCATGGCGAGCGCCGAGAGCCAGTGCGCTGGCGTGAGCGCGATGAGCGCCAGCACGAGCATGTAGTAGCTGAACCAGCCGATCTGGAGGCCGATGTACTCCGCGCCGATGTGGAACGAGAGCGCGTTGAGCAGCGCGATCGCAGCGAGGATCGCCTGTCCGCCGGGGCGCCCGAACGGCGCGAAGCAGAAGCGGTGGAACGAGCGCGGAAGCGCGACCCCCGTGGCGACGACGAAGAGCACGAGCGCAGGGAGCACCCCCACGATCCGGCCCGCGACGAGGCACGCGATCGGGATCACGACGAGCGCGATGGTGATGCGCACGCGGTCGGCGTGCAGCGCCTCGAGCTGGCCCCGGAGCAACGTCCGCTCCTCCGCTGTCGATTCGCCGTCGCGAGCGCTCGCGAGGAGGTAGCCGAGCGCACACGCGATCTGCACGCCGATCACGGAGTGACCCATGAGCCAGAAGAGCGTCTCGTCGCTCATGCCTACGGCGTGCGCGAGGCTCATCACGTCCGGGATGACGGTGCCATCACGCGTGATGTTCCGGAGCGCGTCGCCGTCGCGCCACTCGACCTCGCTCTTCGAGATCGCGGTGAACGCGTAGACGATCGCCACGACGCTGGTGACCATCGCGTACCCGACCGAGTACACACGCGGCACCACGCCGTGCGGTAGCGCCGCGAGCACGGCGGACCCCGCGACGCTGGACGTCGAGGCCTTCGCAGCGACCTGCGCGCCCGTCTTCTTGCCGCGGGGGCGCTCGCCTTCGGGCCGGGCGACCGGAGCCTCGCCGACGGTGCCGAAGAGCTGCGTGCTGTCGAGCCGAGGGAAGAAGCAGAAACCGAACAGGATCAAGCTGATCAGATAGTGATGCTGGTAGCTGTCGTGCATCGAGCACGACCAACCCCACGTGTAGAGGAAGGTCACGAGGACGAGCAGGGGGCGCGGTGGGCGCGCCATGAGCGCCGTGACGATGGCGCCGACGCCGACGCCGACGAGCATCGCCACGTAGGCCTCCCGCGTCGGCATCGGGAACGCGCCGTCCATCCAGCCGAAGTGGGCGACGTTGAACCCCGCGGCGCCGTACCTCCACGCCGGCCCGAGGTGCGTGTGCCAGACATCGACCGCGAGCAGGAGCAGCGTCGCCTTGAGCAGGAGCCACGGGCGCACGGCCGCCACGGGGCCGAACGCGAAGCGGTCGAGCCAGGTCGACGGCTTCACGGCGAGCCCTCCCCGGAGGTCTCTTCGATGACGTGTGTCCCGCAGTCGATGACCCGGTGAAGCGGCGGCAGCGGGTCACCGCTCGCGTCCTGACACGTGTGGGTCAGCCGGACGGCGTTCGGTCGCGCGCTCGACGCACAGCGCCACATCAGAAAGCGCCGAAGGACCGCCGGCCGGTTGCGCTCGAGGAGCGAGACCCACGGCGCGGGGAGCACCTCCATGAGCGCGATCGGACGCTCTCGATCGCCCACGATCTCGCTCGCGCTCACCGAGCACTGCTGCACGCGCACGGCGGAGAACATCCGCCACGAGAAGCGCTCGTCGTACGTGTCGCCGCCTGTGTAGTAGCGCAGCGGGACGGCGATCATGATCGCTATCCACACGCCGAGGCCGAGCAACGCGATCAGACGATCGTTCCCGGTCGGCGGGGCGTTCAGCGCGCCCTTCGGCACCGGGGACTTCGGCTCGACCATCGACTGCATTCCTCGCCCCTCGCGCCCTTCCCTGTCAATGACGGCCTGCCGAACGCAGGCGAACGAGGCAGGCCTCGAAGTCCGCGGGCGCGGGGTCCTCGAGCGAAAGAAGCTGCCCCGTGCGCGGATGGGAGAAGCCGAGCAGCGTCGCGTGCAGCATGGGTCGGTCCGCGGCGATCCGCGGTTCGGTGAAGTCGCGAACGTAGACTGCCTCGCCGACGAGCGGATGCCCCGCCTCGGAGAGGTGGATGCGAATCTGGTGCTGCCGACCGGTCTCGAGGCGGCACGCGACGAGGCTGGCGCCCTCGAGCAGAGAGAGACGCTCGACGTGGGTCACGCAACGCTTCGCGTCGGGCGGAGGCGACCCGCGATGTCCCGGTCGCCTGCCCCAGGAGCCGCGCAGGCCGTCGCCGCGGTTCTGCATGATCTCGGACTCGATGCGTCCGGACTGGACCGTGCCGTGCGCGATGGCGAGGTACCGGCGAAGCACGGTGTGCGCGCGGAGCTGCTCTTCCAGCGCGCGCTTGCTCTTCATGTTGCGCGCGAAGACGAGGATGCCGCTCGTGTCCTTGTCGAGGCGCTGGACGACGCCGACCATCGGATCCGGCGCGCTGTACCGGCGCTTCAGGAGGGCGCGCACCCGGTCCGAGAGCGTGTCCTTGTCTCCGTCCTCGTACGGGCACGTGAGGATCCCTGGGTGCTTGCGGACCACGACGACGTCGTCGTCGAGGTGAAGGACGTCCTCGTCTTGCAGGCCGCCGGTCGTGCGCCGGCGTCCCTCCGGATCGACGTCCACGCGCTCGCCCGCGCGAAGACGCCTCGCGCCGTCACGCTCGACGGTGGCATCGACCGTCACACGGCCCGACGCGCAGAGCTCGCGCGCGCGGCTCCACGGCGCGCCCTCGAGCAGCACCCGGACGACGGCGGCGAGCGTCTGCCCTGCCTGTTCGCCGCTCACCTCGATCGTCTTCTGGCGGGTCATCCGGATGAGGAGCGATAGCAGACGATCGCGCTCACTCGTTCTGCATCAGCCCGCGGATCGTTCCGTCCGGATCGATTCGCACGTTGCGCGCGGCCGGGATCTTCGGGAGGCCCGGCATGGTCATCACGTCACCGCAGAGCGCCACGACGAAGCCCGCGCCCGCCGAGAGGCGCGCCTCGCGGACCGTCACGCGGAAGCCGCTGGGCCGGCCCTGCTTCTTCGGGTCGTCCGAGATCGAGAGCTGCGTCTTGGCCATGCAGACCGGGAGTCCGCCGTAGCCGTCCTTCTCGAAGCCATCGAGCGCGCTCTTCGCGGAGGGCTCGATGTCCGCGCCATCCGCGCCGTACACGTTCTGCGCGATGGCCTCGATCTTCGCTCGATAGGGCGCCTCGAGCGCGTACGCGAACTTCGGCTCGTTCGGCTCGCCCTCGGCGCCGTCGAGCACGCCTTGAACGGCCTCTGCGAGCTCCAGCGCCCCTTCGCCGCCGTGGGCGAAGCCGCGAGAGAGCGCGACCTTGGCCCCGAACACGGCGCAGCGCTCGCGCACGATCTGGATCTCGTCCGCCGGATCTGCGTCGAACGCGTTGATCGCCACGACCGTCCGCAGGCCGAAGAACCGCGCCGTCTCGAGGTGTCGCTCGAGGTTCGCGATCCCGCGCGTCAGCGCCTCCGCGTTGGGCGCGCCCGCGCTCTTCGGGTCCACGCCGCCATGGAACTTGAGGGCGCGGAGCGTCGCGACGACGACCACGGCGTCGGGCCAGAGGCCAGCGGAGCGACACTTGATGTCGAGGAACTTCTCGGCGCCGAGATCGAAGCCGAAGCCTCCCTCCGTGACGACGACGTCCGCGTGATGCAGCGCGACCCGCGTGCTGAGCACGCTCGAGCACCCGTGGGCGATGTTGGCGAAGGGCCCGCCGTGCACGAGCGCCGGGCCGCCCTCCATGGTCTGCGCGAGGTTCGGCTGGATCGCGTCCGACAGGAGCGCGGCCATCGCGACGTGCGCGTCGAGATCCTTCGCAGTCACCGGCTCGAGGTTCGACGTTCGACCCACGACGATGCGGCCGAGCCGCTCCACGAGATCCGAGCGCGAGCTCGCGAGGCAGAGCACGGCCATCACCTCGCTCGCCGCCGTGATGTCGAAGCCGCTCTCACGCGGCACGCCGCCGTTCCGGCCGCCGAGACTGAGGGTGATGTTGCGCAGCGCGCGGTCGTTCATGTCGAGCGCGCGGCGCCACGTGACGCGGCGCGGGTCGATCTTGCCGCTCCCGAAGTGGCACTCGTTGTCGATCAGCGCGGCGAGCAGGTTGTTCGCGCTCGTGATCGCGTGGAGGTCGCCGGTGAAGTGGAGGTTGATCTCGTTCGCTGGGACCAGCTGGGCCTTGCCGCCGCCGGTGCCGCCGCCCTTCACGCCGAAGACTGGCCCGAGCGAAGGCTCGCGGAGCGATGGCACCGCGTGCTTGCCCAGCTTCCGAAGGCCCATGGCGAGCGCGACGCTCGTCGTCGTCTTGCCTTCGCCAGCTGGCGTCGGGGTGATCGCCGAGACGAGCACGAGCTTGCCCTTGCCCTTCTTCGGCCTCTCGAGCGCGGCGAGGTCGATCTTCGCCTTGTCGCGGCCGTAGGGGATGAGGTCGTCGGGATGGAGCCCGAGCTCCTCCGCGACCTGGGAGATCGGACGAAGCCCGCCGGAGGTGGGGGAAGTCTTGGACATGGGGGCGGGACGATATCGTCAGGGCGCCCCTCGCAACAAGCGGAGCCGCCGCGCCGGCCCTCACATGACGACGGGGTTCCCGACCGACTCGGTCGTCCACACCGCGATGTGGTTCGACGTGGTCAGATCCTGGAACGGCAGCGCGAAGGCCGCGAAGCTCGGATCTTCGCCGCGCATGACGGCCTCCGGGCTGACGGCCGCCATCCAGAGGTAGACGCCGCGCCCGCCGCTCTCGTCGTTGCCGCCGAGCGCCGTCCGTATCCCGTACGCGCGCGTCGAGGCGAAGCTGATCCACACGACGCTCGTGGTGCCGAACTCGCCGCTCGAGAGCACGAACTGAAAGGGAGCGAAGCGCGCGAACGTGTTGTTCAGCTCCGTGCGTCCCTCGTCCATCGTTCCCTCGCGCATCGCGTTCGTGAAGCGCACTGGCGTTCCGCCCGCGGCTGGGACCGCGTACACCGTGGAGGACGGATCGCTGTCGCCGTTGCAGTCGCGATCGTCGAGGTTGCCGCCCGGGCAGATCGACTCGGTGAACGCGAGGAACGCGTCGCCAGGCGCCCAGTCGGGGTTGATGCGGCTGATTCCGTCCGCGCGATCGACCAAGAAGCGCGGCGCGCTCCACGTGTCCCCCTCGCGATCCACCATTCCGATGGCGCCGTGTCGAGGCCTCTGGGACACAGCGTCGCCGTCGACGTCCGTGTACGCGATGTGGTTGCCGTCGAGCGACCATGCCGGGTGGCTGACCTCGCGCCCGCCGATCGAGTGGGTGTCCACGATCTGCCCGCAGGTCGCCATGCTCCCGGGGATCGCGGGGTCGCAGCGCGTGTCGAAGAAGATCAGGCCCCGATCCTGCGGCGCACCGTTGTCGCCGTAGCAACCGACGAGCTGCGTTCCGTCAGGGTTGAACGAGCCGAACTGGATGATGTGCTCGTTCGGCGCCGCGCGGAGCGGCGTGTACGACTCGAGATCGTAGAGCAGCATGCCGCCGGAGCCGATGCCGCCGACCGTCCCGAGGATGCGGCGCCCATCGCGAGAGATGGCGTGACAGCCGACGCAGCGGCCCTCGGCCTGGGCGGGCGTGAGCACGGGCTCGGCTGCGTCTGCGGCGGCACCGAAGTCGTAGCGGACGACGCTCTGCGCGGAGATGGCCCAGTAGTAGATGGTGCCCATGATCGAGTCGCGGGCGAAGCGCATGGAGCGTGTGCTCGACGTTCCGACCGCCGAGCCGGCGTCGTCGGTCGCGCGGACCGTCAACATCAACGGCTCGCCGCCGCGGTTCGTCTCGGCGAGCGCGGACCAGAACGCGCCGGAAGGCTCGAACACGCAGCCATCGGCGCGATCGACCCCCGCCGGGCGCTCGCAGCGCACGTAGAAGCGGATGTCCGTGACGAGGTTGTGGAAGCCGAGCTCGAAGAGCGTGTTCGCGCTCGCGCCGCGCAGCCAGTGGATCTCGACGCGACCGAGGTTCGGCGGGAAGACGACGCCATCGTTCGGATAGACGAGGTCCGGCGCGCGCGCCGAGTCCTCCGCACCGCCGAAGAGCGAGCCTGGGTCGGCCGGCAGCGGAGGCTCCCCGCCGGTGGGCGTGATGGCGATCGTCGACCGCATCCGGATCGTGAGCGTCGTTGCCGCGAACATCCCGACCGCGCGAACGGAGACCTCTCCGAGCCCGCCCGAGATCGAGTACGAGGTGAACGTGTTCGCGCGGAAGCTCCCGAGGGGGCTGGGAGACGCGATCTCGAAGGTCACGGCGTCGGTGATCTCGCGCTCGACTCCGCCGTCGAACGTGCCGAACGCGTGATAGTCGAGCGTCGCCGGGACGCCGTCGACGATCTCGAGCGTCGCGTCGACCGGCTCGAGGCGGAGGGCGGTCAGACCGACCAGCGAGGGTCCGCTGTCGGACGCGGCGTCGGTGCCTGCCGCGTCTCGCCCGCGGGTCACGAGCCCACCCTGACAGTCGCAGCCGACCGCGAGCGATGCGATCGAGAGGATCATGCCGACGAGGGCGAGGTTGACGCGTGTGCTGACCATGAACGCCTCCGGACCGAGAGGATGGCACGTCACCCCGGCGTTCGCCGTCGGGGAACGCCCGGCCCGCACTTCAGTCGGGAGCCAGCCGCAGCCCCATTCGCACGCGGAGCATCCTGCCGAAGGGGCATCCCGCGCACCCGCTTCCGCAGCAACCTTTCGGGCGCGCGACGGGCGGCGGTGGAACGCCTGCCTTGGAGGCGACCGGCGTCGCGCCCTGGGGAACGCCACGGAGCGAGCCCACCGTCAGCTTCGGGCGTTGCGACATGCGGTCGATGATACGAGCAAAGACGGATCGAGCTTCAAAGACTGATCCTCGGCGCTCCTCATGAAGGGCGCGCGGTCTCCATGCTCCGTCGCGCGCGGGCGATCGCGCGCTCGATCTCGTGCTGGTCCGGAGGACCGTGGGACTCCGCCAGGTAGGCCTCGAGGTCTGCGATGGCCGCGAGGCCAGCACCGAGCGCCAGCGCGTGCATGCCTCGATCACGGCGGAACTCGACCGCTCCGGTCAGATCGACCAGGCGATCGCACGCGACGAGCGCGATCGCGTGCTCGCTGCGACGCTCGCGCGCGTGCTTGAGGTTGACGAGCAGGCGGACGAGCATCGATCGCGCGTCGACCGGCACGAGGTGCTCTTCCAGCACCCGCCCCGGGCCCCCGAGAAAGCGCGTGCTGAGCTGGTCGAGCTGCGAGCCCTCGATCTCGCGTCCGTCGGCGAACGGGTCCACCAGCACTCGCTCGGTCCCGCTCCCGACCTGCACCAGGAAGTGGCCCGGAAAGCCGATGCCGCGCACGTCGATGCCCGCGCGGCGTCCGACGGCGATGACCACGGTGGCGAGCGTGATGGGGATCCCCAGCCGCCGCTCGACGACCTCGGTGAGGTCGCTGTTGCGCGGGTCGTAGTAGTCCTCCTCGTTGCCGCGGAAGCCGAGCTCGAGGAAGACCTGCTCTCGAAGCAACGCCGCCTGCGTGCTCGGCTTGAGAAAGCTCGCGCCGGCCTCGACCAGCGGAGCGGCGGCCGCATCAAACACGGCGCGACACCGATCGACCGGAGCGGCGCTACGGATGTCGCGGCTGATCATCAGCGCGAGCTCGTCGATCGGGGCACCGCCCTCGAGCGCGAGCTTCAGCGTAGGCTTGGGCGGCACGGCCACGGGTAGAGGCTTACCACCCCCACCCGCGCCGAGCGAAAAAGGACCGACGAGAACGCCGAGCGACGCGCCGCTCAGAGCTTCGGGCCGGCCTGCTTGATCGCGTCGCTCGCGCCCGCTTCGAACTTCTTGAAGTTGTCCCGGAAGTGCTTCGCGAGCTTCTTCTGCGACTCGTCGTACGCGTTCTTGTCCTTCCACGTGTTGCGCGGGGACAGGATCTCGGCGGGGACGCCCGCGGCGGCCGTCGGGACCTCGAAGCCGAAGACGTCGTCGACGACCATCTTCTCCTTGGCGAGCGAGCCGTCGTGGATCGCGTCGAGGATGGCGCGTGTGTGCCGGAGGCTCATGCGCTTGCCGACGCCGTACGCACCGCCGGTCCAGCCCGTGTTCACTAGCCAGGTCGACGCGTTGTGCTCCTTCAGGCGTGACGCGAGGATCTCCGCGTACTTGGACGGGTGCCACACCATGAAGGGCCCGCCGAAGCAGGCGCTGAACGTCGGAGAGGGCTCCTTCACGCCCACCTCGGTGCCCGCCACCTTCGCCGTGTAGCCGCTGATGAAGTGGTACATCGCCTGCTCGGGCGAGAGGCGAGCGACGGGCGGGAGGACGCCGTACGCATCGCACGTCAGCATGATGACGTTGTTGGGTTGGCCCGCGACACAGGGGATCTTCGCGTTCGGGATGAACTCGACGGGGTATGCGCAGCGCGTGTTCTCGGTGATGGACGTGTCCGCGTAGTCCACCTCGCGCGTGTCGTGGTCGTACACGACGTTCTCGAGGACCGAGCCGTACCGGATCGCGTTGTAGATCTCGGGCTCGCCCTCGGGCGAGAGGTTGATCGCCTTCGCGTAGCAGCCGCCCTCGATGTTGAACACGCCGCGATCGGTCCAGACGTGCTCGTCGTCGCCGATGAGCAGGCGCTTGGGATCGGCGGACAGCGTCGTCTTCCCAGTGCCGGAGAGGCCGAAGAAGATCGACACCGCGCCCTTTCCGTCCGGCGACGTCGCCTGGTTGGCCGAGCAGTGCATCGAGAGCTGGCCCTTCAACGGCATGAGGTAATTCATGATCGTGAAGACGCCCTTCTTCATCTCGCCGGCGTACTCGGTCCCGAGGACGACCACTTCCTGGCGCGCGAAGTTGAGCGAGACGCTGGTCTTGCTCGTCATGCCGGACGTGTGCCGGTTCGCGAAGAACGCGCCCGCGTTGATGATCACGTAGTCCGGATCTCCGAAGTGCTCGAGCTCGTCGGCCGTCGGCCGGATGAGCATGTTCCACATGAAGAGCGCGTGGTAAGCGCGTGAGCAGACGACGCGGACCTTGAAGCGGTAGCGCTCGTCCCAGCCCGCGAAGCCATCGACCACGAAGAGGTGGCTCTTCGTGTTGAGGTAGTCGATCGCTCGCTCGCGATTGACCATGAAGATGTGCTCGTCGAGCTTGATGTTGACGTCACCCCACCAGACGTTGTCGCGCGAGCGCGGCTCGTCGACGATGCGCTTGTCCTTCGGGCTCCGGCCGGTCTTGTCGCCGGAGTAGGCGATGAGGGCGCCGGTCGAGCTGATGGCCGTGCCGGGCTCGTGCTTGAGGGCGAGCTCGTAGAGCTGGGACGGGGGGGCGTTCCGGTAGATCGTCTTGACCGGTATGTCGTACTTCGCGAGGGAGAAGGACGGCTGCGTCGACTCGAGGGCCATGCGAACACCTTCTTGTGGCAACGGCGAAAGGCTCGCTCGGATGAGCGGGTCGCGAAGGGTAACGCAGCGTGTCAGGGCTGCGCCACCGCACCTTGGAGGAACGTCACAATTCCCCGGTCGGCGTCGAGGTCGACGAGGCCGCCGAGCGCGACCTCCCAGTTCTCGTCCTCCTCGTGGCCGATCGGCGCGCGCATCAGCGCTGGGAGGCCGGTCGAGGCGAGCCGAGAGGTGAGGACCTCGTCGACGGTGCGCCCGTCCGGGCCGGGGGCGCAGCGCGTGAGATCGCCCACGAGCACCCCCGCGATGCGATCGAAGACCCCAGCCAGGCTGAGCGAGGTCAGCATCCGATCGATCTTGTAGGGCGGCTCGCCGACCTCCTCGATCAGCAGGATGGCGCCGTCGACGGGCGGGAAGTGGGGGGTGCCGAGGAGCGCGGCGAGGACCGCGAGGTTCCCGCCGACGAGGGGGGCGACCACGCGACCGGACGTGCGCCATGCACATGCGTGCGGCGCGAACGGCAGCTCGCCCTCGAGGGCCCGCATCCAGCGCTCGATGCGCGCGTCCGGGAGCCGCCCGAGAGCCGACACCATCGAGGCGTGCAGCGAGCGCAAGCCCGCGCGCTGGAAGAGCGCGTGAAGCGCCGTCACGTCGCTGAAGCCGACGAGGAGCTTCTTGGCCGAGGCGATCTTGGCGACGGAGAGCCCCGGGAGAATGCGCATCGCGCCGTAGCCGCCCCGCGCCGCGACGATCGCGTCGACCTCGGGGTCGTCGAGCGCAGCGTTCAGCTCCTCGGTGCGGCGCGCGTCCGAGCCAGCGAGGAAGGCCTCGGTCTCGAACATCGAGTCGCGATACGTGACCACCCAGCGCTCGCGGAGCTTCGCGACCGCGCGCTCGAAGCCTTCACGCTCGAAGGGGCTCGAAGGCGCGACGATGCGAACGTGGCTCCCCTTGTGGAGGGCCCTCACGGGTGCGAAACGGTCTTTGTCGATGCTGGAATCCATGCTGACCTGGCTGAGCGCCAACGAAGGGCCGCTGGCTTACCTCGTCCTCGGGCTCGCGACCCTCATCGAGTACGTGTTCCCGCCTTTTCCGGGCGACACGATCGCGCTCTTCGGCGTGTTCCTGTCGTTCGCGGCAGGATACCGCGCGCCGTGGGTCTACCTCGCGCTCAACGTGGGCGCGATCGTCGGCGGGCAGCTTGCGTGGGCCTTCGGTCGACAGTTCCGCGTGAAGGGGACCCGGCCCCGGTGGCTGAGAAGCGAGCGGGCGGACGCCGCGATCACGGAGATCACGCGACGCTACGAGACGCACGGCAGCGTCTACCTGGCGCTCAATCGGTTCGTGCCGGCGCTGCGCGGCTTCTTCTTCGTCGCGGCTGGGATCGCGGGCCTCCCGTTCTGGCGCGTGATGTTCTTCGGCGGGATCTCGGCGCTGCTCTGGAACGCGCTCCTGATGGCGGTCGGCTACGCGATCGGCGCGAACTGGGATCGGCTCTCGGCGATCGCGTCGACGTACACGGTGGTGTCGCTGACCGCCGTCGCGGTCGTGATCGTGATCGCGGTGGTCCTCGCGCGCCGGCGCGCATCGACCTGAGCGGTGACCATCCGGGTCTTCGGGAGCCGCGGCGGGTGGGAGGTGGCCGGGTGCTGCAGCGGCAGACGTTCACCTGCGTGAACACGCCTGGCGAGATGCATCTGCAGGCGGCGTGCACCCCGGACGCGCCAGCGCGCGGAGAGCGTGTCGCGCATGCTTCAGGACTGCCCCGACGCTGGCTGCCCCGGCTGCCCACATCCTGACGCACGAGCTCGGGCACTACTTCGGCCTCGCCCACACGACTGCCGATCAGCGCGCAGCGACGATGTTCCCGGTGGCGCCGTTCGGCGAGATCACCGAGCGCGACCTGGACGCCGACGACATCGACGGGATCTGCGCCACCTATCCTCCGGGCGCCTTCGGCAGCTCGTGTGATCCGATGGCCCACGGCGGGCTCGGGCTCGACTGCCTATCCACGAACGGCCCCGACGCGGGCCCCACGATGGGCGAGCCCCCGAGGCGGAGCGGGTGCGCGTGCGCGGTCGGACGGCGCCACGGCACGCCGACGCTGGTCGTGCTCGCCATCGCGGTCCTGGTCGGTCGCGCGCGCTCGCAGCGAAGACGCGCGAACCGGACGTCATGGTCACGATGACCAAGTCGTCGACGTGTGTCGCGCCTCGAGGCGGCGCAATGGAAGCGATTCGATAGATCAAACTGGATCCGCGCCGTCCCTCGGTGGCCCGATCGTCTCGGCGGAATGGTCGCGTCAGCGATGAGCGCGCTTCCAGAGCCGTTGGCTCCACGCGTCGTCAGCGCGGGTTTCGCAATCGCGCGGCCCGACGGCGCCGAGATGGCGAAGCCGCTCTGCGTGATCACGGCAGGGGTGCTCGCGGAGTAAGCTCGGCAGCGAATGGCCGAGAGTGCAGCTGCATCCGACACGGACGACGGGTCTCCCGCCGCGGATGGGCGCCATCCCGGTCGCGCGAGCGAGCGCGGCGCGGTGATGTCCGCGCTGATCGCTGTGCTGTTCGCGCTCTCGGGCTGCTCGCTCGATCGCGCGGTGCACGCGACGACGGACGCCGGTGAGCGAGACGCCACCGTCGTCGTCGACGCGATGGCGAGCGATGCGGACCTCGTAGACGCGCCCGCGCCCGACGTGGACGCTGCGGATCTCGACGGCGGCCCAGCTGACGCCGGCCCAGAGGACGCCGGCGATCCCGACGTCGGCCCTCCGGACGCGGGCCCTCCCAGCTGCGATTCCCAGTACGGCACGGCCATCGGCTACATGCCGTGCGCCGAGCGCGCGACGGAGTGCGAGTTCGCCGCGCTGCTCGAGAGCGTACGCACATGCGGGACCACCTGCGCAGCGCTCGGCGGCCACTGCATCGACGCGTACCGAAACGAGGTCCCGTTCCCGCCTTGCGAGCGTCAGGGCACGCCGATCGGGTGCGACGTCTTCCACGGCGACGACATCTGCATCTGCTCGCGCGGTCCGTAGCGGACGAGAAGCTCGCGGCGACGCGCCACCTACGCGAGCGGATCGTGCGGGGCCTCTGGAGCGATCAGTCGCCACGGCGCCTTGCGGCGCTGAGCGCCGGCGCGCGGATCGATGGGACTCGACTCTGGCTCGCTCGCTTGCGTAGCGACGCCGCTCGGACCAAGAGCGCGACGTAAGCGAGCTCGAGGCAGAGAACGACCGCGAGCACGGCGCCGATCGATGTGTCGGCCCGATCGAGGAAGGCCGCTTGCTCGGCGGGGCTGGCGGTCTCGAGGGCGCGCAACGCGGGCCAGACCACGACGCGAAGGCCGAGCGCGAGCAGGGCCGGGATCGCGAGCGGCGCGAGCCACACCACGGGTCGTGCTCTGAGGAGGCGCCAGCCCAACCTGCAGAGCATCAAGGGGAGCACGAAGCCGACGAACAGCAACGCGAGGAGCACATAGGGCACGACGCCATTGTGCCACGCACGACGACGCGCTCGGACGCTGCGTCCGATCCGTGAGGACATGAGCCCTCAGCGGCAGTACCCGGGGGCCACGCACACCCTGGTGCAGGTACCGCTGAAGCAACCAGCCGACGTCGTGCACGCCTCGCCGATGACGCTGCGGCGCTCGCAGACGCCGTCGGCGACGAATCCGCCGCTGCAGGCGAGGTCGGGCTGGCAGGAGATCCTGCAGGGCTCGCCTTCCCCGGGGGGCGGCACGCAGCGGCCGGCTACGCACGTCTCTCCGAAGCCGCCGCAATCGTTCGTGGACCAGAACGTCGTTCGGCATGTGCCGTCGGTGCGACGCTGAGCACACACCGCCACCTCGAGACTGGCGCCGACGCATACCAATCCTCTGTCGCACTGCGCCTCCGCAGTGCACGATGCCCCTTCACCGACGATCGGCGTGGGGGCGAGCACCTGGCAGACGCCGCTCTCTCCGGCCGTGGTGGTCGAGCACGACGAGTGCGCGACACAGGCCCGCACACCTCCGGAGCACACGCCTCCGATGGGAACGGGCGCCGCGCACGTGCCGTCGATGCACAGCAGCGCGCCCTCGTCTCCGCAGCTGTCCGTACACGGCTCGCCGAGCTGCGGGATGTGCTGACACGAGGCCAGGGAGCACGTGCCGGTCTCGGGTGGGCCGTGACAGGCGCTGGTCGCGCTGCACTCTTGATCGAGCGAGCAGCGCTCACCATCGGACAGAAGGCCGACGAAACCGCACGTCCGCGTCCGCGCGTCGGTGCGCGAGAAGTCGATGCTCTCGCACGCGAGCGCGCGGATCTCGTCGACGCAGGCCTGCGCGGCCATCGCATCGTACACGACCGTCCCGGCATCGAGCGCTGCGAGTAGCGGGGGGAAGATGCCGTCGCGCTGCTGGGCGCCGAACGCGCGCGCGCAGTCCGTCGGACGGAACGCGCTCAGGACGGCAATGAAGGTCGAGATGCCGCAGCGCTCGGTGAACGAGCAGATCGCCGAGCCGATTTCCTCCGGCGCCTCGTCGATCGGGATCCCCGAGCGCGGGGAGCACCCGATCGCCAGTGACAGCGCGAGCACGCCAGCCAAGCGAGAGTGGACCGTGTTCTCCGGCTTCGACATCCCTCGATGGTACGCGCTGCGGCAGAGGTCGACTGCATCGATCTCGCTGTAAATCGTTGCCTGCGATGCTGGTTTGCCCAGGCTTCCTCGGTGCCGTCGCCCACGAGGCGAGTGAGCTCGATGTGGTCAGCTCCTGATCGGTGGCCGACACGTAGAAGTCGACGATGTTCGAAGGCACCACGGATCCGGCCGGCGGATAGGCCGATGCCGGCCTGCACGGCGTGCCGTAGTCGTCGTCCGCGAGGACGGGGGCGGATGCGAGCATCCAAGTCCCGGTGACGATCACGAGCGCAGCAAGGAAGCGAGGCGTCGAAAGCAAGTACATCTCGCGTATCGAGTCGAATCTACGGCGCGGGGCCACGCCTACCCGAAGAGCCTGCCGCCCGAGAGGAGCCATGCTGCGCCGGTGGCGATCGACACGCACGCGATCGCGCCGAAGCGGAGGAGCTCCGTGCGCTGCGATGCGTTCTCCTTCGCCGCCCGCTCGACCAGGTCGTCGAGCGCCGTCGGGGGCGCGTCCTTCAGCATCGCGCGGCGGAGCGCTTCGAGGAGCGGATGGCGGTTGGCGACCCAGGTGACCATCACGCGCTCGGTGCCGTCGGGGAACGTCCACGCGAGACGATAGGCAGGCTGATGCGCGACGACCGTGTGCGTGAGACCGATGCTCGCGTTCGATGTGTCGTACGAAGAGCCGCCGATCCCGAACGGGCCAGAGACGAAGAAACGGTCGCCCTCGAGCCGGTACGTCCGGCGTGCGGCCTGCGCGAGCATCAAGAGCGGAGCGAGCAGCGACGCCCCGAGCACGACGTACTGCTTCAGGTCGAACGTCAGCAGGCCGTCGATCCAGATGGTCAGCAGCACGGCTGCGGGTTTCGCCTGACGTGATCACCCAGTTCGCCGCGACGTGATCACCGGAGTGCCGCTCGTTTCGCGGCGACGTGATCACCCAGACCGGGGGGTGTGATCGGGGGTCTCTTCAG
>JBBSAT010000092.1:0-24095 GCA_038252025.1 Polyangiales bacterium | reverse complement strand
GCGCAGCTCGCGCTCACCCGTAGGCGTCGCCCACTGGAGCACGTGGATCCCCGGGGCGGTCTCGTCGATGCTGGACGGTAGCCCTCGCCCGCCGTTCATCGAGCGACACATCCGGATCTCGTACGTCTGCGTCCAGGTGTACACGGCGACCGCTGCCGCGGACACCAGCACACCCACCAGAATCAGCCACCTTGCCTTCACGTTTCCCCCGCGCCGACCCTATCACGTCACGCGGTCAGAGTGGGTAGCGCTGCGCGATCGGCACGCGGCGCCCGGGACCGAACGCCTCGTGCGTCAGGATGAGGCCGGGCGGCATCGGGCGCCGCTCGTGCTCGCTGATCCACAACAGGCGCACGACGTTCTTCACCGTGGCCGGATCGAAGCCTGCGAGGACCACGTCGAGAGACGCGCCTTTCTTCTCCTCGACGAGCAGCTCGAGGATCGCGTCGAGCACGACCTCCGGTCTCGACTCTGCCGTGAGCGCGCGCTCTTCGGCGCCAACATGGTCTATACCTGGCTCGACTTCCGCGCTTCTACTCACCGCTCGGCACTGGCCTGTACGAGGGCCCAGCCTCGGTGTTCCCTGCGCTCATCTCGCTCATCGTGACTATCCTGCTCGCGCACCTCGTGTCCTGTGGAGCGGGCGCGCACAAGCCACCGAAGACCTGACGCGTTGCGGATGCACGTGCACTCGAGGGCGATCACTCCTGGTCGAGCGCGAAGCTCAGGTCTGATCTCGCGCATCATCCCACGGGCAGCCCGTCACGCGCGGCGCGAGACCACGAGATCGAGGATCGCCCCGACGCCCTCGTCGGTCGCGACGCCCGACAGCTCGAGCCCGCGCACGTCGGCTGCGTCGATCACCCGCCGGCCGTGCGGGAGCTCCGAGCCCCACACCACGGTCTTCGTCCGCGTGGCGCGAACGAGCGCATCGGCGAGGAGGTCGACCGCGATCGTCGTCTCGTCGAGAGCGTCGACGATCGTCAGCACGGGATCGGTCGCGAGCGCACGCTCGATGCCAGGGAGGTCGGCGCGCGCCTCCACGTCGATCACGTCGTCGCCGAGGACCGCGCGAAGCCGTATCGCGAACGCCCCGGTGAACGCGATCACCAGCACCGACACCGGCCCGGAGATGGAGCGCATCGCCGCGGTCGAGGCCTCGTCGCGCCACGTGGGAGACGCGTCGACCTCGATCAGGATCTCGTGATCTGCGGTCGGCGCGCCCGCCGTCGCGAGCACGTCCTCGAGACCTGCGAGGACACGCTTGAGCGGCAGCGTCTGAAGCCGATGGGAGAGCTCGTCCCTGAGCGGGCCGGCGACGAAGGAGGTGAGCTCACTGTCGCTCGCAGGGATCCGCGAGCCCCAGCGCGAGAGCGCCGAAAAGAGGGCGCTCGCAGCATCCGGGCGCGGCAGGACCTCTTCCAGCTTCTCACGCATCCGCTCGAGGATCGCAGCGCTCACGACACGTGATCCGTCGCACGATGCGCCGCGGAAAGCGAGCGCGCGGACGGGACGTCTTCGAGAAAGGACGATCGGGCTCGGGGACTTCCTCGCGCGCCGAGCTCAGTCTTCTTCGCTTCCGCTCTCGCGCTCGAGCTGCCTGTGAAGGAGCTCGCCGCGCACGCGCTGGAAGACACCGAAGCCGATCAGAGCCGGGACGCCGACGATGCAGAGCGGGCAGGTCGCGCCGAGGAGCACCGTGCTCGCCACGGTCGCGAGCCCGATCATGCTGCCGCTCGCGACGAGCCGCGTTCCTTCGGCGCGCATCGCGTCGCACGCGGCGCGCTCGTCGGTCGCGACCGGCGCGGCGTCCAGCACCTCGGAATCTGCGCGGCTCATCTCTCCAGTCTCCGCGTTCTCCTCGCGCGTTGCACCTCGAAATCGGCGGGAGGGCGGCTCGCGGTCAGACCGGTCCGAGCCCGTGGTACACAGGCCCTCGCATGTCTTCCTCGTCGCGCGGGCCCGGCTTCGGCGCCGTGATCCTCGTCTCGGCGCTCACGTCGGCGCTCGTCTCCGGAGGGATCGTCTTCGCGATGGTCGAAGGCTGGCGGCTGCTCCCGGACGAGGAGGTGCCCGAGCTGACGGGGCTCTCGCCCGACGCCGCGCGCGGCATGCTCGACGCGCGAAGCCTACGCTTCGTGCACCGCGGCGAGCGCTACGACGACGTCATCGAGGAGGGCTTGATCGTCGAGCAGCAGCCTGGCCGCGGCTCGCTCGTGCCGAGCGGCTCGGAGGTGACGGTCCTCGTCTCGCGCGGGCCGGACACCGTGGAGGTACCGAGCGTCGTCGGGCTCACCGTCCCGCCGGCGACCGCGCAGCTGCGGAACGCGGGCCTGCGCGTCGCGCGCGAGCTGCACGAGGTCGGCACCGGCGTCCCTGGAACCGTCGCATCGACGAGCCCATCAGCCGGCCAGCACGTCGCCCGCGACACCGAGGTGTTCCTCACCACCGTCCCCGACCGGCAGATGACCGTCGTCCCCGACCTCACCGGCGTGTCGACACGAACCGCGCGCGAGACCATCGCGGCCGCCGGCCTCGTCGTCGGCGAGACGCGCCACGGGTTCGACGACGTCCGCAGCCCCTTCACCGTGCTCAGGCAGTCCCCGGCGCCGGGCACCGAGGTCGAGCCGGGCAGCGCGATCGACATCACCGTCAACGACGAGTGATCGACCGCTCCCGTGCGGCCCTACGACGGATCTCCCCAGCGAGCGTCGATCGCCTTGCGAACGGCGTCCACGTCGGCCGGTAGCTCCACGGGCACGTTCGCGTGGCGCGAGGTCGCGCCCTCGAGCGTGCTCGCGTGGTAGGCGCGCTTGAACTCGGTGAACTTGAGGCCGTGCGCGGTGCTGATCACCACGACTCGATCGTTGCGGTCGATCGTCCCGGCGCGAACCAGCTTCTCGAGCGCAGCGAGCGCGACGCCCGTGTGCGGACAGTTGTACATGCCGGTTCGATCCGCGCGCGCAACGGCGTCGGCGAGCTCGTCCTCGCTCGCCTGCTCGACCACTCCGTCGACCTGACGGAGCACGCGGATCGCGCGATCGATGCTGACCGGATCCCCGATCTGGATCGCGCTCGCCGCCGTTCGCTCCGCGCGCATGGCCTCGTGCGTCTCGAAGCCGGTCTGGAACGCCCGATAGAGCGGGTTCGCGCGCGCCGCCTGTGCGACGCAGATGCGCGGCAGCTTCGAGATGAGGCCGAGCTCCTTCATCAAGAGGAAGCCCTTCCCGAGCGCGTACACGTTCCCGAGGTTCCCCCCCGGGACGACCACCCAGTCCGGCACCGCCCAGTCGAGCTGCTGCACGAGCTCGACCGCGACCGTCTTCTGCCCCTCGAGCCGCAGGCTGTTCATCGAGTTCGCGAGATAGATCGAGCCGTCCTCTGTGATCTCGGTCACGACGCGCATGCAGCCGTCGAAGTCCGTGTCGAGCGAGAGCACGAGCGCGCCGTTCGCGAGCGGCTGAAGGAGCTGCGCGATCGAGACCTTGTCCTTCGGGAGCAGCACGAGCGCCGGCAGTCCGGCCGCCGCGCAGTAGGCCGCGAGCGCCGCCGAGGTATCGCCCGTCGACGCGCACGCGATGGCGCGCACGCCGCGGCCGCGCCGGATCATCTCGCGCACCGCGGAGACGAGCACCGTCATGCCGAGGTCCTTGAACGAGCCCGTGTGGCTGTTGCCGCACTGCTTGATCCAGAGCTCCGAGAGCCCGATCGAGCGGCCGTAGCGCTCGGCCCAGAGGAGGTTCGAGCCGCCCTCGGCGAAGCTCACGACGCTGTCCGGGTGGATGTCCGGATAGACCCACTCGAGCTTCCCCCAGACGCCCGAGCCGTAGGGCCACTCGGTCCGCATCCAGCGACGCTCGAAGAGCTGCATCCAGGCCGCGGCGCTCCGCTCCTTCAGGGCCTCCACGTCGTGCGTGACGTCGAGGAGCGCGCCGCAGCGCTTGCAGCGATAGACGACCTCGTCGAGCGGGTACTCCTCGCCGCAGCCGGCGAAGCAGGTGAAGCGAGCGTGGGCTTTCATGGCGGGAGCTAGGTAGCAGCGCCGCCCACCCGATCACAAGGCGTTGAACGCCACCCTGCCCGCGCGCATCCTCACGAGATGCGTCGCTTCGCTTGGGCTCTTCCCCTGCTATCCGTCTGGCTCGTCCCCGCCCTCGCTCTGGCGACGCAAGTCGAGGCGATGAGCCTGCGCGAGCTCGTGGCCGAGGCCGACCTCGTCATCGTCGGCACCGTCGTCTCGAACGACGCGCACTACGACGATCAGGATCGCATCGTCACCGACGCGACGATCCGCGTGGAGGACACGCTGCACGGAGCGCGCGCGACCACGATCGTCGTGCGGCGCCTCGGCGGCGTGGTGGGAGACCTCGGGCTCCAGATCGCGGGCGAGAGCACCTACCCCGTCGGTACGCGCGCGCTGCTCTTCCTGCGCGCGATCCCGGCGACCGACCTCCCGGTCGGCTCGGTCGTCTACCGCCCGCTCGGGATGTCCCAGGGCGTGATGCCCATGCTCGAAGCGAACGGCATCGAGGTGGTGATGCCCGGCGGAGCCGACCTCACGATCGTGACGCTCCAGCCGAACGGAGCGCTCGCGCCTTCGGGCCCCGCGCTCTCCTCGCCCCAGCCACGCGACGAGCTGCTCGCGCGCGTCCGTGATCTGGTGAGCGAGGTGCACGGTGAGTGACTCACGACAGGAGTGCTCCCGTAGGCGACCCTGGGCGGGAGTGGGCCAAGCCCACGGACGGGAGGGGTCGCCGCAGGGAGCCGATACGCATCAGCCGCTGTTCGTCCTCGTGCTCGCCCTCGTTCTCGCGCTCCCGAGCACCGCGATGGCGTGGTGTCCGACGCTCACCGACGGACCGCCGCAGCCGTCCGACTTCAGCACCTGCGCGCCGTCGCTCGACCGGCTCCCGCTCTTCTGGCGCGGGCGCTGCACCGAGATCTCCCTCTCTGCCGTCGCGCCTTCGCACGCGCTGTCGACCGAGGTGGTCACGAGCGTGCTCCGGCGCGCCTTCGACCAGTGGCAGAACGCGGACTGCGGGAGCGGCGCGACGACGGGGCTCTCGGTGACGATCCTCGCCGAGACGAACGCCTGCTCGATGGCGACGCACAACACCGGCAGGCACAACGTGCACTCGATCGTCTTCATCGACGACTCGGACGTCTGGACGATGACGCGGGCGCACGACCCTCGTGCGTTCGCCGTCACGTACGTCTGGCACGACCGCAACACCGGCGAGATCCTCGACGCCGACGTCGAGCTGAACGAGTCGCGCGGGATGCTCATGGACTGCCCCGACACGGGCTGCCCCGACTGTCCGCCCGAGGGCTGCGGCGGCTCGACGGGCGGCTCGGTCGATCTCGGAAACGTCGTGACCCACGAGTTCGGTCACTACTTCGGCATCAGCCACACGACCCTCGCTCACCGCGATGCGACGATGTTCGCGCAGGCCCCGTTCGGCGAGATCACCAAGCGCACGCTCGAGGCGGACGACATCGATGCGATCTGCTCCACGTATCCGCCGGGCAGGTTCGACGATACGTGCGACCCGACACCGCTCGGCGGGCTCGGCCTCGACTGTCAGCCCGGCGGCTGCGGCTGTGCGGCGCCTGGCGCGGATGGAAACGCGCGCGCCGAGCTCTCGGGCCTCTTGATCGCGCTCGGCCTGTTCTTCGCGCGCCGCCGCGGCTGAGCTCGTCGTTCTCGAAGGGCATCAGTCCGAGCCGACGTCGGACGACGCGGCTTCTGCGCTCCACGCTCCGGAGATGATCGCGCCGATCGCGAGCGCCGCGAGCCCGCTGATGGCTCGCAGGATCGTCTGGCCGATCCCCGCCGAGATCACCGAGCTCCAGAGCATGTCCGTGGCGCCGAAGAACAGGCCGAACCCGATGAGCGCGGAGACGAGCATGAGCACGAGCGCGCCGTTCGCCGGAGAGGGCGCGCCGCACCTGCGCCCGACGAAGTACGTGATGACGAGCTGCGCGAGCGTCCCGATGCCGAGCGCAGCGAAGGACGGCTCGTCCTCGAACGTACCGGTGATGAACAGGAAGGCTGCCGGCGCGTAGACGAGCGCGGCGGTCCCGCCGGCGAGCTTCTGGTAGCGCTCGAGCCCGCCCGGTGGCCAGCGTGGGTCGAAGGCGGGAGCCACAGGCTGAGGCGCGCGATGTTTCTTCTTCTTCTTCTCCGCGCGCTGGGCCTTCTTCGGTGTGGGCTGGGGCTTCGGCGCCGTCTGGGCGATCCGCGCTGCTCGCTCCGCTGTCTCCGCGCGGCGACGCGTGTCCTCGAGCTCGCGCTCGAGCGACACGATTCGGAGGCGCGCGGCCTCGTGATCGTCGCGGTGGGGCATTCCTCCCGGAGGATAGCGGCAGCGGAGGCCCGGCGGGCATCGGCATCGAGCGCGTGAAGCCTCAGCCTGCGCGGAGAAACGGCAGCGCCGCGTCGAGGAACGCGTCGGGCGCGTCGACGTGCGCGAAGTGCGACGCGGCCTCGAGCCAGACGAGGGGCGCCTCGGGGACGAGCCGACCGAGCCGTTCACCCACCGAGGGCGGCACCATCGGATCGCGACGCGCGTACACGAGCATGAGCGGGATCGGGAAGGGCCGCGTTGCCGTGAGCGCGCGCTCGAACCTGCGCATCGTCGATGCCTTCAGCGTGTCCCCGAGATAGCGACCGAACGCTCTGCGTCCCGCCTCGGTGCGCAGCGGCGCCGCGTACTCGCGCGCCTCCTCGAGCGACTTCAGCGACTCGTCGTAGTAGTGGACGTTCCGGAACGCCCACCGCTCGGGATCGCGCCGCACGAGCCGATCGACGATCGCTCCGCTGCCCGGGATGAAGCGGAGCGCGAGCTCGAGCGCGTGCATCCTCGGCGTCGCGAGCCCTGGTGAGTGCAGGTTCACGAGCCGGCTCATCGCCTCCGGCCTTCGCAGCGCGAGCCACATGCAGAGATAGCCGCCCATCGAGTTGCCGAGCACGCGCGCTCCCCGAACCGCGAGAGCGTCGAGCGTCTCGCCGATGAAGTCCGCGAGCTCTTCTGGACCGTAGGGCACGTCGGGCGCATCGCTCCTTCCGGCTCCGGGAAGGTCGAACACGATCACCTCGTGCTCCTTCGAGAGCCGCTCGAGCACGTACCGAAACGAGTAGCTCGAGGTCATGAGCCCATGAACGCAGACGAGCGGCGGTCCGCTGCCCGTCCGCCGCACGCTCACCGTGGTGCGCCCGAAGTGGCGCGACGGAACCACGACTCGCTCTTCCTGCCGATCGAAGAAGGGATGCGCGAGGCGCGGTCGCTCGGGGAGATCTTCGAAGCGCATCTGCGCGAAAGGGCGGACCACGGGCCGAGCGTAACGGAGCGCGACGTGTGGCACCCTCGTCCAGATGCGTTTTCCTTCGATCGTGCTGCTGCTGAGCTTCGCGGCGCTGGGGTGCACGCGAGGCGCTGCGCCGGAAGAGGACGGCGGACACGGACGAGGTCGCGGATGCGAGCACGGATGGCGCCCCGTTCGACGCGGGGAGCGAGGTCTGCGGCTGCATGCCGGGGCCGCACACCGATCGCATCTTCGCGCTCACCATCGTGCGAAGAGACTCTCCGATCCGGATCGTCGGGGCCGGGACGTCACCGTGCGTGCCGACGGGCCCGTTCTGATCCGCGGTGCAATGCTCCGCGGATGAGAGCTCGCAGCTTCGGCCCCACCGGGGTCTCCCTCTCGGTCGTCGGGCTGGGCGGAATGCCGATGTCGATCGACGGACGCCCCGACGAGGCGCAGTCGATCCGCACGATCCACACCGCGCTCGACCTGGGCATGACGTTCATCGACACCGCGGACGTCTACTGCCTCGACGACTCGGACATCGGTCACAACGAGCGCCTCATCGCGAAGGCGCTCGCCTCGTGGTCGGGCGATCGCGCCAGCGTGCACGTCGCGACGAAGGGCGGCCTCGTGCGCCCGCGCGGCGCCTGGAATTCCGACGCGAGCCCCGCGCACCTGCGGCAGGCCTGCGAAAAGAGCCTGCGCGCGCTCGGCGTCGATCGCATCTGGCTCTACCAGCTGCACGCGCCCGACGGCGCCGTGCGCTACGAGGACAGCATCGGTGAGCTCGCGCGCCTCGCGGCCGAAGGCAAGATCGCGCACGTCGGCCTCTCGAACGTCGACGTGGGCGAGATCGATCGCGCGCGCGCGATCGTGCCGATCGTCAGCGTGCAGAACCGGATGAACCCGCACGACCGTCGCTCGATCGACAACGGCGTGCTCGCGCACTGCGCGAAGCTGGGGATGGCGTTCCTTCCGTACAGCCCGGTCGGAGGAGGCCGCGGCAAGACGAAGATCGGGACCGACGCCGAGCTCGCGAAGGTCGGGCAGCGCCGCGGCGCGACACCGCACGAGATCGCGCTCGCGTGGGCCATCGCGATCTCGCCGGTGACGTTCCCGATCCCGGGCGCGAGTCGCCCCGAGAGCGCGGCGTCGAGCGCGCGCGCGGCGGACATCGTCCTCGGTCCGGAGGACCTTCGAGACATCGGCTGAGCATCCGGACAGCCCGCCCCACGGACGAGGCGCGCCGCCGTGTGCCCGGCGTCGATCGAGATCGGGTGCCCCGGAATTCGACGCCGTTAGGGGCGCGGAGACGGGCGGGCGGTGGCTCGCAGGTTGCTGCAAGGGCTTGGCAGGAGAGACGACGATGACGCACAAGACGAGTCACTCGAGTCCGAGCGCGAAACCGCAGAAGACGAAGGACAGCCCCGTGAACGCGAGCCCGGGAGACCCGGGAGACGCCGGGTTCCGCACCGCGATCGGCGAGCTCGAGGGCATACGCGACGAGCTTCGGGTGCGCGCGCACCTCGCCGGCATGGAGATCAAGGACGCGTGGGACGACCTCGACACGCGCTACCTCGCGCTCCGCGACCTCGCCGAAGGCGCGCGAGACGAAGCGGTCACCAAGGCGAGGAAGGGCCTCGTGGAGATCCGGAAGGAGCTCCACGCGCTGCGAGCGCGCATCGACGACGAGGACACGAGCGACAACGAGGGCGACGCGCCGAAGCCCTCCTGACCCGGCGTCGACGCGCGCTCGACGCGGCGAAGCGCTCGACGAGGGCCGCACCTGCGTGAGATCGTCGGCCCGATGCGACGATCTCCGCCCTCGCCGATGGCGACGCTGCTCGTCTCGCTCCTCGCGCTCGGCTTCGGTCTCTTCCTGCTGAGAACGCACTTCCGCATCCTCCACAGCGGTCGCCGCGCGATGGCGCGGATCACCGATGTCCGCGTCGGTCATGGTCGGCATTCGAGCTCGAGCACGTTGCTCTCCTTCTCGACGACGGGCGGAGCGCCTGCGGAGTGCCGCGTACGTGGCGCGCTCGGCTCCCTCGGTCAGCCGCGCTGGGTCACCTATCTGCCGAGCGACCCCGGCACGTGCGAGGCCGACGGCGGCCACGCGCTCTGGGGCCCGCTGTTCTACATCGTGATGGGCACCGGCGGACTGATCGCATCGGTGACCCTCTACCAGCGCGCACGATCCGGCGATCCGCTCACGCGCTCGTGAGCGCCGCGCCGGCCCAGCGCCTTCGCCGACGCGCGAGGAGCGCCAGCGCGAAGAGCGACCATGCGATCGACCCGCGAGGCGCAGCGCCGACGCCGTGATCGATCGAGCACCGCTGCCCGAGGTGGCCTGCCTCCGTCTCGGGCGCGGAGCTCGCGCGGAGCGGGGTCGCGACGGTCGCCGCGGCGTCTCCGGTGAAGTCGCCCGAGTCGTTCGCGACGACCATGCTCGCGAAGATCCGAAGCCCGGTCAGCGCCGAGGCCGGGGCGATCCAGCGGACGCGCGCGCGAGCTGCGCCGCAGGCGTCGGTGCGGGCGAGCGTCCGACCGGCGACGGGAACGATCGACGTGGCGGCCGTCCCGTCGCGACAGCGATCGGCCGCATCGAGGTCGGCGTCCTGGACGAGCTCGAGCGTGCCGACGCCCTGACCAGACTCGTCTGCGATCTCGACGACGGCCGAAGCGCTTCGAGCGCCCTCCGGAAAAGCGAGCGTGAGGTCGTACGTCACGCCCGGATCCCAGCCCGCCGCAGGCAGGCCTGCGAAGACGATCGGAGGCGGCGTTCCGCCGGTGTGACAGACGGCGCAGCCATAGCCGTCCGCCGGTGCGCCCGTGAAGAACCGTCCCCCTGCGCCGCCGAGGAGGGTCGGATCTTCGAAGCGCGTCCCATCCGAGTAGGCATGGGCGAGAGAGGGCGAGAGCCCGATGACGCAAGCGAACAGGAGCACGGTCACGAGGAAGCGGCTCATGGCGCGTCGATCCCTGCGTCGCCGGCATCCTGCGCCGCGTCCGTCGCCGCGTCTGTCGCACCATCCGTCGCGCCGTCTGTCGCGCCGTCGAGCGCGCTCGCGTCGGTCGACGCGTCCGACGCGCCGGCGTCGTTCGACCCGAGCGCGCCGGCCCAGCGCGCGATCGTCTGCCAGGAAGGGTCGTCTCGATCCCGGTAGACGTTTCGCCCGAGCGCATCGCGTCCGAGGTGCGCGGAGCCGCCCGCCGAGGGCTCGAGGGGCTTGCGCAGCAGGAGCGCCTGCGCGACGTCGGGGACCCCGGCGAGCATCGATCGAGCGCGGTCGAAGCTCTGATCGAGCTCGGCCGTCGTCGCGGGCGCGTACGGCCCGGACGCGAGATCGAGCCGGGTCCGGCCCGGGCCGAACACGCGCAAGAAGCGCCCCGGGTTTCCGTGGCACGCGGGGAACGCGCAGTCGCGAAGCAGGATGGGATAGACGTCCGCCTCGAACGCGGCGCGGTCGACGGGCGGCGGCTCGGCCAGCGGAGGTGCGCTCGTGCATGCCGCGGACGAAGCGCAGAGAAGAAGGAGCGCGGCGAGCGTCGCGCTGCGGGCGGTCGGGCGAGCGCTCGATCGATCGGCCCGGTGCGCCGCTCGTCTGGCGATCAATTGCAGCCGCATCCCCCGCCCCCGCCGCCGAGGCCGCCGATCGCGCCCTCGCGCACCTCGGTCGCGTGGCCTTCGGCGTTCATCAGCTCGGGGCTGGAGGCGAGCGCCATGTCCGGGCGCGCGAGACGCTCACGCTCCCACGGCTGGATGGTCGCGCAGCCCGCGGTCACGAGCGCGATGACGAGCACGAGCAGCACGCGACGCACGACGCGATGATAGTGCATCTCGCGCGCCCACGAGCCGCAGCCCGACGTCGCCTCGCGAGCGGCCCGAATCCAGGCTGAAGGCGTGACCAGAAAGCCGGGTCTCGCCTTCTCGCGCAGCGCTACGAGGGGGTGGCTCCATCCCGATTTACTCGGGATGGAAGGGGCAGCGTATCGGCCCCGACGAGAAGGCGAAGTGCCGGACCGAACTTTTCGGTCAGGCACTGAGGCCGGGAGACCTCAGCCGTCCAGTGGGGAGATGCGACTCCGGCGATGGGGCTCGCGCTCCCCGAAGCGCGCGCCGCGCGATCGTCGATGTGCTCGAAATCAAGCGCGATCCGCCGTGGCACGGAGGGTGCGAACGCGTCTCCTCGTGCGGACTCTCACTCGACTCGCGCTCCTCCTCGCTCTCGCGGTCGCGAGCGCTGGCTGCCACTCGGGCGTCATCTCGTTGCATGGCATCGAGGGCACGGATGGTGGCGCCGTCGGCGACGCCATCGCGGACGCGGGCCCGAGCGCCGAGCACTTCTTCACGACGCAGGTGCAGCCGACGCTCGAGACGCGCTGCGGCGGCTGCCACGGAGCGGCGCGCAGCGCACCGGACTTCCTGCGACCGGACCCGGACGTGCGGACTGCGCTGCTCGCCTACCCCGCGCTCATCGATCTCACGAGCCCGCGCACCTCGCGCATCCTGACCAAGGGCGACCACTCCGGCCCCGCGCTCGCGACGGCCGAGGCGGACGCCGTCCGGACCTGGATCGAGCTCGAGGCAGCCGAGGGGACGATGGTCACGCCGGTCGAGCGCGAGCTCGCGACGACCCCGGTCGAGATCCACGAGGGCTTCAACCAGCTACCGCTCGACGTGATCGGCCTTCCGGCGACGAGCCTCCACTTCGTCGCGGCGCGCGTCGGCGACGGGATGTTCCTCGACAGCGTGCAGCTCTCCACCGGCCCGATGGGCGCGGTGCTCGCGCACCCCGTGTTCGTCGCGTGGATCGAGGGCGTGCCGCACCCGGATCCGGTCGATCGCTTCGCCGGCCTCATGCTCGAGGTCGATCCGAACTCCAGCGCGAGCTTCGACACGGGGACGGTCGTCCTCACGGACATGCCGGCCGGCGCGCTGCTCAGCGTCCACTTCACGATCGCATCGCCGATGACCACGCCGACGATGCCGGGCGTCGACGGTGGCGTTCCGATGCCTCCGCCCTCGAGCGGCTGCTCGCAGCTCGCGGCGTTCCGCACGTCGGCCGTCCCGTCGCTCCGCACCTACTGCACGCGCTGCCACGGCGGCGGCAACCCGAGCGCCACGGGCTCGATGGACATGAGCGACATCGGCGCGACCGCCGACGCGACGGCGATGCTCGGATGCAACCAGATCCTCGGGCGTATCTCCGCCACCGCGCCGAGCACGAGCGGCCTCTTCACGCAGCCGGATCCGGCCGGCGGCTCCACCCACGCCTTCCACTTCGGGACGAGCCGAGAGCTCGACACGTTCCGCACGTCGCTCCTGACCTGGTTCGAGATGGAGGCGCCATGATCTCGCCCACGACCCTGAAGACGCTCTCCCTGTCGGGCTTCACGCTCGCCATCGCCGCCTGCAACGCGCCGTCATTCGAGACGGTCGCGCCGGTCGTTCCGCCGACGATGACGACGACCGCCGATGCGGGCGCCGCGTTGCCGATGGATCCTCCGACCGATCCGGCCACGCCGGGCGACGCCGACGGAGACGGCTACATCGACGCGGTCGATCCCTCCGGGACGCTCTCGCCGGAGTGGCTCGCCGCGCTCGACGACCGTGAGCTCGACTATGGCGCGGCGCTCCGCACCGCTTCGCTGCGGCTTCGCGGAGTGATCCCGACGCTCGTCGAGATCCGCTACGTGCAGGGCGCCGCCGACCCGCGCATCGCCTACGAGCAGCTCATCGATCAGTACCTCGCGGACGCGCGCTTCCACCGGCGCATCACCGAGTTCTTCCGCGACACGTTCCGCATGGGCGGCGGCAGCCTCGAGTCGGCGCCGCTCTTCGCCGCCGAGCTGGTGGTCGAGGATCGCGACTTCACGGAGATCTTCACCGCCATCAGCGGCACCTGCCCCACGTACGACGCGGAGACCCAGGTCTTCGTGCCGGGCGACTGCGACAACGGCGTGAGCGAGCACGCGGGGCTGCTGACTCACCCGGGCGTGATGAAGCAGTTCGCGTCGAACCTCGCCTTCCGCCGCGTGCGCTGGGTGCAGGAGGTCTTCGCGTGCACGCCCTTCCCCGCCGAGACCGGTGGCTCGACGGACGTCGGCGGGCCCGCTCCGTACACGGCGCCGTGGGCCTTCGAGAGCATCTCGGGGGAGGACAACGGCGGCCGCATCGACTTCCACGACACCAGCTCGGTCATCTGCGCGAACTGCCACGCGACGATGAACCACATCGCGCCGCTCTTCGCCCACTTCGACATGAACGGGATGTGGCAGGACGACTTCGCCGTGACGCTGCCGCTCGTTGGCGCGCCGATGGCCCTGCGCACCGACTGGCTTCCGACGGGCGAAGCGACCGGTTGGCGCATGGGCGTCCCGGCGAGCGACCTTCCCGCGCTCGGCGAGGCGCTCGCCGCCGACCCGGTCGTGGCGCGCTGCGCAGTCAGCCGCGTGTGGAACTGGGCGATGGGCCACGGCGACGTGATCGGCCAGGTCGACGTCGTGCCGGAGACGGTCGTGTCGAGCCTCGTCGACGACTACGTGAGCGGCGGCCACCACCTGCGCGAGACGGTCCGCGCGGTCTTCACCTCGTCCGACTTCGTTCACTTCTGAGGAGACCGCCATGAACACGCGAATCCACTGCCTCGCTCTCCTCGCCCTCCTCGGCGCGCTCCCGCTCGCACAGGGCTGCAGCGATGACACGCTCACGCACCGGCCCGGCCCCGCAGGCAGCACCGAGCCCGCCGTCGAAGGCGCCTTCACTCCCATCTGGACCGCGGGCGGCGTGGTGAACACGTTCCACCACCCGCAGGCCATCGACGGCGTGCGCACGGCCGATGCGCGCGAGGTCCTCGAGCGCATGGCAGAAGAAGGCCCACCGGCCTACCGCGCGCGCGTGCATGGCTGCCGCAAGATGCGGTACGGGACCGTCGGCCGCCTGCTCACCGACCTCGGCGTCGACATGAGCGCGACGGGCGCCACCACCGCCGGCCGCATGTACCGCGACGCGGATCAGGCGCTCGGCGCTCCGAACTACGCGGCGCGCATGCCCGAGACGACCGAGCTCACGACGGCGAGCGCGTCGCGGCTCTTCGACATCCTCGTTCAGGCGGCGCCCGAGATCATCGCGAACATCGAGAGCGAAGAGCGCTGCCAGATCGGTGATCGCGGCGTGACGCTCTTCGACGCGAGCGGCGCGTGCACCGAAGAGGGCCTCACGTGCCTGCTGGGCGAGCCGGCCTCGGACCAGCACGTCGCGCTCTGCAACACCGTCGTCGCGCGAGCGACGAGCCCGGAGCGGGGCCAGGTCCTCGCCGTCGCATCGATCCTGGCCGCGACCGCAACCTGCGAGTGAGGGAGACGACCATGACGCGCAAGAGCAACGAGCGAGACGAGCGGCGGATGGTGGGACGCAGGTCCCTGATCAAGCTGGCGCTCGCCACCGGCGCCGCCTACGGCCTCTCCCACAGCACGGTCCTCGACGTTCTCGCCGGCTCGGCCGGGAACGCGCTCGCGGACGACGCAGCGTGCATGGGGACCAACCGCAGCCTGCACATCGTGGCGGGCAGCGGTGGCTTCGCCTGGTTCCAGCTGCTCTGGCCGCACGTCGACGTCGCGAACGCGCGGGACGACGCGTTCGCCTGGCACGCGATCGGCGAGGAGATGACCGCGATCGGAACGGACAAGCCGCTCGTCGTCGGGCCCGAGACGCCCTGGCGGACGGCTCCGGGCCGGCGGCAGGTCTCCGCGTTCATGGCCGGCTCGAACGAGACGCACACGCGCACGCCCTCCTCGAGCTCGTCGGTCGCGATGGGCGCCGACGTGTTCGGCGTGTGCGCCGCGATGCAGGTCGCGAGCCCCTCGCTCGTGCCGGTGATCGCGGTCGACGACGTGCCCTTCGGAGGCGCTCCGGGCGCGCCGCGGCCCGCGCGCGTCGGCAGCGCGGACGACATCGCGTCGCTCTTCGACAGCGCGGCCTCGCGCGCCGGCGGGGCGCTCTCCGCGACCGCAGACGCGGAGCTCTACTCGAGCGCGTACGCCGCGTTCCTCAGCATGCGAGCGGCCGCCGGTCGCTCGACCATGCGCAACGGGCTCTCGACCGGCACGCAGTCGGCGCGCCTGCTCGGACAGAACCTCGCGGACGCGCTGCGCGTGACGCCCGACGACCTCACGCGCTACGGCGTGAGCGCGACGTCGCGATCACAGAACATGGCGATCGCGCGCACGCTCATCGTCACCGCCAAGGCGTTCGCGCATGGTCTGACCAACCAGGTCGTGATGCCGGCGTTCCGCGACGACCCGCACGGCGCCTTCAACGACATGGGCAGCCTGCGGCGGACCGTGCGCGAGCTCGGAGCTTCGCTCGACGCCTTCATGGCCGACTTGATGGCGGTCGACGATCCGACCTGCGCCGGCTCGCGCCTCGGCGAGAACGTGGTGATCTCCGTACACGGCGACACGCCGAAGAATCCGCTGCGCCGTGCCGGCTGGCCCGACGGGACGCCCGGCAACAGCAACTGGAGCTACGTCCTCGGCGCCGGTCACCTGCGGACCGGGTGGTTCGGCGGCGTGCGCCGCGACGGATCGACGGTCGGCTTCGATCCGACGACCGGCAACGACATGGACATCGCGAGCGGCGCGACGGCGAACGCCGCTTCGGCGGCGATCACCTTCGCGGTGGCGCGCGGCGACATGCGCCGGGTGAGCGACTTCTACCGTGGTGAGTCCATCCGCGGCCTCGTCTACTCGCCGGAGACCTGAGCGAGGCCGAGACAGCCCGCCGGACCGAGTGATCCCTCGTGTATGATCCGCGCGTGCCGCCTCGGCTCGTGTCCGCGATAGCGATGGCGCTGATCGTCATCGTCGCTGGCGCGCACGTACGAGCCGACGAGAACGAGATCCGCGTGGGCACGCTCGTGCGGACCGACACCGACGGCACGACCGTCGTGTCCCCTTCGGTCCGCGGGCGGCTCGCGCTGGTCGACGAGGACACGCACGTCGACGCGGAGTACACGGCCGACGTCTGGTCGAGCGCGTCGATCGACGTTCGGACCGCCGCGAGCCGCCTCGTCGAAGAGCAGCGCGACGAGCTCAACGTCGGCATCGATCGCCGCTTCGACGACTTCCTCGTTCGCGGCGGCTACCGCTTCTCCACGGAGAACGACTACGTGTCGCACGGCGGAGTCATCGCGGGCAGCCTCGACCTCGCCGAGCACAACACGACGCTCGAGGTGCGTCTGACGGCGGAAGGCGATCAGGTCGGCCGCTCGGGCGACCTGCTGTTCTCGCGCGCGCTCTCCGTGTTCGGAGCGCGTGTCTCCTACACGCAGGTCATCGACTCGCAGATGATCGTCCAGGTCGCCTATGAGCTCGGCCACGCCGAGGGCTTCCAGTCTTCGCCCTACCGCTTCGTCGGCATCGGCGGCGACGGACGCTGCGCTGGAACGGCGATGCTCTGCGTGATGGAGTCGCACCCGGGCGTCCGCACGCGCAACGCGTTCGTGATCCGCGCGCGACGCGCCCTGGACGAGCACGTCTCGGTCCACGCGGACTACCGCTTCTACATCGACGACTGGGGCCTCTACGCCAACACGGCCGCGCTCCAGCTCAACTGGCTCCACGACGAGGAGGGCCTCTTCGCGATTCGCTACCGCTTCCATCAACAGGGCGCGGCCGCGTTCTATCGATCGACGTATCCCGCCGCGACCGGCACGCTCCTCTACGTGACGCGCGACCGCGAGCTCTCGCCCCTCACGACGCACCGGTTGGCGCTCAGCTACGAGCGCTCGATCGTGGCGGGCGAGGCCGGCCCGACGATCCGTCTCGCGGCAGCGCTCGGAGGCACGTACATCGACTACCAGGACTTCGTCGGGCTCACTCAGGTCGTCGCGTTCGACGCGACGGTCACGATCGGAGTCGAGCTGTGAGGCGCTTGGCGTTCGTCCTCGGCCTCGCGTGGCTCGGCGTCGCGGCGCCGCTCTCGGCGCAGGAGCCCGAGGACGAGCCGAGCGACGTGCCGGACGAAGCGTCGAGCGAGACGGCGGGCGAGCCGAGCGAGCTCTCGGACCTCGCGGACGAGAGCTACGAGCCTCCGACTGTCCTGGTCATCGGGCAGCGCGGTGTGCCCGACGTGCTGCTCGATGAGGTCCGCGCGTTGCTCGCCCAGGCCGGAACGCTCGTCGACGTCGGCGGCTACGAGCGCGAGGCCCGGTCGCGGGGTCTCGCACCGGACGCGCCCGCGACGATCGCGGCGATCGCGCCCGAGCTCTTCCCGGATCTCGATCTCGTCCTCGTGGTCGGCGCGAACCGTCCTTCCCGCGCGACGCTCGTCTCGCTCGCCTACCACGATCGCTTCGGCCTGCAGATTCTCGACGAGGAACACGCCATCCGCGGCAACCTCCTGACGGACGAGTCCCGGGCGCGCACGCTCGCCGAGGTGCGCCTCGCGCTCGCCGTGATCACGCGGCCTCGCGGCGGGCTGCCGCAGCTCGGAGGCGGCGTGGCCCCCGGCGCCGCGACGCCCGGGCTCGCCGTGCGCGTGCTCATCGAGGCCGGCGCAGGCTTCGGCACCCGCGAGTTCTCCGTGGCGACGGCGGCCGGCGTGCTCCGCCTCGACACCGCGATCTTTCCCAGCGCCGCGGTCCAGCTCTCGGTGGACATCGAGCCCGTCGCACGAGGTCAGCTCACGCTCGGCGCAGACGCCGAGTACCTGACGTCGTTCGCGCTGGTGACGACCGACCAGCGCATCGACGGCTCGACCCGCGAGACCGCCTCGCGCTCCCAGCGCATCGCGGCGGGCGCGCGGTTCTCCTACCGGGTCGAGCCCTCGCTCGATGCCGTCACCATCGGCGCCGCGCTCGGGTGGTCGGCGCTCTCGTTCAGCTCGCAAGCGCCGGTCTCGCTGCCGGACTACACGCTGCAGGGGCCCGTGCTGACCCTCGCGCTGAGCGTCCCGATCGCCTCGCGCCTCGTGACGATCACGCTCGCGCCCGAGGCGCAGTGGATCGTCGACGTGGGCGGCGCGCTCCGTGCGATCGGCGTCGACGCGAGCGGTGCCTCGGTCGGTGGATCGGCGCGGATCCGGTTCCGCGTCCTCGAGCAGTTCTTCGTGGACGTGACGTACCGCGAGAGCCACGCCTTCCTCTCCGCGGCGGCAGGCGGCGGCAGCGACGTCGAGCGCTTCGCGGCCGTGCGGCTCGTCTACTCCGCGATGTAGCGCGGGCGCGGAACGGGCGCTGCGAGACCGTGCCGGCCCCGGCTCGGCGGCCCGACCCGACGCGCCGAGGCGACGATATGCGTCTTTTATTGCGACGCGCCCGGCGCGTTCGGCGATGCTCGTGTGGCGGGTCTTTGCTGAGCGGGAGCGATCGCTCCGACTCGCGCTCCGATCACACGGCTGGCTCCGCCAGCGCTCCGCCTTTTTCTCAGCGATCCCGAGGTCCAAGAATGAATTCGACGAAGCGAGCTCTCCTGACTGTGCTCTCGATGGCGACCCTCGCCCTCGTGCCGGCCGTCTCGAGCGCGCAGAGCGTGACGCTCGACCAATTTCACCCGGCCCCGACGGCGGAGGACGGCTTCGCGCTGAGCCGCCCGGACGATCGCGGCCACCTTCGCTTCGGAGCCCAGCTCACGCTCGACTACGCAGCCAACCCGCTCGTCTACGAGCGCACCGTCGGCAGCATGCGCGACGAGGTCGAGGTCGTCAGAAACCAGCTCGCCGGTCACGTCAGCATGCACGTCGGCCTCTTCGACCGACTGGTGCTCTTCGCCGGGCTGCCGATCAACTTCATGATGGAGGGGGCCGCCGCGATGCCCGGCCTCGCGTACGCGCCGGCCGACGGCGCCGGCCTCGGAGACATGAACCTCGGCGGACGTCTGCGGCTCTTCGGGGAGCGCACGGACGTGTTCGCCCTCGCGCTCCAGGCCACGTTCACGCTTCCCACCGCGCTCTGGGGCAACTCGGCCCAGCGCTACTCGGGGGAGCAGGGCGGCATGCTCGCTCCGGCGCTGCTCGGTGAGCTCCGCTTCGGCGGTTGGCGCATCACGCTGAACGTGGGCGCGCGGCTCCGCTTCACCGACCAGGCGCGCATCCAGACGCTCGCCATCAGCCACGAGCTGACCTGGGGCGCTGGCCTGACCATCCCGATCGTCGATCAGGAGACGAACGGCATCGGCCTGACGGGTCACATCGAGGCCTTCGGCGCGAGCACGTTCGACAACTTCGGAGATCGCGAGACCTCACCGGTCGAAGCCATCGCAGGCTTCCGCCTCGAGCCCGTCTGCGGCCTGCAGATCGGCCTCGCCGCCGGCACCGGACTGACCCGCGGCTACGGCTCGCCGGATGTCCGCGGTCTGTTCACGATCGGCTTCTCGGACTCGCACTGCCGAGCGCCCGAGCCGGTCGTCGTCATCGAGGAGCCCGCCGGTCCCGTCGACACGGACCGCGACGGTCTGATGGACGACGTCGACCAGTGCCCGAACGAGCCCGAGGACGTCGACACGTTCGAGGACGAGGACGGCTGCCCCGATCCGGACAACGACCAGGACGGCGTCCTCGACGTGAACGACGCGGCACCGCTCGATCCGGAGGATCCGGACGGCTTCGAGGACACCGACGGCGTCCCCGATCCGGACAACGACCACGACGGCATCCTCGACGTGAACGATCGCTGCCCGCTCGAGCCCGAGGACGTCGACACGTTCGAGGACGCGGATGGCTGCCCCGATCCGGACAACGACCGCGACACGGTCCTCGACGTCGACGACGAGTGTCCGCTCACCCCCGGCACCGTGGCAGCGCACGGCTGCTCCGAGGCCGTCCGGCTCGACACCGAGACGGGCACCATCTTCATCCTTCAGCGCGTCGAGTTCGCGACGAACCGCGACGTCATCCTCGATCGCAGCTTCCCGATCCTCCAGGAGGTCGCGGGCGTCCTCGTCGCGAACCCGCAGCTGACGACGATCCGGATCGAGGGCCACACGGACGACCGTGGGCGCGATGCGGCGAACCTCGATCTCTCGCGCCGGCGCGCGTCGAGCGTGCTGCGCTGGCTCGTCGATCACGGCGTCGGCGCCGAGCGGCTGCAAGCCTGGGGCTGCGGTGAGCTCCTCCCGATCGAGTCGAACCGAACGGCCACCGGGCGTCAGGCCAACCGCCGCGTCGAGTTCCACATCACCGAGCCCGCTCCACCGGGCGGCCCGCGGCCGATCGAAGGCTGCGTCCAGGCCGAGTAGCCAGCGCCCGCTGGACGAGGCCGGCACCCGCGCCGGCCCGTCCAGCTCATCATGGCGGATCGAGCCCTCGCTCGATCGCGGCCTTCGCCTTGCGCTCTCGGCGTCGAACGAGCGATCGTCCGCTGCTGGAGGTCTCCTTGGCGACGGCGAACGAGCAAGTCACACCGCGCGTCATCGGCGCTGGCTTCGGCCGTACGGGCACGGCGTCGCGCAAGCGCGCGCTCGAGCTCCTCGGCTTCGGGCCGTGCCATCACATGGAGGAGGTGCTCAAGCGGTCGGCGGAGGTGCCGACCTGGGCGGCCGCGTCGCGAGGAGAGAAGGTCGACTGGAAGACCTTCATGCAGGGCTGGGGCTCCTGCGTGGATTTCCCGTCGGCGATCTACTACCGCGAGCTGATGGGCGCGTTCCCGGACGCGAAGATCGTACTCACGGTGCGCGACGCCGAGTCCTGGTACGCGAGCATGAGCGAGACGATCGTGCCGATGTTCTCGCGCTTTCCGAACAAGATCGTGCTGCCCCGTCTACCGCTCCTGGGAAATCCGAGCCGCGCGATCGGTGAGTCGCACATCCGAAAGGACGTGATCGATCGCTTCGCCGAGCGGGACCACGTGCTGAAGGTGTTCGACGATCACATCGCCGAGGTGAAGCGCGTGGTCCCGGCCGACCGGCTGCTCGTGTTTCGCGTCGCCGAGGGCTGGGGACCGCTCTGCGCGTTCCTCTCCGTGCCGGTTCCCGACGCGCCCTTTCCGCGCGTGAACGACACGGCCGAGTTCAAGCGCCGCGTGGTCGCTGCGACGGCCATCTCGTGGCTGGTGCTGCTCCTCCCGATCGGGCTCGCCCTCTCCCTCGCCTGGTGGCTCTTCGGCTGACGAACCCTCTCTGGGCCGCGCGCCCTTCGTGATAAGAAATCGGGCGTGAGCCCACGCCATCTTCTCCTCGACAGTCCGGCCCTCGGTCGCCGCGCGCACGTGTGGAGCTTCGGCGACGTGGGGCGCCCGCTCGTCGTGTTCCCGTCGAACGCGGGCGTCGCGCACGAGTGGCAGAAGAGCGGGATGATCGACGCGCTCGCTCCGCTGCTCGCGCAGGGACGCATGAAGATCTACTGCCCCGAGACGAACGTCTCGCGGAGCTTCACGGGCGAGGGCGACGTCCACGCGCGCCTGGCACACCACCGCGCCTACGAGCGCTTCGTGCTCGAGACGCTGGTCCCCTTCATCCGCGAGGACTGCCGCACGCCGGACATGCCCATGGTGGCGACGGGGTGCAGCATCGGTGCGCTCTACGCGTCGCTCTTCGTGCTCAAGTACCCCGAGACGTTCCAGCGCGGGCTCTGCCTCTCGGGGCGCTACCACACGAGCAAGCTCTTCGACTTCGCGTCGAGCGAGGAGCTCTATTACAACGACCCGCTCGCGTTCCTGCCGAACCTCCACGGCGGCGCGCTCGAGCGCGTACGACGCCAGGCGCACCTCACCGTCGTCGTCGGGCGCGGCGCACACGAGCACGGATGCATCGCGGAGACCGGTCAGCTCGCCAGCTGGCTCGTGCGAAAGCAGATCCCGAACCACATCGCGTTCTGGGGGACCGACAGCAGCCACACCTACGATTGGTGGCGTAAGCAGGCGTTCCACTACCTGAGCCAGATGTTCTGAACGGACGATGAGCTGCGCCCCGAGCGAGTTCCGCTACTTCGAGCGCGCGTCGTCGCGCTTCGTGCGACGCGTTCGAGCGATCGGCCGAGCGATCGGCTTCGACCCGGCACTGCCCGACGACGTCGTCCGAACGCTCGGGTCGATGTACTACGACGCAGATCCGATCGCAGAGGCCTTCGTCGACGAGACCTATCTGCAGCGCGGGCAAGCCCATGGCCGCGCGGTGCTCGAGCGCGCGCTGGAGAGCGGCGCGCATTCGGTGGACGACGCGCCGCCCTCGCTGGCGCGCCTCTTCGACGAGGTCGAGACGGACCCTCCCTGGCTCGACTGGGACGAGGTCGAGCGCGGCGCGCGCGTCTTCCGGCGCTGGGGCAGCGACGTGTTCCGCTTCGCAGGCGCCGTGACGCTCGCCGCCTACTCGGAGAGCTCGGTGGCCAAGCCGCTCGCGCTCACCGGCGCCTACGCGGGCGCCGCCACCAAGCACCGCTTCCTCGAGACCGCGGCGTTCTGGATCGCGGTGAGCGAGCCCGGAGGCCTGCGCCCGGGTGCGCCCGGCCGAGCGTCGGCCCTCCGCGTGCGCGTGATGCACGTGTTCGTGCGGCGACGTCTGCTCTCGCACCCCGAGTGGAACCTCGACGCGTGGGGCGTACCGATCAGCCAGGCCGACGCGCTCCTGACGCTGATGGGCGGCAGCGTCGCGCCCGGGATCGCGATGCGCGCGATGGGATATCGGCCGTCGCGGAGAGACATCGAGGCGACGCTGCACTTCTGGCGCTACGTCGGCCACCTGATGGGCGTCTCGCCCCGCTGGTACCCGGCCTCGATCGAGGACGCGCTTCGTCTCTCGTTCGTCACCTGGGCCAAGTCGTGTGGGCGAGCGGGCGACGACGGCGTTCACCTCTGTCAGTCCTATGCCCGCGCGTTCGAGCCCGACCCCGAGGCTCCCTTCGCGCTTCGGCTGCGCGGCGCCATCGAGCATCGCGTGCACCTCGGCTACACGCGCTTCTTCCTTCCGCGGGCCGTCTATCGCGCGAACCGGATGCCGAGCGCAGGCGCGTGGGCGCTCTTGCCCGTCGCGCGCTTTCCGTTCGTCTTCGCGGCCGAGACGCTTCGGCGCCGCTTTCCCGCGCTCGAAGGGATCGCCGATCGCGTCGCCCGCGCCGAGCGCACGCGCTGGCTCACGCGCCACGGTGGCGGGCGAAAGGCGGAGTACCGTGCGAGAGAGACGTTCACGCGCTGACGCGATCGATCGGCTCGCTCCGCCGCCCGCGAGGCTGGAACTCGCGGGGCGGCACATACTAACCTGCGAAGCTGCGTGACCGACCAGCCACCCACCCTACGCGCCCTGGTCGAGCCTTGCCGGACGCGACCCGTCACCGCGCTGACCGAGCAGCTCGGATCGCTCGCTCTCGTCGGGCCCGCGGCGGCACCGACCGTCACGACCGACCAGTTCCGCTACGCGACCGAGTTCACGAAGCGCGGGCCGGACGCACCGGATCCGATGGCGGACTTCCTCGACAGCCTCGTGATCGGGCTCGTGAAGCGCCAGGGCGGGGCCTTCGCGTCCGTGCTCATCGTCGGTCGAACGCCGACGAGCGACGTCTGGATCGACGACGCGAGCGTCTCGAAGCTCCACGCGCGCATCGCGGTCGAGGACGACGACGCCCACGTGATCAGCGATGCGCGTTCCACGAACGGGACGTGGGTGAACGACGTTCAGCTCGACGAGCGAGAGGAGCGCCTCCTCGTGGACGGCACACGCCTCCGCTTCGGTGACCGCGCCTTCACAGTCCGGAGCGTGACGACGCTCCATCAGATGCTCTCGCGCTTCGTGCCCCGCTGAAGGCGTGACCAGAAACGGGTCTCGCCTTCCCGCGCAGCGATACGAGGGGGTGGCTC
>JBBSAT010000091.1:0-24359 GCA_038252025.1 Polyangiales bacterium | reverse complement strand
GCGCGCTCGACTCGCTCGATCGCTTCGGCCTGCACGCCGAGCGTGGCGTGGACTTCGGATCGAACGCGTGGGCGATCTCGTCGGCCGGCACGACCGACGGCTCGAGCGTGTTCGCGGCGGACGGTCACCTCGCGCTCTCCGTGCCGACGCTCATCTTCTACCAGCTCGGCCTCGACACCCGCGTGTTCGGCGACGAGACGACCGGACGCCGTCAGCTCGGCATGGGCATCCCCGGGATCATCCCGATGGGCCCGGGCACGAACGGTCACGTCGTCTGGAGCCAGACGTACCTCGAGGCCGACGCGAGCGACTGGTACCGCGAGGAGATCGTGCTCGACGCTGCGGGCCTTCCCATGTCCTCACGCTTCGCGAACGCGGGCGGAACGCTCGAAGATCGCGCGCTCGTCCGCTTCGACGACGACTACCAGATCGCCAACGTGGCCGCGCTGATGTCGGTCGGTCGCACCGAGACGATCCCGCGCTGGACGACGTTCGACGGTCGCCACCTCCTCGGCATCGAAGGACGCACGCCGGCAGTCGGTGAGGTCCCGGGCACCGGCGAGTCCCTCGTCTACATGGACGGCCAGCCCGTCATCCCGGGCGACCTCGATGGCGACGGCGTCATCAGCGGGCTCTCGCTCGACTACCTCGCGTTCGACGCGTCCAACGTCCTCGCGATGATCGACGTCTTCGGCGAGGCGACCACCGTCGAGGAGATGGGCGAAGCCACCCGACGCAACGCGGGGTACACGCAGAACTTCCTCTTCGCCGACGACACCGGCAGCGTCATGTACACCGGCTACAACGCGACCCCGTGCCGCGACTACCTGCGTCCGGCCGGCTCGAGCACGGGCTGGGCGGTGGGCGGAAACCCGCAGCGGGTCCTCGACGGCACTCGCTTCGGAGGCTTCACCGTTCCGCTCGATGCGAACGGCTTCCCGGACGAGGCCGCAGGCGCGACCGACCCATCCCGCTGCATCATCCCGTTCGATCGCTGGCCGCGCTCGATCGACCCGGATCGAGGCTTCGTCTTGACGGCCAACAACGACCTCGGCGGCACCTCGCTCGACGGCGATCTCAGCAACGACGAGCTCTACCTCGGCGGCCCATGGGCCATCGGCTATCGCGCGGACACGATCCACCAGAGGCTCGCGAGCCTCGTCGCGTCGGACGGGGCGTCGGTCGAGACGATGGCGACGCTCCAGGCCGACCACCAGTCGCGCGTCGGCGAACAATACGTTCCGTTGCTGCGCGCGGCGATCGAGCACGCGCGCGCGCTCGCCGACGGACCCGGCCCGCTCGATGCGGACGAGGCGCGCCTCGCCGCGCTGTACACCTCGGATCGCGCAGGCCTGGACGAAGCGCTCAGCCGATTGGACGCGTGGCTGCTGGGCGGCGCCATCGGCTACTCGGGCGTCACGACGTTCTACGATCTCGATGCCGCCGCGCACACGGACGACGCGGTGGCCACGATGATCCACGTCGAGTGGTTCCGAAACCTCATCGCGCGCATCTTCGACGACGAGGACATCGACCTCGCGTTCGACTTCGATCCGCGCACGCTCCGCCTCGGAACGCTTCGCAGGATCTTCGACGGCCGGGACCCCGCGAACCCGGAGATGCTCGCGTCGTTCAACCCGGCGACGGGCGAGTCGATCTTCTTCGACGTGCGCGGCACGACGCCCGTCGAGCGGAGCGACGAGGCGCTCGTGGGCGCGCTCGTCGACACGCTCGTGACGCTGCGCGCCCCGCCCGAGGGGCCCGGCCTCGGCGGCTTCGGCACGACCGACATGAGCGCCTGGCTCTGGGGCCTTCGCCATCAGGTGCGCTTCGAGTCGATCTTGAAGATCTATGCGGGCGACGTGATGGGCGTGGAGCTCCTCGCCGGCGCCTTCAAGATCGACACGGGCCGCCTCCCGCTCGCGGACTCGATCCCGGACGGCGATCCCCGCGCCGAGCTGGCCTGGTTCCCGCGTCCCGGCGACTTCGACGACGTCGATGCCGCGAACCCGAGCTTCGACCGAAGCGGCGACTACACGTACGCGTACGGGCCGAACATGCGGATGGTGGTCCAGCTCCACGACGGCGTGGTGCGCGGCCAGAACATCCTCCCCGGCGGGCAGTCGGGCCGCACGATGAGCCCGCACTTCGACGACCAGGCCGCGCTCTGGCTCGGGAACGACGCGATCCCGCTTCGCTACACCGTCGACGAGATCGTGACGAACGCCGAGGGACGCGAGGCGTTCCACCGGCGCCCCTGAGCCCCGCGGAGGAGGCTCGGGGACGCGTGGCTTCGTGCGCCTCGAGCCTCAGGCGACGGCGGGGGCGGCCTGTGGAGCTGGCTGCTTCTTCTGCGCGGCCTGCTTGAGCTCGACGGACACCAGCTTCGAGACGCCGGGCGTCTCCATCGTCACGCCGTAGAGCACGTCGGCCATCAGCATCGTGCGCTTGCTGTGCGTGATGACGATGAACTGCGAGTGCTTCGTCATCGACCGGATCGCGTCGCAGAAGCGACCGACGTTCGCCTCGTCCAGCGGCGCGTCGACCTCGTCGAGGAGGCAGAACGGGCTCGGGCGGTGCTGGAACATCGCGAAGATGAGCGAGACGGCCGTGAGCGCCTTCTCACCACCGCTCATGAGCTCGATCGCACCGAGCTTCTTGCCCGGCGGCTGCGCGACGATCTCGACACCGCTCTCGAGCAGGTCCTCCGGGTTCGTCAGCAGGAGCTCTGCGCGCCCTCCGCCGAACAGACGCGGGAAGACCTGCTTGAAGCGCTCGTTCACGGACTCGAAGGTCTCCTTGAACATGCGCTTGCTCTCGCGGTTCATCTGCTTGATGGCGCGATCGAGCTGCAAGAGCGCCTCTTCGAGGTCCGTCTTCTGTCCGTCGAGGTAGATGTGGCGCTTCTCCTGTTCGGCGAACTCGTCGATCGCCGTCAGGTTGATCTCGCCCATGCGCTCGACCAGACGCAGCAGCTCCTCGATGCGCTCCTTGGTCGCCTCGTCGGGCAGGTCGCGCATGTGGAAGTCGCCCAGCACGCGACGCACGTCGACGCGATGCCGCTCTTCCGTGCTCTGGAGCAAGTGCGAGAGCGCCATCTCGAGCTCACGCAGCTCGATGGTCAGGTCGGAGACTCGACGCTGGCCCTCGTCGATCTTCTGCCGAAGCTCGCGCAGGTCGCCCTCGCGCGAAGCGAGGAGCTGCTTGGCCTCGTCGTAGAGAGCGCGAGCGAGCGAGAGGGCTTCGTGCGCACGCATCGCGCCCTCCACGGCGCTGCTCTGCTCCTCGCGGAAGAGCGCGAGCTGGCCGATGGTCTCGCCCTGCTGCCGCGCGCCCCGCTCGAGGTCGCCGCGGAGGCGAAGCTCACGCTCGCCGAGCTCGGCGATCGACCGGTCGAGCCGGTCGAGCGCCTGACGATCACCTTCCGCGCGCTGCCGCGCCTGCGCCGCGCGGACGCGAACATCGCTGACGCGCGTGGACTGCTCGTCGACGAGCGACTTCCGCTCCGCGAAGATCTCGCTGCTCGCCTCGAGCGCGCCCCGCGCCTCGCTCGCCGAAGCCGTCGCGCCCTCGATCTCGGCCGTCGCTTCGGTCTCTTCGCCAGCGGCCAGGACGAGCGCCTCCGCGAGCGTGTCGGCCTCGAGCGCGACCTTCTCGGTGCGATCGCGCGTCCGCGCCAGATCGTCGACCGCCCGCTTGTGATCCTTGTCGGCCTTGACGATCGCGATCTCCGCGTCGTGCGCTTCGTTGCGCGCCGAGTCGAGCGCCGCCTGGCGCGAGGCGATTCCATTCCGCAGCTCGCCGTGACGCGCGAGCGCCGTGTTCATCTCACCGTCGAGACGCGCGACGACGTGGTGGAGATCGCGCACCTCGCGCTTCACCGAGATCATGTGCGCCGAGGCCTGCTCGCCGCGACCGCCCGTGAGCGCGCCGCCGTGCCCGAGCACCTCGCCACGCTCGGTGACGAGCGTCGCCTGCACACCGCGATCGAAGAGCCGACGCGCGACCGCGAGATCCCGCACGACCAGCACGTCGGAGAGCAGGTAGCGCACGAGCCACTCGTCGCTCTCCTCGGAGCGGACGAGATCGGCCATCCACCCGAGCACGCCCTCTTCGGGCGTTCCGTCCGCGCTCTCGATCGCGGGAAGCGGCCCGACCACGCGGCGCGGACGCTGCGGGATGACGGTCGCACGACCGCGATCTCCCTCTTCCAGGAACGAGAGCACCGCGAGGCCCGCCTCGAGGTCGCGCACGACCACGTGTTGGAGCCGATCGCCGAGCGCGCCCGCGAGCGCGTTCGTCAGAGGCTCCGGGCACTCCAGCCGGTCCGCGACGAGGCCGAGCACGCCCTTCTTCTGACGCTCGTCGTCGTTCGTCCCGAGCTTGGTCATCACCGAGCGGACGCCGGCTCCGACGCCCTCGAAGCGGCGCTGGATTTCCTCGAGCGATCGAAGCCGCGAACGCCTCTCGGCGAGCTCGCCGCGCAGACGATCGACGTTCCGCTCGCTCTCCTGGATCTGGACGCGAAGGTCCTTGAGCTCGTCCTCGAGCTCTCGCTTCCGATCCGCCGTCATCTCCTTGCTGCTGCGCAGCTCGAGGAGGCGCGCATCGAGCTCCTGCCCGACCTGGACGAGCTCGACGAGCTGTCCCTCGAGCGTCTCGCGCTCGGCGCGGAGCTTCTCGAGGCGGTTCTTCGCATCGTCGCGACGTCGCTCGAAGCCCTTGAGCACGGCATCGGCGCGCGCGATGCGCTGCTCGGCCGACGACAGGTTCGCGCGGGAGGCCGAGACCGTCGCCTCCGCATCGCTCGCCGCGACCCTTCGCGCTTCGAGGATCCCCGTCTCGCGCTCGAGCTCGGCCTGCTCGCTCTTCTCGACGGACTCGAGCTCCGCGAGCGTCGACAGCAGAAGGTCTCGCTCGGCCCCGAGCACGGCGCGGCGCTCCGCCTGATCGTCGATCTCGCGCTCGGAGAGACGCTCGCTCTCGCGAAGCCCCGCGAGCCGCTCCTGGCTCTGCGCGATCCGGCCCTCGAGCGTGCGCACCGACTGATCGAGCGCGTGCGCCGCTTCGTTGGCGCGCTCGGCGGCGGTCTCCGCCGTTCGAACGGCGAGCCGCTCGGTGTCGAGCTCCGCTTCTCGCACGCGCAGCGCGGCGCGATGACCTTCGAGCGTCCCCGATCCGGTCCCGAGCTCGTCGTCGACCACGCGACGCGTGACCGTCAGCTCGAGGAAGCGGTGCGAGGCCACGTGCAGCTCGAGATCCCTGATCTCGGTGCGATACGCCTTGTAGCGCTCGGCCTTCTGCGCCTGTCGCTTCAGAGAGCCGAGGCTCTTCTCGATCTCGGCGACGATGTCGCCGATGCGCAGCAGGTTCGCGCGCGTGCCCTCGATCTTTCGCTCCGCGGCCTTTTTCTTCGCCTTGAACTTCGTGATGCCGGCCGCTTCCTCGATGAGGTGGCGGCGATCCTCGGGCTTCGACGAGACGATGTACCCGATGCGTCCCTGCTCGATGATCGAGTAGGCCTTGGTGCCGACGCCGGTGCCCAGGAAGAGCTCGGTGACGTCCATCAAGCGGACGGCGGCCTTGTTGATGTAGTAGTCGCTGTTTCCCTGTCGATCGAGCCGGCGGGTGACGGCGATCTCCGCGTAGTCGCGGTACTCCGGGGGCGCTAGCCCATCGGCGTTGTCGAAGGTGAGGGTCACCTCCGCGAAGCCGTGCGGGCCACGGCTCTCGCTGCCGTTGAAGATGACGTCGTCCATCGACTTGCCGCGCAGGTTGCGGGCCGACTGCTCGCCCATGGTCCAGCGGATGGCGTCGACGATGTTCGACTTGCCGCACCCGTTCGGGCCGACGATGGCGGTCACGTCGTGGTCGATGTGGACCACGGTCCGATCGACGAAGGACTTGAAGCCGCAGATCTCGACTTTGGTGATTTTCATCGGGAAAGAGGCCCTCGAAGACGGTCGGAAACGTCCTGGAACGAACGGCTGGTTGTACGATCGGCGAGTTGGCCTTGCAACGGTTTCCGTCGAGCAGTGGTGGGGCTCACTCAGTGACCTCCACAATGGGTTGTGGTTGATCCCGTGGGATCACGGTCGAGTCACCCACTCGATGGGGGTCGGAAAAAAGATCGCCGGCGGCCAAAAAGCGGACGCGCCGGTCGTCCTGTCGGACGCCGGCGCGCGGTAGCTCGGGAACGCTGAGGGTCAGGAAGAGGGGCGGATCGACATCGGGTACTGGACCCGGAACGTCTGCTGCCGGAACGCGGGGAAATGCGCACCGCGGAGCGCGCCTTCCATGCACGAGCCCTGCGGAGTCCCGCCGAACGGGCTGCCGCCGACGGCCGCGCTCGTGACGCTCCCATCGCTGCGAACCATGAGCGTGGCGACGGCGAGACCGACCTGCTCTCCGGCGCAGGTTCGGATCTGCGGCATCACGCTCGCGAGCACCCGGCGAACGTCCGCCTGGCTGGGCGTCTCAGGAAGGCTCGCCGACGGCGGCGGCGGGTGCGCGCTCGCGGTCGTGTGCGGGGCGGGCGTGGTCGGATGTGATCCGAGCGCCTGATCGAGCACCGAGTCGAGGTGCGCGCCGCCCGTGGAGGCGGTCGTGGTGGCCGCGCGCGACGGCGCCGGGGCGGTAGTCGGCGCAGGCGTGGGCGCCGACGGGGTCGCGGCGGCGGTCGTGGTGGGAGCGGTCGTGCTGGGGGCCGGCGTCGAGGTCGTCCCGCGGGACGACGAGCGCGACGACGAGCGCGACGAGCTCGGCGCGGCAACCGCCACGGCGGGCGCCGGCGACGGGTCGGTGTCCTCGACCGGGTCCGTTCCGTCTTCCGTGGGAGCCTCGGCTGCTACCGCCACGGTAGGAGGCGGCGCCTCGGCGAGGGTGTCCTCGCGCGGCGCGGGGCGCTCGTCGGGCTCCAAGGTGGACGGCCCGTGCGCGGCCGGCTCGTGGGTGGGCTCTCGGGCGGCGACGGGCGCAGACGCCTCGGTGGCCCCGCCGGTGCGGCTCATGACGAACACGCCGAGCGCGACGGCGAGCCCGACGCCCAGACCGATGTAGAGCCCGTTGTTGCTCGCAGGCGCGGGAGCGGGCACGGCGACGACCGCACGCTCCGGGACGGCGCGCTGCTCGCCCTTCTTCGCGTCAGCCTTCTTCGCTTCGCCACCGCCCGCGCCGGTCTTCTTGCCTTCGCGCTTCGCCGGCTCTGCTTTCGCCTCCGCGGGCGCTTCGACCGCCGGTGACGGCACCGAGACCGAGGGTGGAGGCACCGAGGCGACGAGCGCCCGGAGGTCCAGCTTCGCGTCATCACCATCACTCTCGCCGTGCGACGGTGGCGCGACGGAGGGTCGCACCAGCGCCGAGAGGGCGCCGAGGTCGAGGTCGTCGTCCGAGCTCTGCTGCTTCTTGTCCTTGGCCACAGGCTACTTCCTCGTCGTGCGAGAAGGGTCGCGAAAGAGGGGCGGACACTAGCACAAGGTCCGCACTCGCCGCGCTGGCACGGCGCCCTTTCGAGCACCCGACCGCCGAGACCCTTGGGCGGACGGAAGAGGAAACGTGGCGCCGCCCGAGTGTGGAGGGATCGGAGCGCCTCGGTTGCTCCGCAAAACGCGCGCTTCAGCACCGCTCGCGGCCCCCCTCTGGGAGGGGCTCGCTCGAGCGGGCGCCCGCGTTCGAATCGGGCTAAACGCTCGCCCGCATGAGCGAGCAGAGCGACCCGAGCCGGAGCCCGAGCGATCTCGCGTTCCGCAGACGGCTCACCACCGTCTTCGGATGGATCGCGGGCGGCTCCCTCGGCCTGCTGCTCAACTACGCGATCTTCCTCCTCGTCAGCGACGAGGCGGGTCAGGGCTATCCGACCGTACCGACGACGTTCACGCTGTTCCTGCTCGGCGCCTTCGGCGGCATGGCGGTCGCCGACCGCGGCGGCGAAAAGGTCCTCCGGCCGCTAGGGATCGCAGCCGGGATCCTCCTCTCGCTCTTCCTCGCGCTCGTCGCAGCGGTGCTCATGTCGCCGCCTTCCACGCCATGATCACGGCGTCGGTCCCGTCCGCGTAGTAGCGCGCGCGGCAGCTGATGCGCGCGAAGCCGAGCGACGTGTAGAGCGCGATCGCAGGAGGGTTGTCGGCGCGCACCTCGAGGAAGCCGCTCGAGGCGCCGGCGAGGCTCGCGCCTCGCAGGAGGTTGATCACGAGCTCTCTCGCATGGTCCGCGCGTTGGTGCGCCGGATGAGTCGCGACGGCGAGCACTTCGAGCTCTCCCGCGATGAGCCACGAGATGGAGTAGGCCGCGATGACACCGCCCACATCGACGACGGTGCAGCTCGCGAACGAACGCTCGAGCTCGAGCTCGAACTGCTCCCGCGTCCACGGCGGATCGAACGAGGCGCCCGCGATCTCGAGGACCGCGTCGAGATCCCCGTGCTCCATCGCCCGAAGGGTCGACACGCGTCAGCGGTCTTCTTGGCCCTTGGGGACGATCGGCCGCGCTGCGTCGAGGTCGAGCGTGTAGTCGGAGTCCGGCTCCACGAAGATGTAGCGCATGTGCGGCATCGGCCCACGGATGGCGCGCTCGAGCGCGTCGATCGCCTCCTCGAGCTTCTTCATGTCGAGATCGCGGACGAACTCGACCTTGAGCGCCAGCACGACGGCCGTCGGACCGAGGTGCATAGAGAGGAGCTGCTTCACGCCGACCGCCCCAGGAACGCTCTTCACGATCGCGATCACTTGCTCCCGATCCTCCGGGCTCGCCGCTTCGCCGAGCAGCAGAGAGTGGGTCCGGCTCGACAGGAAGTACGCGATGAACCCGAGGAGGATGCCGATGAGGATCGAGCCGATGCCGTCGAAGCCCGACCAACCCGTGAGGTCCGAGAGCCCGACAGCGAGGAGCGCGATGCCCAGCCCGACGAGCGCTGCACTGTCTTCGGCGAGGACGACGGGGATCGTCGGGTCCTTCGCGTGGAGGAGCGTCTGATAGAGCGTTCGCTTCCCCTGCATCTTCCGGAACTCGGTGAACGCGATGCTGAAGGAGTACGCCTCGAACACGAAGGACGAGCCGAGCACGCCGTAGCTCCAGAGCCGGTTACCGTCGGACTCCACCGCAGTGCCGTTGATGTGCGCGAGCAGATCGTGGGTGCCCTCATAGAGCGCGAACGCGCTCCCGAGCACGAAGAGCAGGATGCTCACCATGAACGGCCAGAAGTAGCTCTCGGCTGCGTGACCGAAGGGATGCAGGATCGTCGGCGGGCGCTCGGAGCGGCGCATGCCGACCATCAGCAGCACCTGGTTCACGCAGTCCGCCACGCTGTGCACGGCCTCCGCGAGCGTCGCGATGCTCCCCGAGAAGAATGCTGCGACGAACTTGCAGACCGCGATCAGGACGTTTCCGGCCAGAGCCGCGACCACGACGCGAAGACTGTTGCTCTCACCGTGCGACATCGGTCTCTGACTCCTCCGGCGGCGCCGACTCTGACTCGCCACGCGCCGTCGCGCTCGGTTCCGGTTCCGACGCGGCCGTGCCGAGAGGCACGAGCACACGGACGACCGTTCGCTGCCGAAGCACGGTCACCCAGCGCGCCACGTCGTCGGCGAGCGAGCGCAGGGCGAGCCACGCGCGGAGCGGCTCGCGCGCCGTCTCGAACGGCATCGAGCCGAAAGGATGGTCGCCGCTTGCGAACACCTCTTCGACGCGGGCATCGCTCACGGTCGTCGTGCCCTCGAGGTTGGCGCGAAGGAACGCATCGACGTAGGCGCGACGACGCGCGATGACGTCGATCTCCGCCTCCGTCGCGTGCATCTCGCTGAGGAGCTGAACGAGACGCGCCTCGCCGCCGAGAGTCGCGACGAGACGATCCCGCTGCGCTGCGACGTCCGCCTCTCGCGGCTCGGTCGCATGCAACCGGGTGCCTTCGCGCGCGATGAGCAGCTCGCCGACGATCTGATCGAGCGTGGCAGCGAGCAGCGCTCGCGTGGGCCGAACGGTGGGCCCGCTCGGCCCGAGATCGAGCCGTGCGCGCAGCTCCACATCCGAGAGCAGCACGAGGTCGGTCCCTTGCTGAGGCGTCTCGCCGCCGACGATGGCGACGAGCGCCTCGACCGGGAGAGGCTCCTCCTGCGCGTGCAGAAAGGACGCACTGGCCGAGCCGGCGACGACCACCGCGCAGAACACGCAGCAACGCGCGGCCCGGAGCCCGAACGGGAGGCGATGGCGTCCCATCGGCGGGATCAGGCGTCGGCCTTGGACTCGCCCTCGATGGCGGCCGGGGATGGCGCCTCCGACTCGCCCTCGACGCGCACCTTCGCGCGCGGCAGGTGCTTTCGCTCGCGCAAGAACTCGAGGAAAGCGAGCGCGGCATCGAGCTCGCGAGCCGGGAGCACGTCGACGGCGTCATGAAGCCGCTTGCGCTGCACCTCCGCCACTTGCGCCCGCGTCTTCTTCCCGGGCTTGTCCTCGACCTCGGGCTTCTGAACCTCATCAGCTGTCGGCACGTGCCACTCCACGCGAGGAACCGCCTCGATCCCGTGCGTGGCGAGCCACGTCTCCATGCATGCGCGCAAGCGCTCGGTGCGAAACGTGAACCAGCGCTCGCGGTCCACGGGGAACGCCATGAGCACGTCCTTGAAGCGCCGGAACGCGCCCTTGCCGTCGATCGAGGCCACGAGCTTGTCGCGGAACTCGCCTTCTTCGACCGTGGCGATGAATCGCTCCATCCAGCGGTACTGCTCGCGGGAGCTCACCGGATCGACGCGGAGATACTGCGCGTCACCCATCACACGCTGGTGCATCCCCGGGTCCGCGATGCCGTCGACGATGCGGATCACCTCTCCGTTGTCGAGGTGGAGATAGCTGTGCACCTCGGGCGCGTTGTTCTCGAACGCATCCTCGAGCGCCTCCCACGCGACAGGCACCTGCTTCAGAGGCTTGTCACTGGACTCGCTGGGCTTGTCTTCGTCGGAGCTCATCTCGCCTCTACTGTCGGGCCGGTGTCGATGTCCGACATCCTAGCCTCTCCCGTTCTTCCCGGGGCAACCTCATCCGATGGTGCGGGCGCGCGCGACCGCGGTCGCCCAACGAGACAGGTGCGCACTGCGATCTTTCGCCACCATCTCCGATTCGAACGAGCGCGCGATGCGGTGCGCCTTCTTCACGGCGTCCAGGTCGGCGTACAGACCGACGGCCAGGCCGGCGAGATAGCTCGCTCCGAGCGCAGTCGTCTCCACGTTCGCGGGGCGATCGATCGGCACGTCGAGGATGTCCGCTTGGAACTGCATCAGCAGCGAGTTCTCGGACGCACCTCCATCGACGCGCAGCCGCGTGATTCGCCCGCCCATGTCGGCCTCCATCGCGCGACCCAGATCCGCAACGCTGAACGCGATTCCCTCGAGCGTCGCACGGGCGATGTGGGCGGCCTTGGTCCCGCGCGTGATGCCGGTGATCAGCCCGCGCGCGTCAGGATCCCAGTGAGGAGCGCCGAGGCCGGACAGAGCCGGGACGAACGAGACGCCGTCGGAGGAGTCGACGGTGCGCGCGAGCGCTTCGACGTCCGCTGACTGCCGGATGATGCCGAGCCCATCGCGCAGCCACTGAACGGCCGCGCCGGCGATGAACGCGCTGCCTTCGAGCGCGTAAGTCGTCTCGCCGTTCCGAGTCCAGGCGACCGTCGTCACCAGCCCGTTCTTCGAAGGCGTCGCGCGATCGCCGATGTTCACGAGCAGGAACGCCCCCGTGCCGTAGGTGCACTTCGCGTCCCCCACCGCGAAGCACGTCTGACCGAAGAGCGCCGCTTGTTGATCGCCGGCGATGCCGGCCACGGCGATGCCATCGGGTAGCCCCTGCACGCCCTTCGTGTGCGCGACGATCTCGGAGCTCGCGCGAACCTCGGGCAGCATGGTCCGGGGCACGCGGAGCAGGCCCAGAAGCTCGTCGTCCCAGGCGAGGCGTTGAATGTCGAAGAGCAGCGTGCGCGACGCGTTCGTCGTGTCCGTCGCGTGCACGGCTCCGCCGGAGAGCCGGTTCACCAGGAACGAGTCGATCGTACCGAACGCGAGCAGCCCCTGTTCGGCGCGCGCGCGCGCCCCTGCGACGTGGTCGAGGATCCACTCGACCTTCGTGCCGCTGAAGTACGAATCGAGGACGAGCCCGGTCTTGGAGCGGAACAGAGGCGTGTGGCCCGCAGCGGCGAGCTCTCGACAACGAGCGGCAGTGCGCCGGTCCTGCCAGACGATGGCCCGATGGATCGGCTTGCCCGTCGCGCGCTCCCACACGACCGCGGTCTCCCGCTGGTTCGTGATCCCGATCCCGGCGCAGTCCTTCGGGTCGACGCCGGCGGCTTCGTAGGCACGAGGGATCGCGTCGAAGACGCTGCGGATGATCTCGTCGGGCTCGTGCTCGACCCAGCCGGGCTCAGGGAAGTACTGAGGGAAGTCGTTGGTGTGCCGGCCCAGGACCCGGCCGTCCTCCGAGACGACGAGGACCGTCGAGCCGGTGGTGCCTTGATCGATCGCGAGGAGATGACGCGGCATCGCTTGTTCACCCGGAGACGGAACGCCCACCGCGAGCGCTCGTCGACGGAATACCCCAGTCCGCCAGGAATACCACGGAGGTCATTCGCACAGCGCTCGCTGACGATGCGAGCGGCCCGGCGCGAGGACGAGGGGAAGCTCGAAGTCGAGCACGCCACCCGGGTCGTCGAACACGAGCTCGCGGAGCGCGCGAACGAGGCACGCGCGGAGCGTCGCATCGTCGGTCTCGTCCTCACGAACACACGCAGCCGAGACGACGCCACGCGGTCCGACACGAACGTCGACGACCACTCGGCCGCCTCGCGCACCGGCGCCCGTGCTCGTGCCGACGCAGATCTCGCCCGCGGACCGCAGCGGCGCGAGCCCCGCGACGAGCCGCTCCGACGAGAGATCGCCCAGCCGCGCGGCGTCATCGAGCTCGGGGAGCCCCGCCGTGCAGAGCGGCACCTCCTCGGGCGCTTCGAGCGTGGGGGCGTCGGGCAGGCGCGTGTCGGCGGCGAGGAGGAGCGCGAGCCCGACGTGTCCCACGAGCCCGGGAGGGAACGCGCCGAGCAGCGCGCGAAGCTGCGCGAGCGGAACTCCGCCCTCGCTCGCGACGAAGATCGTCGTGGACGCAGCCACCGCTGGCCCGATGGAATCGAGGGAGATGGCACCGGTCGAGAGCGCGGCGTGATCGGTGTCGCGCACGTAGACGCCGTGATCGGTCAGCACCAGGAGCGTTGCGACGGGCGTTCGGGGTGGCGCCGTGGTCGTGAGCGCGCTCGCGCCGAGCTGCCCCGTCTCGCCGTAGCTACCGTAGCGAGTCAGCACCCGAACGGGGCCGGGCGTGTGCTCGAGGCGTGCATCGAGATCCGTCGCGACCTCCGGGAGCGGGCGCACCGCGACGGCGAGATCGGCGTCGATGCGAAACCCCGTCTCGGTCGTGCGGAGGATGCACCCCGCGTCGGAGTCCGAGTCGCGCAGGTGGTCCTGGCGAGCGACGATGGCGACCAGATCTGCGAACGTCGCATCGCGCGCGAGGTCGCGGGGCCCAGACGACGCAGCGAGCACCTCGGGCTCGGTCACCCGCGCGTCGGTTCCCGATCGCGACGTGGCCGTGTGCTGCGCGCCACCGCAGGAGCCCAGCACCAGCACCAGAAGAAACGAGCATGCGCGTCGGCCGAGCATTGGCCGAGCCTAGCGTGGAGGAGTCGCGTCCTGCCGTTTTCTTGCGGGAATCGCGCGCGTCGGGCTCTCTTGGACGGATGCGCGGGCCCAAAGCCTCATCGATCCTCGCGAGCGTCGCCGCAGTGGCGATGCTCGGGGCGACGATGCCGGCTGCCGCGACGCCGCACGAGCACGCCGAGCGCAGGCGCGCGACCACCCGCGCAGCTCACCCGAGCCAGTCGGTCGGGCTGCCCTTCGGTGGGTCGCTGCGAAACGGGGTGCTCCTCCGCGAGTCGGAGACCGTCCGGTACACGGGCGAGTACGCGCCGAATGGGAACTTCTGGGGAACGGAAGAGCTCGTCCACGTCCTCGAGCGTGCGGCAGCGCAGGTCGCGCGGCGCGTCCCGGGGGCACGCCTTTCGGTGGGAGAGCTCTCCGCGCGACGTGGCGGCGCGCTCGCCGGCCATCGCTCCCACCGGAACGGGCGGGATGCGGACATCGCGTTCTACATGGTGGATGCGGCCAACCACACGTTCGACCCGTTTGGCTTCGCGAACTTCGACCACAACGGGCATGGGCTTCCCCCGAACGAGTCGCTGCGGTTCGACGACGCGCGCAACTGGGAGCTCGTCTCGCGGCTGGTCACGGACCCCGATGCTCGGGTCCAGTACATCTTCGTCGCCAACACGCTGAGGACGCGACTGCTCGCCACCGGACGACGACGCCACGCATCGGCGCGCGCGCTGGCGCGGGCCGAGCAGGTGATGATCCAGCCGACGCACGGCCACCCGCACCGGAACCATTTTCACATGCGGATCTACTGTCCACCGGCGGATCGACCTGCGTGTGAGGACCGGGAGCCCTTTCACGCCTGGTACCCGGGCACGCCACCGCGAACCAGCGTTCCGCCCGCCGATGTGGGCGCCGTCGACGGTTCCTGAAGCGGTTCAACGACGTTTTCGCGCGGCCTGAATAGGCTCCAGAGCGATCACGTTGTAGGGTAAGGCCACATGGTCGTTCCCCGCATCGCTGCCGTTCTCGCCGTCGCGCTCGTCGCGCTGGCGTGGGCCCCGCCCTCCAGCGGCGCTCAGGACGGTCGCTTCACCTCTGCGGAGCGCGCCAGCCTCGATCACGGAGGGCTCGTGACCCGTCCCCGACGCGAGACCCGCGAAGGGCGCGAGCTCGTCGGAGGCTCGAGCTACCAGGTCATCGAGCGGCCGCGCGCGGAGGTCTGGCGAGCGATCCAGGACGTCGGCGAGTGGCGTCACATGCTTCCGCAGACCGCGGAGACCCGGCTCGAGACGCCAACGGGCGACGAGGAGCTCGTGTTCGTTCGGCACTCGTACGGGATCATCTCCGCGAGCTACACGCTACGCGTGAGCTTCACGGAGCGTGCACGACGCGCCTCCTTCGACATCGAACAGGCTCGCCCGCACGACGTGCGCTCGGCTCACGGCTTCCTCGAGGTTCGCGCGTATCCCGAGGATCGGACGCGCAGCCTGCTCGTCTGGGCGTTGCTCGCCGATCCGGGAGACAACCCGCTCGTCACCGTGCTCGTCCCCGAGATTCAGGCCTGGTCGCTGCGGGTGCCCACGACGATGCGGAACTATCTCCAGGGAAGCGGCGCGAGGCTGTACCAGGACTGAAGGTCTGACCAAATACTTTGGTCAGCTCCCTTCGACTGAGAGAAATTCCCAGCGCTTCACGCTGGGGAAAGGACAAGGCGCGACCGTTGTTGGTCACGCCTTGAGCTCGGCGGCGCGGCCCCGAGCGGGGCGCTACCGAAGCTCGAGGATCCGCCACTCGCCCCCCTCCCGGGCGAGCTCGATCGTCCCCCCTGTCGGCGTCCGGATGATGGCGGCGTCGCCTTCGATGCTGACGTCGAGCGCGTCCGCGTCGCGCGTCCCTTCGAGCCAGCGACGAGCTTCGTCCTCCAGCTCCGCGCGCGGCCCGCTCGCCAGGACCGCCGCGAGATCGTTCCAGCGCGCTCGAGCCAGGGCGTCGTGCAGCGCGAGGACGGCGTCTTCCGGGGTCATGAGCGCGGGAGCGCCGAGAACGCCTCGGTCGATGTGCCAGGCGCCCTCCTCACGCACGACACGCAGGCGCTCGCCGGACACGACATACACGCGTGCTCGCTCTTCGAGCGGCGCGGCCTCGATTCTGTCGGCCAGGACGGCGAGCTGGTCGGGAGCGTCTGCGAGCTCGCGCGCGATCTCGGCGTCGGGCCGCTCCACGAGCGCCGCCAGCCCGGCCGCATCGCGCTCCCGCAGCGCGGCCGCGAGCGCGTGCACCGTGTGACGAGGCTCCTCGCGCACCGGGGCTCCGCCACAGCCGACGAGCGCGACCCACGTGGCGAGCACCCAGCGCACCGACCCATCCTACACGCGACCGGCCGACAACGTTCACGTCCCCTCCTGTGAACGGGCGTTCGCGGACAATTCGCGGATCACACGCGATTCGCTCAGAATGCGAGGATCGAGACCCAGCGGACTGCTGGCCCGATTCTTGGTAAGGGTGGATGTGCCCGAGGCGTAGACCGTCCCGGCGGAGGTGCGAAGTGGACGCTCATCGCTTCACCCGTGTCACAGCAGCCGTCGGCCTCATGGGCCTGGCTTCGCTGGCACTCATCGGCTGTCAGCAAGAGAATCGGTACTGTGACGACACAGGCTGCTTCTATTGCGACGGTCTCGGCTGCCGCAACGTGACGCCGCCCGGGCGGGTGGCGTGCGCGTGCGACTACGAGTGCGCCGCCGGGAGCGACTGCACGTCGCTCGGCTGCACAACGCAGTGCACCCACGACGAGGCGGGCACTGACCTCTGTCACTCGCTCGGCTGGCCGAGCTGCAGCGCAGAGGGGTTCTGCGTGGCGAACGCGGAGACGACGGTCACGAACCTGACCTGCGCGTGCACGACGACCGCCGACTGCGCTGGCGGCCTCATCTGCCGCGACATGGAGTGCCGGCCCGGTTGTCAGTCGGCCGACGACTGTGATGCCGGCCAGATCTGCACCGATGGCACGTGCGAGGTCTCGATCCATCACGAGTGCGACGCGACGACGCCGTGCGCGACTGGCTCCAGCTGTGTCGACGGCACCTGCCGCACGGACGCCGAGACCTGCCAGTTCAACAGCGAGTGCGGCGCCGGCCGCGTGTGTGTGAACCAGACCTGCACGAGCGCGTGCGGCCTGGACAACCCCTGCCCCACGGGCGCGATGTGCACCGACGGCTTCTGCCGCGAGGTGATCCCGCCGGCCGGTGAGTGCGTCGTCAACGCCGACTGCGGCGCCGGTCAGCTCTGCGTGGACACGCGTTGCCGCCCGGGCTGCACGGTCGACACGGACTGCGCCGCGGGGAGCTACTGCGACGTGACCGCTGGCGTGTGCCGTTACAACGACCTCCCGAACCCGACGTGCGGCGCGGCGCACGCGTGCGCTGCCGGCTCGGTCTGCCGGAACGGCACCTGCCGGTCGCCTTGCTCGATGGATGCTGAGTGCCCGCGCTTCGACGTACAGTTCAACTTCTGCATCGACATGGTCTGCGCGACGACCAACGAAGCGACGAGCAACTGTATGACCGGCGCGGACTGCATCGCGACCCAGAGCTGCATCGACGGCGTCTGCCGCTGAGCCTGACTAGAACGGCGTGAGTGAGACGGCCGCGTGACCCGCGGCCGTTTCCTTTTCCGTCGTGGCGTCTTGCCCGCGACGGCTGCGTTCGATAGGCCTTCCCGGTGCAGCCCATCGACCCCGCTTCGCTCGCCGAGCACTACAGCGCCTTCCTCCAGGGCGATCGGATCCTGCTCACGGGGCACTCGCATCAAGCGTGGCCGGACGTCGCGCGCGAAGGAATGCTGCGAGCGTTCGAAGACGCGGCGCGTGACGTGGACGACAAGTGGGGCGCTGCGTTCGGCGCGGCCGAGCGGGTCCGACAGGCCGTGGCGAGCCGAATCGGGGCCCAGCCCGACGAGATCGCGCTCGGAGGCAGCACGCACGAGCTCGTCGCCCGCTTTCTGTCGGCGCTCGATCTCCGCGCGCGGCCGCGCATCCTCACGACGAGCGGCGAGTTCCACAGCGCCCATCGACAGCTGACGCGCTTGTCGGAAGCGGGGCTCGAGGTCGTCATGGTCGAGGCCGACCCGTTCGCGACGCTCGCGACACGGCTCGCCGAGGCGCTCGACGAACGCACCAGCGCCGTCCTCGTCTCGAGCGTGCTCTTCGAGACCTCGTCGATCGTCCCGGGGCTCGACCGGCTCGCGCTTCGCGCGGAAGCGCTCGGCGTCGAGATGCTCGTCGACGCCTACCATGCGTTCGGCGCCGTCCCGTTCTCTATCTCGGAGCTCGGAGCGAACGTGTTCGTCGTCGCGGGCGGCTACAAGTACGCGCAGTGGGGCGAAGGCTGCTGCTTTCTCCGCGTGCCACCCGCGTGCGCGCTGCGCCCGATCTACACGGGTTGGTTCAGCGACTTCGCCCACCTCGGCGCGATGCGCGACGGCGGTCCGCTCGGGTACGGGACACGTCCCGCGGATCGTTTCGCGGGCAGCACCTACGATCCGACGAGCCACTATCGTGCGGTCGCGGTGATCGAGCTCTTCGACGCGCTCGCGCTGACGGTTCCCCGGCTGCGTGCGCTCTCGCTCGAGCAGACGGCGCGCATCCTCGATGGGCTCGAGGGTTGGGACGTCCGCACGCCGCGGCCCGATGCGCTTCGCGGCGGCTTCGTCTCGATCCGCGTCGAGGACGCGAGCGCCGTGGTCGCGCAGCTCCGGCAGCGCGGGGTCTTCGCGGATGCGCGCGGCGATCTGCTCCGGCTGGGGCCAGCCCCCTACGTGACGGGACCCCAGATCGAGAAAGCCCTCGCGATCTTCCGTGAGATCTCGCCTTTGGCGTAGACGCGATCGGCTGGCATCCGCAGTCGTGTTGCAGAAGCACTTGGACCGTGTTTGACTGCTTTGCGTGAGCCGAGCCGTGACCGCCCCCCACGTCCATCCGACGGACTCCGACCGAAACGGACTCTTCGACCGCCTCGGAATCGGCGTGTCGATGACCTGCGCCGTGCACTGCGTGGTCTCCTCCGCGGTGGCGCTCGCGCCAGCGCTCGGGATCGGCGGAATGGGCTCGGGCGCGCTCGGCGTCGGGACCGCGATGGAGTGGATGGAGCTCCCGCTCCTGCTCGGCGCGCTCTGCATCGGCCTCTGGGCGCTCGTCCCGGGCTATCTTCGCGATCACAAGAAGCCGCTTCCGCTGGGGCTCTTCCTCGCCGGCATCGGTCTCATCCTCCTGAGCCGCTTGGTCGTCGGTGCCCTCGAGACCAGCCCCGCCGAGACCGGCCTGACCGTGCTCGGCGTGATCTTCGTGGCGAGCGCGCACATCGCGAACCTCCGGGCCCACACCGCTCAGCACCGCGAGCACGCGCACTGAAGGCGTGACCAGAAACGGGTCTCGCCTTCTCGCGCAGCGCTACGGGGGGTGGCTCCATCCCGATTCACTCGGGATGGAGGGGGCCGCGTATCGCGCGTATCGGCCCCGATGAGAAGGCGAAGTGCCGGACCGACATTTTCGGTCGGGCACTGAGTCGCGCGTGGTGCGCGTGCTAGACAGCGCTTGCCATGTCGGATGACTCTTCGACGGCGCCGCCGCTCGCGCTCCACCATCTCGCCGTGAAGGTGAAGGACCTGGCTCGAGCCGAGGCCTTCTACTCGGGCGTGCTCGGCCTTCGCGTCTCGAACCGCCACCAAGATGAGCGCGGCGCGTCGAGATCGATCTGGCTCGACCTCGGCGCGGGAGCTTTCCTCGCGGTCGAGCGCGCCGAGCCGGGCGAGACCGCGCGGGCGGACGACCAGCCCGGCTGGCACTGCGTGGCGCTCGCGATCGGAGTCGATCAGCGGGACGCGTGGCGCGCGCGCCTCGCCGCTCGTGGGTTCTCGGTGGAGCGGGAGAGCCCGTTCACTCTGTACGTGCGCGACCCGGAAGGCGCGCTCGTGGCGCTGAGCCACCATCCGATCGCCGTGAACGACGCCACCGCGGCGGCCGCGCCTGCGGGGGTCACGGCCCGGCTGGCCGCGCTCGTCACGCTCTCGGCCTTCCTGCTCGCGCTGTGTCCGCTCGGTGTCGATGCGCAGCGTCGCCGAGCGCCGGAGTCGGCGGACGACGTGATCCTGCTCGGCTCGTCGTCCGTGAACGGCGCGTTCGGACGAATGATCGAGAGCGAGCTCGAGCGAACCGGGATGCAGGTTCGCCGAATGGGCCACTCGAGCACGGGGCTCGCGCGACCTGATTTCTTCGACTGGCAGGGCGCGATCCCGACGATCGGCAGCCTGAGCAGCATGCGCGGCGTCATCGTCTACATGGGCGGTAACGACACGCAGGCCGTGCGGCTGACCACGGACGAGTCGCACGATCGCGGCAGCGCTTCGTGGATCGTCTGGCGACAGGAGACGCGCTGGATCGAGCGCTACACGGCGCGCGTGACCGCCTTCGTGTCGGCGCTGTGCGACGCGGGCGCGCGGCGTGCCGTGGTCATCTTGCCTGCGAACGGCGAGCGCGCGGGCTGGTCCGAACGGATCCACCGAGTACAAGACGCCCAAGCGGCGGGAACGCGCGCCGCGCGCTGTGGCGTGGTGATCGACCCGCGGAGTGTGCCCGTGCGTGAGGGCTCCACCGTCGACGGGGTCCACCTCTCGCGAACGGGATCACGCGCCGTCTGGGATCGGATCGGCGCTCAGGTCACCACAGCGCTCGCGCCCTGAAGCTCGGCGCGCGAACTTCCGACCCGACGTGCCTCGACGTTTTCCGCTAACGTCAGCGCGCCGTGGAGTCTGGGGCCGTCATTGCCGACAAGTACGAGCTGATCGACGCGATCGGTGAAGGCGGCATGGGCGCGGTCTGGCGCGCACGTCACCGCGAGCTCGGGCGCACGGTCGCGCTGAAATTCGTGCTCGGCGACCTGAGCGATACAGCGATCGAACGCTTCATGCGGGAAGCGCGGAGCGCGGCCAAGGTACGGCATCGCAACGTCGTGGACGTGCTCGACTACGGTCGCGGGCAAGACGGGCTCCCCTACCTCGCGATGGAGTGCCTCGAAGGCGAAGCGCTCGACGCGCGGCTCCGACGCTTGCCGCCGGCGTCGCTCGCGGAGATCGTCGAGTGGATGCAGGGCGCGCTCTCCGGCCTCGCCGCGATCCACGACGCCGGCATCGTCCACCGCGACCTCAAGCCCGCGAACATCTTCCTCTCGCGCGACGCGGACGGTGTCGTTCCGAAGGTGCTCGACTTCGGGATCGCGCGAACGACCGAGGGCGCCGCGAGCCCGCTCACGCACTCGATGCAGACGCTGGGCACGCCGCACTACATGTCGCCCGAGCAGGTGCGCTCCGCCAAGTCGGTCGACCTCCGAAGCGACGTGTACGCGATGGGGGTCATCCTCTATCAGGCGCTCACGGGAAAGCTTCCGTTCGACGGGCCGAGCGCCACGGCCGTGATCGCGGCGATCGTCACGGACGACCCGCCCGGAGTGGAGACGCTACGGCCGGACCTGCCTCGCGGGGTTGCGACGGTGGTGCATCGCGCGATGGCGAGAGATCCGCGCGAGCGCTTCGGCAGCGCGCGCGAGCTCCGCGAGGCCCTGGTGCGCGGCGCGATGGGCGGCACGGTGGACTCAGCGCCCTCGATCGACATCGGCGCGCACGACACGCTCCTGGCCGACTCTCCGTTTCCGCTCGATCGCACGCCGCGCTTGGAGCGCTCGCGAGCCGACCCGTTCACGCCGCGGGAGGAGCCGAAGCGCACGACACGCCGCGGCTTCTTCGCGTTCCTCGCGGCCGCCTCCATGCTGGTCGTGGGGGCGATCGGGGTCGGGACGCTGTCGGAGATGTCCAGCCGCGACGATGCGCCCGCGGTGTCAGCGCCCGCGCCGCCCGAGGCCGCGCTCGCCGCGGTGCCGACGAGGCCACGCGAGAGAGAGGTCGTCTCGACCCCCGCTCCCCTGGAGGAGCTCGCGGTTCGTCTTCGCGCCTTCGACGCAGCGACGCTGAGCCATGTGAGAGTGATGGGGTCCGGCGATGCCTTCGTCCTCACTGCCGATGCGGCGAGCGCGGCGGATGTTCGCCGTCTGCTGGGCGATCGGTCGGCCGCAGGAGCCCCCACGGGCGGAGGCGAGCTGAGGCCTGCGCTCGTTCGCACGACGGTGCGGTCGAACCTGCGGGACGGACCCTCCGAGTCAGCCGCGCTGATCGGGACGCTCACGAGCAGCAGCGTCGTCATCGCCGTGTACGGCGCCGTCGACGGCGCGACGAGCATCGACGAGGGCCGCGGCAGCTGGTCTCGCGTGATCGTGGCCGAGGGGCTCGAAGGCTGGATCGCGTCGAGCCTGCTCGCGCCCGAGAGCCGCTGTGTGCCCACGCTCGAGACGATCGGCGGAGCGCGGATCGCGGTGGCCGGAGTGACGCTCGCGATGAACGGGGTCGAGGAGCACGCGCTCGCGCTCGTCGACCGAGGCGGGCCACGAACCCCCAGCTCGATCCGCGTCGCGCTGCCAGCGGAGTCGTGCGGCTCGATGCACGACGTGGCGCGGCTCTCGCTCCCGGCTCGCCTCGAGATCGTCGACTTCTTCTTCACGCGCACGGCCCCGGAAGGCGCCACGCTGCTCGCGATCGGGACGATGCCGCGCGGCGCGCACCCGGTGGACGGGCTGACGACGTGGAGCATCCGGACGCTCGAGGACGTCGACACCGTCGTGTGGGAGCGCAGCCTGCACTCGGGCGAGAACCTGCCCGAAGCACGGCGCGACATCATCGGCGGTGCGTTCGAGGCCGGCCCCGAGGGCGTGCCGGGCTTCTTTCCGATCCGCGTTCGCGAGCGACGCTCACGCACGTTCTACGTCTGGGAGGCCGGCACGCTCGTGCCGTACCTGCCACCGACCACGCGCGCACCGGCGCCGGAGGGCGCCGATTGAACGCGGCGGAGGCGCCAGCGCGCGCCGGCTGAACGCTCAGTCGGCGATGGCGAGGACGACGACCGTGACGTTGTCTTCGCCGCCGTTCGCATTCGCGCGATCGACCAGGTCCTTCGCGGCCTGCTGCGCGTCTCCGGGATGCGCGGCGACGGCCGCGAGGATCTCGGGATCGTTGATCATGCCGGAGAGCCCGTCGGAGCAGAGGACGTAGACGTCGCCAGGGAGCGGAAGCTCGGGAACGAGGTCGACGACGACCGAGTCCTGCATGCCGAGCGCGCGCGTGATGACGTTCTTCGGGAGCTCTTCCCGCTGCTCGGGCGTGAGGTCCGGCATCACGAGCAGATAGTCGTTCAAGAGCGAGTGATCGCGCGTGAGCTGCGTGATCTCGTTGTTGCGAACGCGGTAGCACCGGCTGTCGCCGACGTGCGCCACGTACATGCGCTTGCGCTCGCGAGCGACGAGGCAGCCGACGACGGTCGTCCCCATCCCCTGCACTTCGCGGTAGCGCGAGCTCGTGTCGAAGATCCGCTTGTTCGCCACGCGGATGCCGGTGATGAGCCGGTTCTCCTCGACGGTCAGGTGCGGATCGAAGTGGAAGGGCCAGGTGGCGTCTTCCTTTTGGGTCGCCTGGAAGAACGACGCGATGGTGTGCGTCGCCATCTTGCTGGCGACGTCGCCAGCGCGATGGCCGCCCATTCCGTCCGCGACGATGTACAGGTCGAACTCCGGGAGGATCGCGAAGCTGTCTTCGTTGTGCTCGCGCTGCTGTCCGACGTCCGAGACCCCTGCCGCGACGATGTTCATGGCTTGTGGGGAAAAGTCGCTGACCGTGCAATCGGTGTCAAGCACTGGCGTCTCCCGATTCCTGATTCTTCCTGCGCGCTTCAGCTACGAGACGAATCAGCAAGGGAGCGCCGGGCGCGTCGATCAGCGTCCGCGCGACGCGCGTGGCGCGGTAGCCAGAGGCGATCGCCTCCTCGTGCAGGCGGCCCGTCGCGATGATCCGCGTGCCGGGCACGAGCACCGCCTCGGTCACGCGGGCGCTCTCGATCGCCGTGACGCCGCGATGCGCGAGGAAAGACGCACGACCGGCCGGCGGCGCGACCGCCGGATCGCCTTCGGGCATCGGGAGGTCGATCGTCGCGATGCGGGCATCGATGCGGACGCGATCCCCATCGTCGAGCTCGAGGTCGAACGGGCGACCGCGCGCGTCGTCGATCGGCATCTCGGCTGCGCTGCCCGAGAGGCGGTAGGCGACGCAGGTCACGTCGCGGAGCGGCGATCGGAGCAGCCGGACGCCTCGCGCAGCGCGCACGACACCCACGCGGCTCAGGCGAGCGGACTGTGCACGAGCGACCGGGCCGGAGAGGATGGACCAGCCCGTCGGGGCCGGCGCGGGCTGCGAGACGAGGCTCGCGCCGAGCGCGAGGACGGTGGGGATGAGCAGCACTTCAGCGACCCCGAGGCTGCCGAGGCCCACCGCCGCTCCGACCCCGAAGAGCCCCAGCAGCCCGATCCCGCCGAGCGAGCGGTCGCCGCTCCGTACGACCGGCGGCGGGCGCATCACACCGTCTGGCTCGACCTCGAGATCGACGAGCCACTCGGTCGCCTGGCACGCGGGGCAGCGCCGGACCGGCCAGAACCGGTGTCGACACGCGAGGCAGATGAACGATCGATCGGTGCGGGCCACGAAGCTCACATGATAGCGTGCTCGCCCTCATGACCTCGACCGCCGCGAAGAAGATCG
>JBBSAT010000090.1:0-24392 GCA_038252025.1 Polyangiales bacterium | reverse complement strand
GCGGCCTGCGCGAGATGCGCGAGCGGCTGCGCAACCGCGGCGACCCGGCGCGCGACCGCCCGCGAATCTAGCGGGTCTAGCGGCTGGCGCTCCGCTTGCTGTGTGTCGCCGCGCGCGCAGGAGCGCGATCTCGCAGACACGCAAGAGGAACAACATGACGAAGATGCTTCGCGCGGGCGGCCGCTTCGCGATCTCAGTGCTCGCGCTTGGACTTCTGGCCTCGCTCGCGATCGGATGCGGCCCCGCCGTCCACAACATCACGGTTCCGGTTCGGGGCAGAGTCGCGCCTGCAGCGGGCTGGGCCACGATCGTGGTCATCCAGCCGACGACGCGCTTTCAATCATTGAGCCTGCTCGACGAGCAGGGCTCCCTGATTGGAATGATCCACGATCGCTCCGCCACGACCCTCCGGGTGCGCCCCGGCAACGTTCGTCTCTATGCGATCGTCGAGCGAGAGGCGGGCTGGGGCGACCGAATCGAAGGTGTCGTCGAGGCAGGGCGCGTCTACTACGCGACGATCGGCCTGCGCTGGGGAGGCGTGAACTTCCTGGCGCTCAATCCGCGCAGTCGCGAATCTCGCTGGTCGCACCTCGCCGAGTATCGCGAGCAGGTGCCGCTCGTCGAGATGGACCCTGCCCGCATTCCCATCGCCACGCGGGAGCTCGGGGACACCCGACGGTTCCTCGCCACGATCGACCGCTACGCGGACGGGCTCGACGCCGAACGCCACGAGGAGCACGTAATTAGCCCCGAAGACGGCCAGTGAGGTCGTTGGGGTGTAGTCGGGCAAACGGCTCGACGAGCACACGTCGTCGGGGCTCAGGAGGCGGCCGCATGCGCATCGTCGAGATCGCCACCTAGCGACACGACGTCGAGCGCGTCCTGTTCGACCTCGGCCTCGGTCCACGCGGCCCGCCGCCACCTCGGCCCGCGCGCCTCGAGCCCACGGGCCAGCTCAACCTCGACCTCACCGGCTCACCGCGCACGCGGCCGCGCCGAGATGGCGGAGCTCCGTCTCGCGGGAGACGCGCGACGCGCGACGCCCGAGCAGCACCCACCACCCGGCGCAGCGCCGTCATGTCGTATTTCGTCAATTCTGACTGCCGCCGGCGTTCGTCGCCTTTGTCTGACGGCGACGCTGGCCACCGGATCAACACGGCGTCGCGACTTTCCTGAGATAGCCTTGCTCGCCCTCTTCTATTACACGCCAGCAAGAACCTTCTAATGCGCGTGGGGCAACGATGAACAAGACGTGGATCGCGTTGATGGTGTCCGGCTTGATGTGCATGAGCGGCACGGGGTGTCAGGCCGCACCGATCATCACAGCTTGCTCAGGAGACCTGTTCAGGGAGTGCGACGCCTCGCACGTCCACGTCGCCGACTGCCGGGTCGCGAGCGCTCCGCGCAGTGAACCGCGTCGGGCGGATCACGGCGCGCTGAACTGGACCGCGGTCCCCGCCGAGCCGAGCGCCCTCTCGTAGAGCGCGGGACCGAACGCAGCGATGCTGCCTGCGAGCAGGATCCCCACCACGCTGAGGATCATCGCAGCCCGCGTGGGCACGGGCGCCGCGTGCCGACGAATCGCGAGCGCCGAGAGAAGCGCGAGCAGCAGGTGCAGCGCCACGAACGCGAGCGCGACGGGGCGCACCAGCACGAGCGCGGCCGCGAGCGAGAGCATGCCCATCGACACGGAGAGGATGACGCCGATCACGCTCGTCCCGACGCCGATCACCAGCGCTGCGACCGCGGCGGCGAGCGTCCACGCTCCGAGCCGCGGGTCGACCGCTGCCGGAACCGCGGTGGGCGCGGGGCGCTGGCGCGTGGCGAGCAAGACCATCGGAGGCGTGACGACCAACGCGACGAGCGAGCCATAGACCAGGCCGATCAACGGAAAGACGACGATGCCCGCGGCGGCGCCCTCGGACTCGCTCTCGAGCGTCGCCCAGACGGCCCCGACCGCGAGCGCAGGTCCGGAGAGAAGCGCGTTCAGGAGCGAGCACGCCACTGCGATCCCGGTCCGCCACGTCGGTCGCGTGCGAACGATGCGCGTCGCGACGAGCGTCATGGGCAAGCCGAAGACCAGGATCGGCGGCAAGGGCGAGAGCGCCAGCGCGAGCAGCGCGAGGACGGCGCGAACCACGATCACGGGTGCTCCCCTCGGGTCGGGAGCCCTCTGGTTTGGATCGCCTCCATCACGCGCCGAGGACACGCGAGCGCGTCGAAGTCGCTTCGAGTCATCGCCCGACGCGCGCCGCGTGATCGAGCAAGGCGGCGTGAGCCGTGCCGCCGAGCGAGAGCCAGAGCCCGAGGATGGTGAAGAGCCAGAGCTCGGTGTCGTGCCGCAGCATCCACGCCCACGTGCCGTGCATCGCGTCGTGCGCGAGCGCGAAGCAGACCAAACTCGCGCCCACGTGAAGCAATGCCCACCCGAACGCGACCGGACGCGCGGCGGAGAAGGCGCGGCCCCGCGCGATGCCCACACCGATGCCGACCACCGCGACGCCCAGGACGAGCCCGAACACCGCGAGGACCACCACGAAGGGCCCGAGGTCTCTCTCGATGCCGTGTCCGTCGTTGCTCGATATCCAGCCCACGAGTCCAGCGATCGGGGAGAGTACGAACGCGACCGTGGTGCCCCAGACCGCCGAGAGCACGCCGAGCGCGCGAGGCGCGGCGCGGGTCCGCCCGCGGGCGGCGAGGACGACGCCCGGCAACGCGAGCGCCACGACGAGCACGCTCACGACCTCGAACGCGAGCTGGAGGTCGAACACACGCAGAGGCTCTCACGCCGAGACGCACGGCGCACCGGGCAGAGCCGCCCGGGCTTTGCACGTCGCGGCGCGCTGTCGTCCGTGCGATGAGCGATCAGCGAATCCAGAGATCGCGCGAGCGAACGGCCTGCGCGAGCACGCCTGCGCTCGGCACGGCGGCCATCACGGCGGCGGAGTCGACCCTCGTCGCGTCTTTCGACAAGAAGCGCGCGATCGTTGGACCGCTCGATGTACGCGGTGCGGTGGGGCGTGTGAGCTCATGACGGTGTGGTGCGCACGGCCAGGATGCGCGAACGCAGCCCTCCCGCGGGGGCGAGGTTCGCCCACTCGGCCCAGCCCCTTTCCGTCGGACGCTGCAGTTCGTCGAGTCGTACCTCTGCCCGCTCGGCAACGGCGCGCGCCCGGGCCGATCCTGGGGTCCATCCGCGGATGACCTGATAGGGTCGCCCGATGGCGCACCGGGACGATCGCGAGGCGCTGAGCGCGAAGGTGGACTCCCTCCAGCGCGAGCTGGCGCAGGTTCGCGCGGAGCAAGAGCGCGAGCGGAGCCGAGACCCGCAGAAGAGCCGACCGACGCAGGGCTCGGGCGCGCTCGCTCCGCTGGTCCGGCGCGCGATGAGCCTCTGGACGGCGATGACCGCGACGCCGGCCGAATGGTCGACGTGGCGCGCGTGGACCTTCGGCGCCCTCGCTGCGCTGGTGCTCGGTGGAACGCTGCTCACGATGCTGGTCTGGAGCGCCGCGGCCGAGGGTCACCCCGATCTGACTCCGGTCGACATCGCGGTGATCGCGCTCGGCTTCGGCGGCCCTCCCATCGTGCTCGGGCTCGCGGCGCTCCTCCTGCGCGCACCGGGGAACGCGCTGTGGACCGCCGCCGGAGCCCTCGGTGTGATCGTCTTCGCGGTCCTGATCGCGGGCGGCCTACCAGCGGTGCGAGACGCGCCACGGCTGATGCTGCTCGGACGTACGCAGGGGAGCGTGGAGACGGTCGGCGCGACGCCCGGCGTGGCCTGGGCCGAGATCTCGCCCGCATACGTCTGGCTCGACCGCATGGGCATCGCGTCCACGACCGTGACCCGCGATGGTCGGGAGGAGACGACCTCGTCCGCGGCCGTGCCGATCGTGCCGGCGATCCCGTGGGCCGGGCCGACCTCGCTCTTCGCATGCGGGGACGAGAACTGGCTGCGCCTCATGGGCTCGGGGTCAGGCACCCTCGGAGGACGCCTGGAGACGGCCGTGGGGCTCGATCTCGAGGCCATCCAGCGAACGGGTGTCGCGGTGGGCCAAGAGCCGCGCTGCGTGACCACCACGCTCGGCGGAGCGAACACGACGATCGGGCTCGGACTCTTGTGGATGACTCTCTGGTTAGCCGTGTTCGGGCTCGGCGGCGCGCGGGCGCTGATGATGATCGCCGCGACCTGATAGACCGCCGCGATGCCGCAACACCACCGGTTCCCTCGAGCGCCCCAGATCGCAATCGTCTCATCGCTGTTCTTCTCGCTGGGATGCGCCCCCGGGCTCAGCGTCAGCATCTCTCCGTGGAGCGTGCCTCTCTACTACGTCGACTCTACCGTTCCGCTCGTCCGGTCCGCGCGGGGCTCAGCAACGAGGGCACGCCGCACACCTTCATGTGGCCCGTGCCCGCCGGCGCGCAGCCCGCGCCGATCTCGACGGGCATCTCCTGTTCGTGGATCGCGCGACGGGCCGCGGCTACGACCTCTATCAGGCGACTCACGCCACGGGTGAGAGCTGGGACTGCACGGTCTGCGCGACCACCGACCTCAGTGGGACCGGCGTCCGCCCTCCCGAGGGAGGACCGACTCCATGGTACGAGTCCCATGGCGCACGCGCGTGCGGCTTCCCCCTCGCGGCAGGGCTCGTGCGGGTCGAAGAGATTCGCGCGGGCCACATCGACCATGCGCTCGTGCTCGGCGACCACTGCGCCAGCATCTCGGCCGGGTTGGGCTTCGAGGCGGTATCCGCGACGCTCGAGTGAGTCGCGGCTCCTCTCCTCGGTGTCAGCGTGTGATCCGGCCGAGGGCGCGCGCGGCATTGCAGGCAGGATGAGAGGGCGACTCGCCTCATCCGGCGGGGCGCCCGAGGAGCTTCGGTGAGACCCAGTGCGTGCGATACGCCTTCTCGAGCTCCGGGCTCCCCGACCGCGAGAAGCGCAGGCGCTGACGACCCGCGACGTAGCCGGTCTCGGAGGGCAACAGGTTCATGCTCGTCGCCCACACGGGCAGGTGGGCGATCGCCTGAGAGACGCGCGACGGGTTCGTCGGGATGCCGGCCTCGAGGACGGGAAGGCGCTTCTGTCGCCAGTCCTCGACGCGCGCCCGCGCGAGCCAGCCGAGCCCGATCAGCACATCGATCGCGCTCACGTAGCCCTGCGCTTGCAGCACGGCAGCGGCGACTTGCTCGACCTTGGCGATGAGCTCCTCGTGATCGTTCGGGTCCATTGGCCGAGCGTAGTCCACCGGGGCCGGCGTCACACAGCGGCTTGGGCGGTGACGTCGACCCGTGGATGCGCGTTCACGATCTCGGCCCGCGCACCCGGCCAACACAGCGGATCTGACTCGTTTCGCCGGTTGGCTCGCGCGTTGCTCCACAGGGCGCGGACTCGCCGAATGCAACCCCACCGTTCACACAGTGCTTCGCTCGCAGTCGCTCTGGCGCTCTTCTTCGTGCTCACGTCGGCGCCGCAGACGGTGGCCGCCCAGACGCGCGGGAGCTCCCTCGCGTCGTCGCTGCTCGCGATGATCCCGCCGTGGACCCCGGTCGCTCCGGCGCCGTTGGTAGATCCCGGATGGCAGAGCTGGGATCCCGACTACCAGATGCAGAACGCGCAGCTCCACGCCACGCCCGGCGGAGGCCGCGCGCTCCGCGCTGCGCAGGCGATGATCGACCAGGACATCGTCGTACGCGGCTCCTGCTACGACTGGATCCACACTGTGTTCGAGCGCGCCGGTGGCCGCTGGGACGATGCCTTTCGAGGCCGGATCGAGCGCGGCCCGTACGCCCAGGCGCAGGACGTCCAGCCCGGCGACTGGGTGCTCTTCATCAACGAAGCGTTCGGCGGGGATGCCTCGCACACGCACAGCGCGATCTTCGTCGGCTGGGCCGACGCGAGCACGCGCGACGCGGTGATGGTGAGCTATCCGGGCGGACGGCGCGACGAGCCGGGCCGCTACGGCACGTACACGCTCACGCGCGCCTATCGAATCGTGCGAATGGAAGACGCTGAACCAGCGCCGCGCGCACGCCACCGTTGATCGGGTCGGCGCCGTGGCATCGGGCTCGAACGGGGGCGAGGCTTTCCTCACCTCGAGGAGCTTCCCGCGAAGATCCACTTGCTGCTGACCGACGTCGTGATGCCGCGGATGAGCGGGCGGCAGGTCGCCTCGGAGCTCTCACCCGAGCGGCCCGAGATGAAGGTCCTCTTCGCGTCGGGCTACACCGACGATGCGATCGTCCACCACGGCGTGCTCGACGCGGGCATGGCGTTCCTCCAGAAGCCGTTCACCCCCGCGGGCCTGCTGCGCAAGGTCCGCGAGCTGCTCGACGCGAGAAAACATGCGTTCATCCTTCCGAAGCTCGACTCAGGAACGGCTGGTGGCGACGACCAGATCGGGCGTGATCACCGCGCGAACGAGGACGTGCGCTCCGTCGTGGTGATGACGGGCATGTAGCCACCAAAGCCCGCTCTTCTCGACGGACCACTCGGCCGCGCGGCCCGAGACGAGCAGCGCGATCGTGCGCCCGAGCTCCGGCTGGTGACCGACCACCACCACGGTCCCGTCGCCGGACGGCCAGCCGCAAGCCTGGGCGATGTCCTCGGGCGCGGCGCCCGGCGCGATCCGCTTCGAGACCTCGTAGTGAACGCCGAGCGCGTCGGCGGTCTCGCGCGCGCGTCGCGCCGGGCTCGCGAGAACCCGGTGGCCGCTCGGCAGGCGCGCAGCGAGCCACGCGGCCACGCGCGCCGCCTGCTCTCGGCCTGCGCGCGTGAGCCTGCGCTCCGCGTCGCGCTCGTCATCCTCGGCGAGGGCGTGCCGCCAGAGGATCAGATCCATCCGAGCGCGACCCGCGCCGCGCTGCCGACACCGGACGGGATCGTCTTCGTCTCGTCCAGCACGGCCGCGATTCGGCCGGCGCGCACCGCCTTGTGCAGGGCGGCGTGGTCGCGCTCCGTCTGATCCGCGTACGCAAGCGCGAACGCTGCGATCGCGGTGTCGAAGCGGTCGCTCTTGCCGAGATAGCCGCCGATCGTCGCCGCGTCTCCGGCCTTCGCATGCGCACGCGCGAGGCTCCAGCCGCAGATCTCCGAATGGCGCACGAGCTGACTCGCCGACGCCAGCTCGATGGGGACTGTGAGCTTCATGTCGCGCAGCTGCCGCACATAGAAATCGCGCCCGCGCGCCTTGGCCCAGCCGAGGAAGATGTCGCTCGACGACTGCATCAGCCGCTGCCCGACGACCACGCGCTCGCCGGCGTTGTCGTGAGCGCTCTTGCCGGCGTAGGGCTCGAGGATGGAACGCGAAGCTTCCTTGAACTGGAGGATGAGCGGATGGCCGTCGTTCGAGAGGAAGAGGCCGACGTGGCAGCGCGTGCCGACGCTACCGATCCCGACGACCTTCGCCGCGAAGTCGACCAGCTGGTAGCGATCGAAGAGCACGCGGCGCTCGTCGGGCAGGGACCCTCGGTACGCGAGGAGCCCTTCACGCACGCGCGCCTCGGCATCAGCCGCGGGCACGTGGAAGAGCAGCGGCTCCTCGTCGACGAGGCGCGTCTGGCCGGCGACGCTCGTCGCGATCTTCGGGAACAACGCCTCGGCGACGCGGCCGCGCGCCGTCCGCGCGAGCTTCTTGCGCATGGCGCGCGCCCCGCTGGTCGGAGCGAGCTCGACCAGCTCGTCGACGTCGAGGCGCGTGTACCAGACCTCGAGCGGGCTCGCCTGGGCGTACGCGCGGAGGTGCTCTCGGTACGAGCGCACACACGTGGCCGCCGCATCGCGCGCGCTGTGGCCTGGCAGACCGCTCTCGCGCGCCGACACGGCAGCGCTCACGGCCAGTCGTTGCACGTCCCACTCCCACGGCGCCGGCAGGGTCTCGTCGAAGTCGTTGAGGTCGAAGACGAGCGCGCGCTCCGGCGTCGCGAAGAGGCCGAAGTTCATCACGTGGCAGTCGCCGCACGCCTGGACACGGAGACCCGTGCTCGGCAGCTGCGCGAGGTCGTGCGCCATCAGGCCAGCGGAGCCGCGGAGGAACGCGAACGGGCTGCGGAGCATGCGACCCGCACGGAACGGCACGAGGGCTGACACGCGTCCGGCGTTCGATCGCTCGAGCAGGTCGACGGGATCGCGCTTCTGGCGGGGCCGCCTCCAGCTCGCGTAGTGATCGCGCGGCAGGCGATCACGGAGAGCTCGCCCGGCCGCGGCGCGCTCCTCGTAGCTCCGGAAGTCCGCGCGCACCGCGTCGGTCGACATGGGGTCCTTGCTTGCGTCGCTCATCGCGCGCACGTCGGCTCGAGCTCGACAGCGCCGCTGGGTGCCGCATCGAGCGCTCGGGCCGCGCGAGCAGCCGCCAACGCGAGCACGCCCGCGTAGGTCGGGAACGAGAAGGGCAGACGGGCGAGCTCACCTATCGGCAGCTTCGACGCGATCGCGATCGCCGCGAGCTGGCACACGTCGACGGCGCGCTCGCCGACGAGGTGGCAGCCGAGGAGGAGGCGCGTCGCGCGATCGACGATCAGCTTGCAGAAGCCGAACGTGCGGCCGTCGATGATCGGCCGAGTGGCCGCGTCGAAGCGCGCCACGGCGATGACGACGTCGTGGCTGGCGCGGGCACGCACCTCCACGAGCCCGACCTGGGCGTACTCGGGGTCGGTGAAGCTCCCGATCGGTGCCACGGCGTCGTCGACGACGGCATCATCCCCTCGCACCGCGTTCGTGCCTGCGACGAACCCAGCGGTCACCGCCTGCGGGACGAGCATCCGGCGGCCGGTCACGTCGCCTGCGGCGAGCACGTGCGGCGCGCTCGTGCGCTGATGACGGTCCACGCGCACGAAGCCGCGCTCGTCGAGCTCGACGCCGACGAGGGGCACACCGAGCGCCGAGGTGTCGGCCACCCATCCGATGGCGACCACGACGAGCTCGGCCGTCGCGTCGCGACGCTCCCCACGCCGCGCATACGTCATTCGCACGCCACCTGGGGCGGCATCGAATCGCTCCACGCGCCCGAAGTCTTCGTGCACCACGATGCCGCGCTCACGGAATGCCGCAGCAACGGCGGTCGATACGTCGACGTCTTCCGTCGTGAGGATGCGGTCGGCCCGTTCGAAGAGCTCGACGCGCGTGCCGAACGCCGCGAAGATGGACGCGACCTGCGCGGCCGTCGCGCCGCCCCCGAGGACGATCATCGAGGATGGGACGCGCTCGAGTGACCAGGCATCACTGTGGGTCGCCGTGAGCTCGACGCCCGGGACGTCGAGCTGCCGCGGGACACCGCCCGTGCAGAGCACGATCTTGTCGGCGCGCGCTCGGAGACCGTGCTCCGAGGCGAGCGTGTGCGGATCGGTGAAGCGCGCGAGGCCGACACGCTCGTGCACGACGACGCCGGCAGCTGCTATCTGCGCGCGGAGCACCGACGAGGAACCGACGGACGAGACGACCTCACGCACGCGCGCGAGCAGACGCGGATAGTCGAGCGTGGGCTCGCTCACCGTGACGCCATACGCGCCGAGCTGGCGGGCCTCGCGCAGGAGCCGTGCGGCGTGGGCGAGCGTGCGCACGGGGACGGGCCCGTCGCTCGCCGCCATCCCACCGAAGTCGCCGCGCGTCACGAGCATGGTGCGGGCGCCGAGATCGGCCGCCCGGAGCGCCGCGACCACCCCTGCCGGGCCCGCGCCGACGACGAGCACGTCGGCCGACTCCGTGGGTTCATCGCCTCGCTGCACGGCCCGCCTCCCGTCCGTGCTCTCGACGACCGCTCCCGTTCGGGTCCAGCTCCGCGAGCCAGCGGAGCGCGCGCAGGCCCGGAAGAAAACAGTACTCCCCGCCGCGAGTGACCACGAAGCGCGAGAGCCCCGTGAGGCGTCGCGGGATCGGGCGGCGCGGAATGGAGAACGAGCCGGTGCCATCGTGCGCGCCCACCACTGGATCGCGCGCGTCGCCGAGACCGAGCGACTCCCCGGCGTTCACCCACTCCGCTTGCACGAACTCGAACTGACGTCCGAGGTGCGCGCCGATGAAGGCGAACATCAGCCCTCGGTCCGCGCCGTCGTCCTCGAGCACGCCTTCGGGCAGCTCCGGCCCGTACGCGGTGCCGCGACGGATCATGCGATGTAGCCGCGTGACCCCCGCGACGTTCGCATCGCGCGGGTTCGAGCGACGCACGTGCGAGCCGCAGGGCGTCGCGTAGCCCGTCGGGTCGTCTGCGTACCCGAACGCGTTGTTGCGCGCGCGATCGGCGCCGAGGGCCGCGTCGTCGGCGTGAGGGCACATCGCGAGCGGCGCGCCGCTCCGCCAGCGGCCCATGAGCTTCGCGGCGACGAGCTCCTCGTCTTCGGGCGACGACGCGTACGAGCGGACGTACGAGCGGAACGCCGCGACGCGCTGGTGCAGCTTGCGGAACGCCACGTAGCTTCCGTTGCGACCGAGGACCGCGGGCTCGGGCACCGGCGCGATCCCGCCGAGCTCGTCGACGTAGCCGAGCACGATCTCGCCAGGTGCGAGAGGCTCGTCGTGAGGGTTGGTGCCCGCGATGCCGCTACCGCGCACGGCGGGATGGCTGATGCCGTCGCGGAAGCCGAACGGCTCTCGATCCGTCGCGAGCGCGTGGCACTCCTGGCGCCACACGACCTCGAGCCCGGACTGCGCGCGGATCGCTCGCTCCGCTCGATCGAGCTCCGTGTCGAGGCGCTCGCGCGTCGGCCCGAGCGCCGTGACGACGATGTGCACGTCACCGCTTCCGAGCGGCTTCTCCCAGTGCTCAGGGCTGCTCTCGCCGTCGTCGCCGAGCGCGCGGGCGCGCGCGGCCATGCCTTCTCGGAGCTCCCACGCGAAGGTCTCGATCGAAGGCTGCGGCACGCCGACCGCCGCGAGGCCGCGCGCCGTGAGCGCGACCGAGACCCAGGGCGCATCGAGCGAGCGAGGCGTCACGGCCGCCGAGGTGACGATTCGGCTCAGCCGCCCGAGCAGCTCACGTCCGGCCGCCGGCGCGTCGACGCGCAGCAGCACGTACGACGCTGCATACGGCGAGGGCCTCGGGCGCAGCACACCCGCCTGGATGTCGTCGAGCTCGAGCTCGCCTTCGATGTCACCGTCCATCGGGGTTCCTCATCGAGGTTGGCAGAGGTTCTTCCAGAGTCGCTCGACGCTCTCGTCGACCCCGAAGAGCGTGGAGAAGACGGTCGAGTCGAGGACGAGCACGTCGCCCGCGCGATCTCCCGAAGGCGGCGCCCAGACGAGCATGTTGAGCTCGCGGCCGCCCGCGTTCGTGAACGGATGTGGCCGACTGAGGTCGATCGGCTGACGCGCGAGCACGCGAAGCTCGGGCGACTCGGGTGCGAGCAGCTGGTAGTGCGGCAGGTGCATGTGGAAGTTGAAGCTCGTGACGCCCTCGACGAAGCCGCGCGTGTCGAGGTCGTGCGAGATCGACGCAGGCGCGATGCGGCCGCCCGAGAGCGCGGGGCGCAGCCCGAAGCGGTTCTCCACCGGGACCCCGAGGCCACGGAGGAGCGACCGCGCGTAGCGCGCGAAGCGCTGCTGCCGAGGCACGAGGAGGTCGCCGTGGTGCACGTACTCGAGCGCGCGCTCTTCCATGCTCTCCGACGCGCCGACGTCGTGGTGGGGGCCTATCACGAGGCAGCTGCCTTCACGCCGGAGGAACGCGCGTAGCGCCTCGATCTCCCCCTCGGTCGCCTCTTGCTGCGTCTCGCTGTGATCGAGACCGAAGAGCAGGAGCGTGTCGGCGTCGCCGAGCACGCGCTCGTCGAGCGGCAAGAAGTACCCAGCCTGATCGACGCGCTGGAAGACCGGCACGCCGAAGCCGGTCGTCTCGGTCGCGAGCGCTTGGAAGCGCGCCCACGCCCAGAAGAAGAGCTCGAGCGTCCCCGCGATCCCTTGCTGGAACATCCGTGGGTCCGCGAAGCGCGGTGCTTCGTACGCGGGCCAGGCGACGCGACGCACCTCCGTCATCGTCGAGTAGCGGTTGTCCATCACCGTGATGTCGCGGTTCGCTTCGCCGGGGTAGCTCCACGAGATGTAGACGCTGACGCGACTCCGACCGCGCGTGTATTTCCTCGGTACGTGCACCTGGTTGTAGGTGCGCGCCGGCTCGATGGTGGGCACGATGCACCTTCCTACTGGAGCTCGTCGAGCATCTCGGACAGCGCGGCCTTCACTCGGAGCGCCTTCTTGATCTCGTCCGCCGAGACGTAGGGATACTCGCCGTACTCGAGGAAGCTCGGGCACTGGTGCGCACGCACGAACCCGACGAACGCGTCGGGGTTCGTCTTCCAGTCGGCGGGAAAACCCTCGAGGTTCTCGAAGACCGTGTCGACTCCGACCATCTTGAAGAGCGCGACGGCGTCGTGCGTGTACTTGTCGAAGTCGGTGTCGAAGATGCCCTGGTACATGAAGCGCGTGTCGTCGTCGAAGAGCACCCAGCGCAGATAGTGCAGCTTGAGCGGCGCCAGCACCTCGGGGTCGCCCTCCACCGCCCTCGCGAGCTTCTGGCCGTAGCTGCGGATCGCCTCCGCCCGACCGGGCTTCACCTTCGCGATGATGGTGAACCCGTAGCAGGCCGGCGTCTTCGGCCAGATGGGACCGTACTTCCCCTTCTCCCAGGACTCGTCGTTCTTGGGGAGCGCCATCGCTTCGGGTTTGAGCTCGTGGGTCATCTCTCGCCTCCGCGGACGAACCTGCGAGGAGAGTGCCAGCGCGAGGCCGCTCGAAGGATCCGTGCGCTACGAGAGCGCGGACGTGGCGAGCGCGGACGATCTGAGTCGGCCCCGCACGCGTCTACGAACACGACCGGCCCGATCGCGGACACTCGGCTGCGGAAGCACCGAACGCCGACCTGCCCGCTTCAGCGCGCGAAGTAGGCTCGCCGCGCCGAGAGCCACGGAAGGAGGAGCCGCGGCGACGCGAGCACGATCACGAAGCCCGCCGCCGCGAGCCCGATGAGCCCGTGCCCGTACAGGATGTGGAACGCGACGCCCTGCGGCGTGAGCAGCGGGTCCTCGATGATCGCGCTGAGGAGCGGCACGCGCCCTGCGGCGATCGCGAGCGCCGCGACGGCCGCCTCGCGCGCCCGATGAGCGTCGGCGAGGTGGTCTCTCAACGCGGCGAGATCGCCCCGGAGAGCGTCGACCTGAGTCTCACGAGCCAGGCCTTCGTCCCGGCACATGAGAGCACCGACAACGCATCCCCGCGCGGGTTCCCGTGTCACGTTCGCGGCGAGGCGCGGCCGCGGTCCTCACACATCGGATACGGCGCCGCGCTCGCCTCTTCGTCAACTCGTCTTGATGGAGGCGAAGTAGTCGTATTCGACATCAGGCTCCATGTAGATGCCGTTGCGGCCGATCGCCCAATCCAGCCCACTGGCCTTCAGGTCTTCTTCGGTCTGGCGATTGCTTTGCACGATCGGCGAGAAAGCCGAGTCGGCCAACGGCCTTGCACGCTGGTGTAGACCATCTCTCGAACGCCGGCCTCTTTGGCCGCCTCGAACGCATTGCGGTGTTGAACGATGCGCCGCTCGGGCGCATCCATGCCCGAGACCAGCAACACGGTGTCGACGCCAGCGAAAGCCTCCGTCAGCGCGCGGCGGTCGTCGTAGCTTCCCGGCCGGACCTCGACGCCGAGCGCCTTCGCCTTGTCGGGCGTGCGCGCCACCGCGATCACGCTGGCGAGCCCCACTCGCCGAGAGACGGCTTCGACGATGGCTGCACCGAGCTGTCCGCTGGCAACAGTGACGGCGATCTTCATCTGGATTCCTTGGCGAACGAAGTCCGGATGCCGATCAGCTTCGATCTCATGCGCGAGTGTAGCGCTGACGCCGACGAGCCACGTCGTCGCTTTCGTCGGCGCGCGCATCGAGAGGAAGATAGCCGAGAAAAGGCGTGATAGCGTCGGCGCGTCCATCGCACGCGGAGAGTCATCGTGAAGCCAACGTCGTTCGTCCGAGGGATCGTACTGCTCGGGTTGCTGTGTGCAGGTTGCAGCAACGGGCCCATCGACAACTGCAGCGCATCGCGGTGCGCGCAGGACGGCGCCGTCGACGCGGCCTCGCGCGACGCGAGCCGTGATGGCGCGACGACGGACGGCGCTGCGGACGCGAACCGCGTGGACGCGGGTGCGGCGGATGCGAGCCTCGATGCGTTCGAAGCGGTGGACGCCGGGATCGACGCGGCGACGGAGCCGGACGTGGATGCAGGCGTCGACGCGGCGACCGATCCGGGAGTGGATGCGGGGATCGATGCCGCGACGACGCCCGACGCCGACATCGACGCCGCGATGCCGGTGGACGCGGGAACCGATGCGGCGCCGTCGCCACTGAATGGCTGCCTACGCGCGACGGCGACGGATCTCAGCGGGCTGGCGTCGACCTCGGTCGCGTTCGGCGGAGCGCTCGGATTCAGCTATTCGCCGGCTTGCATCCTCGTCAGCGTCGGGACGAACGTGACGTTCGACGGCAGCTTTGCCTCGCACCCGCTCGAGGGCGGGACCGCCGTGGGGTTCACTCTGACGCCGGCGACCAGCGGCCCGTTCATTCCCGCGACGAACACGGGTGCGACCCGAACGTTCACGATGGGCGTCGCGGGCACGTTCCCCTACTACTGCCAGTTCCACGGCGGCGGCGGGATGGCCGGCGTGGTCTACGTGGAGTGACCTCCCCCGCGCTCTCCTCCTCATCCTTGGGCGCCCATGGTCCCGGGAACCTGCTACAGCGCGCACGCGATGATTCGGCTCGACGGTATCGGCAGGCAGCACGGCGGACAGATCCTCTTCTACGAGGCCTCGTGCGCGGTGAACCGCGGCGAGAAGATCGGCCTGGTCGGCCCTAACGGGTCGGGCAAGACGACCATCTTCCGTCTCATCATGGGGATGGAAGAGGCCGACACCGGGCGCGTGTCGACCGATCGCGGCGTTCGCGTCGGCTACTTCTCGCAGGACGTCGGAGAGATGCGCGGGAAGTCGGTCGTCGAGGAGACGATGGACGGCGCAGGCCCGGTCTCCGAGGTCATGCGCGAGCTCCGCACGCTCGAGGACGATCTCGCAGATCCCGCCAAGGGTGACCAGATGGAGGCGCTCCTCGACCGCTTCGGCGAGGCTCAGGCGCGCTTCGAGCAGTGGGGCGGCTATGGCCTGGAGTCCCGCGCGCGGGAGATCCTCGCCGGCCTCGGCTTCGACCAGCCGACGATGGACGCCGACGTGGGCGCGCTCTCGGGCGGCTGGAAGATGCGCGTCGCGCTCGCGCGCATCCTACTGATGAAGCCGGATGTGCTCCTGCTCGACGAGCCGACGAACCACCTCGACCTCGAGTCGATCCTCTGGCTCGAGGGCTACCTCAAGGCCTTCGAAGGCGCGCTCGTCATGACCTCGCACGATCGCGAGTTCATGAACCGCATCGTCAACAAGATCCTCGAGATCGACGCGGGTGAGCTCACGACCTACACGGGCAACTACGACTTCTACGTCGCGCAGCGCGCGATCGCGAACGAGCAGCAGCAGGCGCAGTTCGACCGGCAGCAGGCGATGCTCGCGAAGGAGCAGGCGTTCATCGCCCGCTTCAAGGCGCGCGCTTCACACGCCGCGCAGGTGCAGTCGCGCGTGAAGAAGATCGACAAGATCGAGCGCGTCGTCCCGCCCCGAACCGTGAAGAAGCTCAAGTTCGACTTCCCGACGCCGCCCCGCTCCGGCGAGGACGTCGTGCGGATCGAAGGGATGAAGAAGGCGTTCGGCGAGCGCTCGATCTACTCCGGCTTCGATCACCTCATCCGGCTCGGCGAGCGCTGGTGCGTGATGGGCGCGAACGGCGCGGGCAAGAGCACGTTGCTCAAGCTCGTCGTCGGCGCGGCGACGGCGGACGCAGGACGCATCACCGTCGGAGCCAGCGTGAAGGTGGGCTACTTCGCGCAGCACGCGATGGACCTGCTCTCGCACGACAAGACCGTCTGGGACGAGCTCATCGGCGCGTTCCCCATGGCGTCGCAGGGCTCGCTCCGCACGCTCGGCGGCGTGTTCGGCTTTCCGGGCGACGACATCGACAAGCCCATCCGCGTGCTCTCGGGCGGCGAGAAGGCGCGCGTCGTGATGGCGAAGATGCTCTACGACCCGCCGAATTTCCTCGTGCTCGACGAGCCCACGAACCACCTCGACATGGACACGAAGGAGCTGCTCATCGAGACGCTCTCCTCGTTCCAGGGGACGATGCTCTTCGTCTCGCACGATCGGCACTTCCTCGCAGCGCTGTCGAACCGCGTGCTGGAGGTCTCTCAGGGGCAGCCGCCCCACGTCTATGGCGGCGGCTACACCGAGTACGTCGCTCGCACCGGTCGTGAAGCGCCGGGCATGCGCAGCGCCACCTGAGCCTTCACTCGTCGTCGAGCGTCTCGCGGGCCCTGTCGAGCAGCGCCGACGGCGAGTACGGCTTGACGAGCAGCGAGGCGGTGCCGACGTCGGGCGAGGCCCCTGTGCCCGGATCGGCGATGTACAGGATCTTCAGCCGCGGTCGCTCCGCGAAGAGGCGCAGCGCCAGTCGCGGGCCGCTCATCTCGAGCGTCGAGACGGGGGTCACGAGCAGCGCGATCGGACGCGCGCTGGCGGCGGCGAGGTCGACGGCGTCCGCGGGGCCCTCGGCTTCGAGGACCTGGTAGCCGGCCTGCTTCAGCGCGCTCGCCGACGACGTGCGCAGGCTCGAGTCCGCCTCGACGAGGAGCACCGTCTCGGCCCCGCCGCGACGCCTCAGACCGGGCTCGAGCGAGCGCTCACGCGCGGTGAGCGGTGAACAAGGAATGTGGACGGCGAACGCGGAGCCCCCTCCTTCGCGCGTGCTCACGACGACGCCGCCGCCCGCTCCTTTGACGATGCCGTACACGGTCGAGAGCCCGAGGCCCGTCCCGGAGGAGGACTCCTTGGTCGTGAAGTAGGGCTCGAAGATGTGGGCGGCGACCTCCTCGCTCATCCCCGCGCCGGTGTCGCTCACCGTGAGCGCGAGGTAGGCGCCCGGCTCGACACCTCCGAGCTCGGCCGCGAGCTCCGCGTCGACCGCGACCACGCGTGTCTTGATCTCGAGCCTTCCTGCGGTCGGCATCGCATCTCGCGCGTTGACGACCAGGTTCATCACGATCTGCTCGAGGTAGACCCGGTCGAGCAGGGCGCCCCCGACCTCCTCGCCGAGATCGGTCGCGAGCTCGATGTGCGCGCCGATCACGCGGCGGAGCAGGCGAGTCAGCTCCAGCACGACAGCGTTCACGTCCGGCACGTCGCCACCGCGCGCACCGGTTCGACTGAACGCGAGCAGCTGCTTCGTGAGACCCGCGGCCTGATCGGTGGCGGTGATGATCGCCTCGAGGAGCGGGCGCGAGGGATCGTCCGGCAGGAGCTGCCGCGCGACCATCCCTGCGTTGCCCATGATGACGCCGAGCAGCGTGTTGAAGTCGTGCGCGACGCCTCCTGCGAGACGTCCGATGGCCTCGAGCTTGTGGCCCTGCCGCAGCTGCTGCTCGATCCGGACCCGCTCCGCCATCACGCGACGGAGGCGCTCGTTCGACTCGCGCAGCTCCGCCGATCGAGTCTCCACGCGGAGCTCGAGCTCCGCCTTCACCCGGCGCAGCTCTTCCTCGACGCGCTTTCGCGCGAAGAAGTCCGGGATGGCGGCCGCCGGGTCGAAGCGCCTCACGGAGTCGTGCCTGCGATATTGCGCGAGATAGCTCTCGATTCGATGCGGTGGCGCCATCACGAAGCGACAGCGCTCGTCCCCGCACCCGCGGCACTGCACCTCCGTCGCGACGAGCTCGACGCCGAAGCTCGCCTCGCACCACCCCGATGAATAGCCAGCGTTCATGATGCAGACAGGCGTGTCGCGAGGACGCCCGATCTCACCCACGCATCGGACTCGAACGAGTAGGGATGATCGTAGAGCAGAAAGAAGTCGTCGCCGGGCAACGGCCGAGACTCGGGCCGGATGTCCACGAAGGCCCAGCCCGTGTGCGAGAAGTGAATGGGCCCGGCCGATAGCCGCGCGATCGGATCGACGAGCCCCATGCGCGCGTGAAAATTCTGCGCGTCGGACTTGCCGATCGCGTGCGCCAGGTCGAAGAGGATGTTCCGCGCGAATTCGTCGGCCTCGGGCTCCCGGCCTGGGCCGTAGAGCTCCTCCACCATCTGGAAGAACTCGACCGAGAGAGAGGCGGCGCGAACGAGGATGTATCGCTCGCCGGAGATCTCGATGCTGCCGAGCGTCGGATCGCTCCGCATCTCCTTGAAGTACCGTGAGACGACCTCCTCCGCGGCGCGGAAGGTGTCCTCGACCTCGATGGGAACGTGCACGGTCTTGAGCGCCACGGGGTTGCTTTCGAAGCAGTATATCGTGCCGTCGACCGTCGACGAGACCGACGATGGCGCTTGCCGGTCGACGCGAGGTCGATCGAACATCCCGCCATGGAGCATCGTCCATGAGCGAGACACCCGTAGGGCCGGAGACCCACTGCACGAACTGTGGGGCGCCGTATCAGGACGGCCTGGCTGCGTGCGCGTTCTGTGACTTCCCCATCCTGGGCCGCAGCTCGGGGATTCGGTGCCCGTCCTGCAGCGAGATCTCGACGGCGGACCGGCGCTCCTGCACGCAGTGCAGCGCACCGTTCACGAAGGGCTGCGTCTTCTGCGGCCGCGTCGCGTTTCTGACGGCGACGGCCTGCCCGGGCTGCAACGAGGCGTTCGCCGGGGCGGAAGGACGCAAGAAACAGCAGGAAGAAGCCGCCAAGCAGCAGCAGGTGGTGGGGCTCGCGCAGCAAGGCATCGCCACGCTCGGCGCAGTGGCGATGTCGGAAGCCGGGCGCAGGGCCTTGGGCTCGCTCGGCGGAAGCAGCGGGGCCGGCGGAAACGCCGCCGGAAGCCACGGGAGCGGGATCCTCGGAGAGATGTTCGACGCCGTGATCCATTCGAACGACAGCAAGTCTGGGAAGAGATAGGAGCCGAGGTCGTCATGCAGATCCGAGATCGAGTCGCGCTGGTGACGGGTGGAGCGTCCGGTCTCGGGCGCGCGACGGCAGAGGCGTTTCACGAGCGTGGTGCGACCGTGGTCATCGTCGATCGCGACGAGGCGCGCGGTACCGCGCTGGCGAGCGAGCTGGGCGAGCGTGCGCGCTTCGTCCCGGCCGACGTCAGCGACGAGGCCGGGATGACGGTCGCGGTGGAGACCGCAGCGTCCCTCGGCGCGCTCTCGTTCGCGGTCGCGTGCGCGGGAGTCGGCTGGGCGGCACGAACCGTCGACAAGGAGGGCAAGCCGCACGACCTCGCGCTCTTCCAGAAGGTGGTGGCGGTCAACCTCATCGGCACGTTCAACCTGGTGCGCCTCGCGGGCGCCGCGATGCAGAAGAACGCTCCGGACGCGGCCGGGCAGCGCGGCGTCATCGTGTGCACGGCGTCGGTCGCCGCGTTCGACGGCCAGATCGGGCAGATCGCCTACGCAGCGTCCAAGGGCGGGGTCGTCGCCATGACGCTGCCCGCGGCGAGAGATCTCAGCCGAGCCTGCGTGCGAGTGATGACCATCGCGCCGGGGACGTTCGACACGCCGATGCTCGCCACGCTGCCGGAGGACGCGCGGAAGGCGCTCGCCGCCGCGATCCCCAACCCGTCGCGCCTCGGAGCGCCCAGCGAGTACGCGGCCCTCGCCTGTCACATCGCGGAGAACGACTACCTCAACGGCGAGGTGATCCGCCTCGACGGAGCGCTCCGCATGGCGCCCAAGTGAGCCAGACCGCCCTTCTTCGAGAGCGACGCTTCGGCCCATTCTTCCTCGCGCAGTTCACGGGGGCGTTCAACGACAACGCGTTCAAGCAGGCCATCGTCATCTTCATCGCGATGACGTTCGGCGCGGCGGAGGCCGAGAGCGACACGCTCCTCGCTGGCGCGCTCTTCATCGCGCCGTACTTCCTCTTCTCTGCGACGGCGGGTCAGCTCGCAGAGAAGTACGACAAGGCGAAGATCGTCCGAGCCACCAAGCTGCTCGAGATCGGGATCATGATCCTCGCCGCGATCGCGTTCGCGCTCCGGAACGAGATCCTGCTGCTCAGCCTCCTCGCGCTGCTGGGGCTGCAGGCGACGCTCTTCGGTCCGGCGAAGTACGCGATCCTTCCGCAGGTTCTCCGCGAGGACGAGCTCGTCGGCGGCAACGGCATGATCGAGATGGGGACCTACGTCGCCATCCTCGGCGGGTCGATCGCCGGCGCGGAGATCGTGGCCCTCCCGAGCGGTGCCACCTGGGTCGCGGTGCTGCTGATCGGCTGCGCCTCGATCGGCTACGTCGGCGCGCGCTACGTGCCGGCCGTCCCGTCGAGCGTTCCCGACCTCCGCATCAACCCGAACGTGTTCGCCGAGACCTTCCGAACCATCCGCTTCGCGATGGAGACGCGCTCGGTCTGGCTGTCGATCCTCGGGATCTCCTGGTTCTGGCTCTACGGGGCGCTCTTCCTCAGCGAGCTGCCGACGTTCGTGCCCACGGTCCTCGGGGGCGAGACCAGCGTCTTCACGCTCTGCCTCGTCTTCTTCTCGGTGGGCGTCGGCACCGGCTCGCTGCTCTGCGAGCGGCTCTCCAGCGGTCACATCGAGCTCGGCCTCGTGCCCTTCGGCTCCATCGGGCTATCGCTGTTCGGGATCGATCTCTTCCTCGCGAGCGAGTGGCACGTCGCAGCGGGCGACCACCTGTCGCCGCTCGCGGTCCTGATGGACTCGTCGCACTACCGGATCCTCTTCGATCTGACGATGATCGGCGTCTTCGGCGGCCTCTACAGCGTGCCGCTCTACGCGCTCATCCAGCACCGCAGCGACCCGACGAAGCGCTCGCGCATCATCGCCGGGAACAACATCATCAACTCGATCTTCATCGTCCTCGCGGCGGTCCTGGCGTTCGTCTGCCGGACCTACCTCGGGCTGAGCATTCCCGCGGTGTTCCTCGTCGGCGCCATCCTGAACGCGCTGGTCGCGATCTACATCTACACACTGCTGCCGGAGTTCTTGCTGCGCTTCGTCGTCTGGATCCTGATGCACACGATGTATCGGCTCCGCGAGGTGGGGCTCGCGAACCTGCCCGACGAGGGCGCGGCGCTCCTCGTCTGCAACCACGTGAGCTTCGTGGACTCCCTCATCCTCGCGGCGGCGTCTCGGCGGCCGATCCGCTTCGTCATGTACTGGCGCATCTACGAAGCGCCCGGGCTCCACTGGCTCTTCAGGACCGCCAAGGCGATCCCGATCGCAGGCCGAAAGGAGAACCCCGCGCTGATGGAACAGGCGTTCGTCGACGTGAAGCGCGCGCTCGACGAGGGCGAGATCGTCGGCATCTTCCCCGAGGGGATAGTCACCTACACGGGTGACATCAATCCGTTTCGGGCCGGGGTCGAGCGGATCCTCGAGTCCAACCCGGTTCCCGTGATCCCGAGCGCGCTGCGCGGCCTCTGGGGCTCGTTCTTCAGTCGGCGCGGCGGGCCCGCGATGCAGAAGCGGCCACGGCGCTTCTGGTCGAAGATCGAGCTCGAGGTCGGCGGAGCGATCCCGGCGAGCGAAGCGACGGCCGAGCGCCTCGAGCAAGAGGTCCGCGCGCTTCGCGGTGACTGGAAGTAGCGGTGCGACCCTCCCGGCAGGTGAGCGTGCTCGCGCTCCTCGCGGTGGGCTGCGTCGCCATCGCGTACGCGATCTCCGTGATGAGCGCGGAACACCCGGCGCGGACGACCCTCCAGATGGCGCCGCTCGGGACGACGATGATAGCTCACGTCGACGTGCCGGCGCTCTTGCGCTCACCGGTCTGGGAAGCGTTCGTCGGCGACGACGAAGGGATGTCCCGCATCGAGTGTCTCTGCGGTCAGAACTCGCTGGAGACGCTGCGGACGGCCGACGTCTACGTGGTCGGCACGGACGAGAGCCCTCTCGCCCAGCTGGGCTTCCTCGCGCGCGGAGAGCTCGATCACGAGCGGCTGGTCGCCTGCATCGGCGACGTGGTGGAAGGAGACGGCGGCGGCGTCCACGAGGTGACGATCGAGGGAGTGCGGGCGATCGCCAGCGACCACGGCGATGGGCGCGCGGCGTTCCTCGGGCGCGACGGAATCCTGGGCGGCGACGAGACGCTCGTGCGCGAGCTGATCCATCTCGACCACGGGACCTCTCGTCCGATGGACGACCCCGCGCTCGCGCGGCTCTGGCGCGTCGTGGCCGGACGCGGCCAGGTGGTGGCGGCCCTCCACGTCCCGGACCGCTGGCGAGGAGCCATCGCGCGCTACCTCGCCGAGCTGCCCGCGCTGAGGCCGGTCGAGCGAGCAGCCGCGATCGCGATCGGTGCCAACCTGGATCACGGTCTCGGGCTCACGGTGGCGCTCGCGTGTGAGCGCGATGAGGATGCTCGAGAGCTCGCGGCGTCCCTCACCGCGAGCATCGACGCGCAGCTGGAGCAGACGCTGCTCGCGCTCTCGCCGGTCGGCGCGGCGCTGCGACGGGTCGAGATCGAGCCGCAGGGGCACGACGTCGTCGTCACGCTCGATCTCACCGTGCGGCAGCTGGAGCTCGTCGTCGCGGTCATTCGCGAGACGCTCGAGGCGCGGCGCGAGAGGGAGCCCGAGCCGCGAGCGTCGGACCGAAGACCGACCGACGATCTAGACGCGCGCAGCGTGCTCGAGCCGGACGAGATCCTGAGGCCGACGGTTCCTGACTGACCGAGCGCCGTCAGCGAGAAGCGCGGAGCGCCTCGAGAAATCGGTCGGCATCCTCGAGAGTCACCCCCGCGACACGGAGCGTGCGGCCTCGGTGGAGCGCGAGCTCGAGCGCCACTCGACCGCGCGTGGCCGGGACGAGGATGTCGAGCGCGAGGTCGAGCGCCGCGCCTGCGAGCAGCAGGCCCGCTCCGATCGACAAGAGCACGAGCTCCCCGCTTCGCGCGCCCTCGAAGATCCAGGTCCCGCCCGTGAGCACACCGATCGCGAGGGCCACCGCACCGACGTAGAGGTGCAGATGCGGAAAGCGCACCTCACGACCGGCCGCCACGATGGATGCGACGACGACCGTGTCCTTGCGCTCGCCGACCTGTCGGCCGAAGGCGAAGCGACGCTCGCGTACCTCGATGGAGCCGTTGTCGAGCGAGAGCTCGGCCTCACCGCGGATGCCGGCGAGCTTTCCGATCCCGCGCAAGGCCCAGCCGAGGAGCGCGAGGCCGCTGACGAGGGCGAGCACGCGAAGCGGCCCGCGCCGTGGGCTGCGATCGGCCCGCCCCGTGATGCGGGCGCGCGTCCCGCCGCCGGTGCCGGTCGTGCCCGAGATCACCTCGAAGACGCCGTGGGTGACGGCGTCGAGCCGGCTCTCTCCGACCTTCGCGAGCGCCTTCTTCGCGCCGTCGCTCGGGGCCGCGGCCATGGCCGAGATGCGCGCCGCGTTCCTCCCGCGCGAGATGGCGCCTCGCCCGCGATCTCCCGCCTCGTCGACGACCGCCTGGGCGACCTCGGCCCAGAAGGCGAGCGAGAGCTCGGGAGACGCCACCCGGTCGAAGAGCGACCAGACGGAGTACGACGTGGCGGCCTCCAGCCAGTCCACCTGGCGCGCGAAGCGGTCGACCAGCGTCGTGCGAACGTCGGTCGAGGCGTCGGCGAAGCGCGCATCGAGCCCGACGATCGCGAACGCGGCGACCAGCGAGCGCTCCGCCACGCTCTCGGCCCCGCGCTCCAGGATCCCGACGAGGTTGCCGGCCGAGGTCTGCGCAGCCTCCCGCGAGACGCCGTGCTCTTCAGCGCGCTTCTGCACGAACTCGCGGCCGGCGAAGAGGACCCTCGCTTCGGCCTGGCGAGAGAGGACGTCGAGGGCGAGCGCGCCCAGCACCTTCTGCTCCGGATGGCCGAGCGCCTCCTTCGCGGCGCGCGCGAAGGCATCGTCGTCATCAGGCGGTCGGCTGGTCCTCGGGGCCATTCGGCGCGCGAGGTTAGCAGCGAATGCGAGCACGACGAGGCGCGCTTCCGTGATAATCGCCCCCCGTGTCCATCCACGAACAGACCGCCACCGAGCTCCTCGCGGCCCTTCGCGAAGAGCGCCTCACCAGCGTCGAGATCGTCCGGGCGCTGATCGCCCGCCGTGAGGCCGTGGGCAGAAGGACCAACGCGATCGTCGTTCCGCTCGACGAGTCGGCGCTCGCCGCGGCGGCCGCGATCGACGCGAGGCGCGCCCGCGGAGAGGACGTCGGGCCGCTCGGAGGCCTCCCGATCACGGTGAAGGAGAACATCGAGATCGAAGGGACCGCCGCGACGCTGGGCGTCGAGTCACGTCGGGGCTATCGGTCGAAGGAAGACGCGGTATCGGTGCGGCTCCTGAAGAGCGCCGGCGCCGTCGTGCTCGGGAAGACGAACATCCCGCAGACGCTGATCGCGATGGAG
>JBBSAT010000089.1:0-24749 GCA_038252025.1 Polyangiales bacterium | reverse complement strand
GGCCGAGCGCGCCATGCCCTGGATGCGCTCCTTCGGCGTCGGCGCGTAGAGCGTCGCGACGCGCTCGTCGAGCGACGCCGGCGTGCCGAGCGAGACGTCGGCGCCGAGCGGGCCGAAGAGCTCACGCGCGAGGAACACGCCCATGGGCTCCTTCGCGATCCGCTCGAAGACCTCGCCGGCGTACATCCCGAAGGTGATGCCGTGATAGCCCTGGCTCTCGCCGGGCGTCCACGCCGGCCGCTGTCGCTCGAGCGCGTCGACGAGGCGCGGACGCACCTTCGGGTCGCAGCACTCGCTCAGCGTGAACGGCTCGTCCATGACGGGCAGGCCGGCTCGATGGTTGAAGAGCTGCCGCATCGTGACCCTGGCCTTGTCGCCGCGCGCGAAGCCGGGCCAGTACGTCGCGACGGGCGCGTCCCACTCGAGCTGTCCGCGATCGGCGAGCAGCGCGAGCGCCATGGACGCGAGCCCCTTCGTCACCGAGAAGAGGACGACGCGCGAGTCCTTCTGCCAGTGCTCTTTGCGCGCGCGATCGGTCACGCCGCCCCAGACGTCGATGACGCAGCGCCCGCGGTGATAGACGGTGAAGCTGGCGCCGATCTCGTCGCCCGAAGCGAGCTGAGACGCGAACACACGCGCGGTCGGCTCGAATCCTTCTTCGAACGTCCCGAGCGCAGGGGAGGGCGCGGCGTGAGTGGTCACGGTCCGAGGCTATTCGAAGCGCAGCGCCTCTGCTGCGTTGATCTTCGTCGCCTCGGCGGGTACTCCGCCCGCCGGAGGAACAGCCATGAGCGCACGGATCATCGACGGGAAGGCCATCGCGGAGAAGGTCCGCGCGGAGGTCGCCGTTCGCGCGGCTGCGTTCGAGAAGGCGCACGGGCGAAAGGCCGGGCTCGAGGTCGTGCTCGTCGGTGACGACGCGGCGTCCCAGGTCTACGTGAAGAACAAGGAGGCATCGGCGGGCAAGGTCGGTCTCCGCGGCGCCGTTCATCGGATGCCGGGGAGCACGACGCAAGAGGAGCTGCTCCAGAAGGTCCGAGAGCTCGACGCCGATCCTGCGGTCGACGGAATCCTCGTGCAGCTGCCGGTGCCGAAGCACATCGATCCGCTCGCCGTGGTCGACGCGCTCGATCCGGCGAAGGACGTGGACGGCCTCACGCCGGTGAGCGCAGGCCTCTTGTGGGTGGGCCGGAAGGGTCTCCGGCCCTGCACGCCGGCGGGCTGCATGCGCCTGCTCGAGGAGAGCGGGCTCGCGCTCGAGGGCGCGCGCGCGATCGTGGTCGGTCGATCGAACCTCGTCGGAAAGCCCATCGCCGCGATGCTGCTCGAGCGAAACGCGACGGTGGTGCTCGCGCACTCGCGGACGGTCGACCTCGGCGCGCGCGTGCGAGAGGCGGACGTCGTGATCGCCGCGGTCGGCAAGGCCGAGCTCGTGCGGGGCGACTGGATCAAGGATGGCGCCGTCGTCATCGACGTGGGGATCAACCGTGGTGCCGATGGGAAGCTGATCGGCGACGTGGAGTTTGCCGCGGCGAGCCAGCGCGCGTCGGCCATCACGCCGGTCCCCGGCGGCGTCGGGCCGATGACCATCGCGATGCTCCTCTCGAACACGCTCGACGCGGCGGAAGCGCGCATGCAGGGGGCGAGCTCGTGAGCGACAATTTTCCGGAGCAGCGCGGCGAGAGCCTTCCCGAGCTCGTCGAGCTGATGCAGCGCTTGCTCGCGCCGGACGGCTGCCCCTGGGATCGCGAGCAGACCTTCGAGACGCTCCGGACCTTCGTGATCGAGGAGGCGCACGAGGTCGTCGACGCGATCGATCGTGGCTCGCCTGATGCCATCCGCGAGGAGCTCGGGGATCTCCTTCTCCAGATCGTCTTCCAGAGCGAGCTCGCTCGACAGAAGGGCTGGTTCGGGCCCGACGACGTCGTGCGCGGCATCGTGAAGAAGATGGTCGACCGGCACCCGCACGTGTTCGGCGACTACAGGCTCGAGACCTCCGAGCAGGTCCTGAGCGAGTGGGAGCAGCGGAAGGCGCGAGAGCGCGAGAAGAAGGGGAAGGGCGAGAAGGGCGCGCTCGACGGTGTCCCGCGCGCGATGCCGGGCCTTCTCCGCGCCGTGCGCGTGGGCGAGAAGGCGAGCCGCTTCGGCTTCGACTGGACGAACGTGGCGGACGTGCGCGCGAAGGTCGACGAGGAGATCCGCGAGCTCGACGAGGCGGCGGCCACGGGCGATCAGGCGCGCATCGAGGAGGAGCTCGGCGATGTCCTCTTCGCGCTCGCGAGCTGGGCGCGCCATCGGGCGATCGATCCCGAGAGCGCGATACGCGGTTCCCTCGAGCGCTTCTCCTCGCGCTTCTCTGCCGTCGAGAAGAGCGCGCGCGACGAAGGCAGGGCGCTCTCGACCATGACTCCCGAAGAGCTCGACGCGCGCTGGGTGGAGGCGAAGAAGCTCCTCGCGTCGCGACCGAAGTAGTCGCGGATGCGGCTCAGCAGCCGCCGGCGTGGAGGACGTCCATGCCGGCCGCCTGCGCTGTGCACGCGTTCGAGTACGTGGTGCCGTTGCAGCCGCAGACCGGCACGTAGTCGGCCGTGCAGACCTCTGGACGCGCGGCGCAGACGCCCGTGCCGTCGGCGTAGCCGCACATCGCAGCGTCGGGGAAGTCACAGAACTGAGTGGCCGTGCACGTGTCTCCGAGGCGGGCGCCGCAGCGGACCTCCGACGTCGGACAAGCGCGGAACTCCCAGCCGCAGCTGAGGTCTTCGCCACGGAAGCAGCGGCCGGTGTTCCCTCCGAGCGAACCGTCGTCACAGAGGAGCGTGACCGTGCGCGGCCGCGCGCCGCAGAGCGACGCGTCGCAGTCATCGCCTGGACGGGCCGGCGTGACGGGCGCGCAGAACGAAGGGCAGGGCGCGCGAATGCACACGACGCGGTTGCACTCGGCGCCGGTCGGACAGCCGTCGTCTGCGCCGCATTCCGTCCTGCACTCGGCTCCGCTGCACGCGAGCGTGAGCGTGAAATCGCCCGCGTCTCCCCAGTACTCGCGAACGATCACGAGGTAGGTGCCGGCGCGCGAGAGCCTCACGTCGAGGTGCGAGTCGGTCGATCCACGGTAGTCGTCGTTCACGGCGATCGGGCGCGCGCGCGTCCATCCGGAGACCGTCTCCGGGCCGTAGAGCATGAGCACGGTGTCCGATCCATCCGTCGCCATCGCGTCGAGCGAGACGCGCGCACCGGCGGCGGCGGTGAAGAGCCAGCCGTAGTAGCCGCGCGCGCCGTAGGAAGAGTCGATCGACTCCCCGAAGCTGACCGCTCCGCGCACTTCGACGCGACGGGTGAAGCCGTCCGCGGCCACGTCGGAGTCGGCCACCTCCTCGGCGAGAAGCCGTGCCTCGAGGTCGCCGTCCTTCGGCGAAGCGGAGCTCGCGGCGCAGCCAGCGAGGGTCAGCAAGGAGAGAGCGAACAAGGTTGTCTGGCGCATGAGCGGCGAGTGAGCATCCGGTGTGCCAGAGGGTGATCATGCGTTTTCCGCGCAAAGACACCTGCCCGAGCGGGCGTCCGGCAAGTCGAGTGGCCATCTCGGTGGTTCCTGGGCTGGTCACCGCGCTTGACCCTCGGCGCGCGCCACCGGGATAGTGCCGCGCATGAGCACCGTGGAGCGCGAGATCGAGGCGGCGGGGGGCAGCGCGGGCATGCGCGTCGAGCGACGTGGTGGGCTCGCCATCTGGACGATCGATCGGCCGGATCGACGCAACGCGCTCGCGCGTGCGACCGTGCGCGAGATCGGAAGGCTCGCGCGCGAAGCGATGAGCGACCGGACGCTCCGAGCGGTCATCGTGACGGGGGCGGGCGGACAGGCGTTCTGCGCGGGCGCGGACCTCAAGGAGCGCCAGGGGATGATCGAGGAGGAGGTCCGAGACTTCCTCGGGCTCTATCGCGTCTCCTTCCGGGATCTCGATCGGCTCGACAAGCCCGTGATCGCCGCCATCGACGGCGTCGCGTTCGGGGGCGGGCTCGAGCTCGCGCTGGCCTGCGACTTTCGGGTCGCTTCGCGCAGCTCGCAGATCGGACTGACCGAGACCTCGCTCGGGATCATCCCCGGCGCGGGCGGAACACAGAGGCTCGTTCGCGAGCTCGGCGCGGCGAAGGCGAAGGAGCTCATCGTGTTCGCGACCCGCATGAGCGCGGCCGAGGCGCTCTCGCACGGCGTGATCAACCGGCTCGCCGACGAGGGCGAGACGGCGCTCGACGCAGCGATTCGCTGGGCCGAGCCGCTCCTGAGCGCGGCGCCGATCGCCATCGCGGCGGCGCTCGCGGCCGTCGACGCTGCGAACGACCTGGCCCTCGAGGACGGGCTCTCGTTCGAGCGGCTCTGCTACGAGCGCACGCTGGTCTCGAAGGACCGCACGGAGGCCCTGGTGGCGTTCGCCGCCAAGCGGAAGCCCTCCTTCACGGGGGAGTGACGAGCCTCGCATCTCGGAACGCGGCCGGCCGCTGCGCGCAGCGGTAGACGGTCCACGGCGCAACGCGTATAGCTTTTTGCGATGGAAGTCCCCAAGGCGACACTTCCCGAGCACGGCCCCGGCTCGCGCATGCGACGCATCGTCTTCCTGGCGGTGACCGGCGCCCTGCTCGTCGGGGTGCTCTACGCCTTCCGCGAGGTCCTGGCGCCCTTCGCGCTCGCGATGGTCCTCGCCTACGTCTTCGCGCCCGTCGTCGACGCGATGGAGCACGCGCGCGTCGCCGGACGGAAGCCTCCGCGCTGGGCCGCAGTGCTCGCGCTCTATTTGACGCTCCTGAGCGCGATGGCAGGAGGGCTCGCGGTCGGCGTTCCGCTGCTCGTCGGGGAGGTCCAGCAGCTCGCGCGCGACGCGCCACGAACGCTCGCGACCGTCCAGTCGGAGTGGCTTCCGGCCATCGACCAGCGCCTTCGCGCGCTGTCCGGCTCCTTCGGCGAGACGAGCGTGCGCGACGAGAGCGACGCGGGCGACGAGGGCGACGCGAGCGCGCCACAGCAAGCTCAGGCCGATGCCGTGGACACCATCCGGGTGCTGCCCATCGAGGGCGGCGGCTTCGAGATCGTGCTGCCGGACGAGGGCGTCCTCATCTCCCAGGAGAGCGACCACCGCTTCGTGGTCCGCGCCGCCGAGACGGAGGAGCAGGCGCCGCGTCGTGATCTCGCGACCACCGTCTCCGCGACGATCGAGCGTCAGCTGCGTGAGAGCGAAGCGACCGTCGGGACCGCCGTGCAGACGGTGCAGTCGTTCGTCGCTGCGACGGTGAACGGCATCTTCAAGTTCTTCATCATGCTGATGCTCTCGGCCTACATGCTCATCTCGAGCGGCGGCATCCTCTCGTTCTTTCGGACGCTCGTCTCGCCGCCGCGGCGCGTGACGTTCGACACGCTCATCCGTCGGATGGACCGAGGTCTGTCCGGCGTCGTGCGTGGGCAGCTGGTCATCTGCGTCGTCAACGGGCTGCTCAGCGGCATCGGCTTCTGGGCGATAGGCCTGCACTACTGGCCGATCCTCGCGCTCATCGCGACCGTCCTCTCGATCATCCCGATCTTCGGCGCGATTCTGAGCTCTGTTCCCGCGGTGATCGTGGGGCTCCAGCAGGGCGTCGGCATCGCGCTCGGGACGCTCATCTGGATCATCGTGATCCACCAGATCGAAGCCAACCTGCTCAACCCCAAGATCATGGGCGACGCGGCCAAGGTCCACCCCGTGCTCGTCGTGTTCTCGCTCATCGCGGGCGAGCACTTCTTCGGGATCATCGGCGCGCTGCTCGCGGTCCCGGTTCTCAGCATCGCGCAGACGCTCTTCCTCCACTTCCGCGAGCTCTCGCTCGGCGAGGCCGCCTCGGCGACGACGTCCGGCGTGGGGCAGATCGTCGTGCCCGTTCGAGAGGAAACGGGGGACCAGCCTTCGAGCTCCGCGTGACCCTCGCTGCGAGGCGAGCCTTCGAGCGCCCGTCGCGGTCTGGGCCGGCATGAGCGAGCCGGCGACTTCGGGCATCCCCGTGGCCCGCTCGCCGCGGCCCGTCGCGCCGTGGGTGATGCTCGGCGGTGGCCTCGTGCTGCTGGCCGCCGTGTTCGGCCTCCACCTCGGCGGCGACTTCGTCTGGGACGACCGTGCGTACCTGCTGGAGAGCGCACGCGTTCGCTCGCCCGAAGGCTGGCGCGCACTGCTCACGGAGCCGTTCGCGCTGGGCGGCGCTGTATATCGACCGTTCTCGACGATCACCCTTTGGCTCGAATGGCAGGTGTTCGGTCCCTCGATCGTGGCCCTGCGGATCGGGAACCTGGCGATGCACCTCGCGACGGGCTTCCTGGTGTTTGCGTGGCTCCGGAAGCTCGCGGTCCGCGCTGGGGTCGCGACGGTCCTCGCGTGGATGTGGCTCGTGCATCCGCTCGCTACCGAACCCGTGATGTTCGCGAACGCGCGTCACGACGTCCTCGGGGCGCTGTGCGCGCTCGGGGCGCTGTACGCGTGGCCGCGCGCGACCGCGCGTCCATCGGCCTTCGTGCTCCCGAGCGTGCTCGCGTTGCTCGCGATGGCCTGCAAGGAGTCGTTCGTCGTGCTGCCGGCGCTCCTCGCGATGGAGGCTGTTCGCATCCGCGAGCCGAGCACTTCCCTTCGGCGTGCGCTCGCGCCCGTCGGTGTGCCGGTGCTCGCGGTGCTCGCGTTCTTCGGTCTGCGCCGCGTGCTCGGGATCTCGTCGTCGAGCGATCAGCTCGGCGCGGGCGTCCGAGCGAACGCGGTGCACTTCGGGACGATCGTCCTCCACTACGCGCGGCTCTTCTTCACCGGACAGAACGGGCCGACTGTCGAACGGTACGTCCCGGAAGCACCGGCAGCGAGCCTCGTTGCGCTCGGGCTGGCTCTCGCGCTCGCGGTGATCCTCGCGCGCGCGGCATCACGCGGGCGCACGCTGGCGGGGGTGGCGCTCCTCGGCCTCGCGTTCTTCCTCGTGGCTCTCGCGCCGAACGTGCTCGCTGTGCCGGCGCTCGGCCAGTACGGCAATCGCTACGCCTATTTCCCGATGGTCGGGCTCGTCGTGCTCGCGGGCGCTGGCATCGAAGAATTGCTGCTCCAGTTCGAGCCTTCGATGGCGCGGTTCGTGGTCGGGGCGGGCGTCGTCGTGGCGCTGTTCCTCGCGGCCTCTACGAGCCTCGAGGCGTCTGCGTGGACGAGCGCGCTGACTCTCTTCGGCCGCGATCTGGATCGCGCCCCTGGTGATAGCCGCGCGCTCTATCACTTCGGGGTCGCGGTCTCGCGCGAAGCGGGCTGCCCAGAGGCTCTGCCGTTCTTTCTGCGCGCGACGGAGCGTGAGCCGACCTACGCGCGCGCCTGGCACAACGTGAGCGGCTGTTTCATCAACCTCGGGCAATTTTCCGAGGCGGTGGAGGCGAGCCGTCGCGCGCTCGCGCTCGCTCCGGGCAGCCCCGGGGCGCTCTACAACCTCGGTGTCTCGCTGGTCTCGCTCGGTCGCCGCGACGAGGGAATCGAAGTGCTCGAGCGCGCGCTCGCCGCCGATCCGGCCGACGCGGCGACGCGAGGCGCGCTCGCCGCTGCACGGCGGCTAGAGTGATGTCGTCGGGTCGTCGCACGGCATGACTGATCACTCGCTCCTCGCCGTGCCGCGGTATCCTCCGGCCGCTTCGATGTTGCCCGAGACGCGCGCACGGATCGCCCCCGTCTTCCTCGCGCTGGCCGTCGTCGTGGCGTACGCCCCGTCGGTCACGGGAGGATTCCTCGGCTATGACGACGACTGGCTGATCCGCGACAGCCCCGTGATCGCGGACGCGAGCGTCGATGCCGTGGACGCCATTGTCTTCGATCTCGGTCGCGACACCCGCCTCGTGCTGGGCGCGGAATACTTGCCGGTGCGCGACCTCGTCGTCTGGGCGAGCGTGCGCGCGGTCGGGATGTGGGCACCGGGCCTTCGCGCGATCCAGCTCGTGCTCTACGTCCTGGCCACGCTCGCCTTTCGAGGGTGGTTCGTGCGCGTTCTCGGCACGGGTCTCGCGAGCGAGGCTGCGGCGCTCGCCTTTGCGCTCCACCCTCTGCACGCCGAGTCCGTCGCGTGGCTCGCCGGCTTCAAGGACGTCCTCGCGCTCTCGTTCACGGGACTGGCGCTCCTCGTCTATGCGCACGAGAAGTCGCGGGCGACGAGGGCTCTGGTCGTCGCGCTGACCGTGCTCGCATGCCTGTCGAAGGCCGTCTCGGTGGTCCTGCCGGGGTTGCTCGTTCTGCACGATCTCCTCGTTCGGCGCGCGCCCGACCGCGCGAGCATCTCGCTCTCCGCGTCGGCCGCGATCGCTGCCGCCGCCCTGCACCTCTCGGTGGGATCGACCGTCGGCATGGTGGCGGCGTTGCCGGGTGGATCTCGCCTCTCCGCGCTCGCCACGATGGCGCCCGTCGCGCTTCGCTATGGTCTCCGTACGCTCGGCATCGAGCCCGCGTCGGTCGTCTACGACGTACCCGTGCGCACGCTCTCGGATCCGATCGCGCTCGGATCGCTCGCCCTGCTCGCGCTCGTGGGTATGGGGAGCGTCGTCGCGTTTCGGCGTGGTGTCCGCATGCCTCTTCTCGTGCTGGCGTGGGTCACCGTCGCGCTGCTTCCGGTGAGCCAGGTCCTCGCACCGCTCCAGAATCGCATGGCGGACCGCTACCTCCTGGTCGCGCTGGTGGGCCCGTGCTTGGCGCTCGGAGCGTTCGTCCAGCGCTTCATCGAGCCGCGCGTTCGCCAGAACATCGTCATCGCTCTCGGCCTTGCGCTCGCGCTCGTGCTCGGGCTCTCCACGTCTGTGCGCGCGCTGGCCTTCGACGACCCGATCGCGCTCTTCATCGAGGCGTCGCAGCGCGCGCCGAGCTCACCCGTCGGGCCGTATCAGCTCGGCGTGATCATGGAGAGCACGGATCCCGCGGCTGCCGAGGCCGCCTTTCGCGAGGCGCTGTCGCGCGACCGGCTGCGCACGCCGGTCGGCCGAGGCGCGGCTGACAACCTCGCCATCCTGCTCGCGGGATCGGGCCGGACGGAGGAGGCGATCGATCTCCTCGAGCGTGCCCACGCTCTTTTTCCTTCCGACCCGCGCCTCGCCAACAACCTCGCGGTGCTGATCGACGCGCGCGGCGAGCACGAACGAGCACGCTCGCTTCTCCTCGAGGTGCTGAGGACCGTGCCCCGATACGAGCGCGCGCGGGCGACGTATCGCTCCCTCTTCGGCGAGCCTCCGACCGCCCCTCCGGAGCCGCTCCGCTTCGACCCTGGAGACCACGCGTTCTAGCTGCGGCGCTCCGGTCTACGGCGCGCCCGACCGCATCGCCTCGGCGCCGTCGCGGGCGTCGACCGTGTCGAGCGCGTGAGCGGCAAAGCCGTCGCGAAGCACCGCGCGCGTGTCGATCGCCGGGACCGGGCCGACGAGGAAGTAGAGCGAGGCAGGCGCGTACGGCATCTCCCGGCCCCAGCGGTCCTCGAAGCGTTGGTTCTCGTCCTCGAACGCTGCGCCGTACGCTTCCGAGCGGATCGACTGGATGCGCAGACCGATCTCCGCGCGAAGGTCCAGGTCCGTGGTCGTCGCGTACATCTCTTCGAGGTGCGCTGCGGCGAGCTCCGCCCGCCCGACCCTGGCCAGGAGCGCCGCGCTCGTGAGGACAGCGTACGCGGGTGCGGCGCCCAGCTCGCTCGCGCGCATGAGGTAGACGGCGCCGCGCTGCTGCGCTCGATCGCGCTCGGCCGACCCGACCGGATATCGGATCGGCAGCTCGAACGCGAGCGTGGCGCCCACCTGCCACGCGAGCCGTCCATCGCTCGGAAAGCGTGCCGCGCCGCGCTCCATGATGGCGGCAGCGCGCTCGACGTCGTCTGCAGTCGTGTCGGAAGGTCGGTAGACACCGGCCGTCCCGACCCACTCGTACACGGCTCGAAAGTCGGGATCGAGCGCGAGCATCGCCTCCGTGTAGTCGAAGACGTGCTCGACGTGCCCCTGCGCCGCGAACTCCTCCCCGTAGTAGACGAGGGCGCGCGCCCAGATCAGATCGGCGAGCGCTTCGCGATGACCGAGCGAGAACACGACCAGCCACTCGGGCGCGGGAAGGTAGTAGCGATCCTCATAGCCGTTCGTCTCGAGGTAGCGGTCCATCGTGGGGACACGGAAGACGGTCGCGAGGCATCCGAGTGCCATCGCGCCAGCGATGGCCAGCGGAACGACCGCACCGTTCGGGACGTGCCTCATGGGGGTCTCGATCGCATATCACCGCAGGACGCCGAAGCGGAAACGGAAAAGCCCCCTCGCATCGCGAGAGGGCCAAACCGTTGGTCACTCGACCATCACTACGTGCGAGCGCGACTACTCGAGCTCGTTGACGACGTAGATGCCAGGCGAGCGGTAGAGGTCGTTCGACTCGTCGGAGCCAGCCGCGATCTCGAACGTGGAGTTGGTGCCGTCACCGTCGAGGTTGCCCAGCGCCTGGAACGTGTAGAGTGCCGCGAGCGACGTGTGCCCGCACGCGCCGTCGGAGTTCAGGATGCCGTACTGGTAGTACATCGGGTCGGCGACGTTGAAGCTCAGCGCCTGGAACGAGACCATCGCCGGCACCGAGAAGTCCACCGTGTGCTTCGACGCGCCGGCTGCGCCCGCGACGGGGTTGCCGGAGTTGCCGACGACGACCGTGCAGAAGGCGGAAGCCGTCGTCGTCCCGCGCGCGGCAATGCGGGTCGCCCAGTGCTCGGCCTGGTAGTAGGACGCAGCGCCCTGGAAGAGGTTGCGGAGGTTCGAGCCGGCCTCGGCGGTCTTCGCGCGACGCGTGTAGTTGACGAAGGCAGGGATCGCGAGCGCCGCGAGGATGCCGATGATCGCCACGACGATCATGAGCTCGATCAGTGTGAAGCCGGACTTCTTGGTGTTCTTCCGCATGTCTCGTGCACCTCGGGTTGGGAGCGATGGTCGGGGGCCGCGAGAGGGCCCAGCGAAGCTCCCTAGAGCACTGGTCGTGCCATCCGCGAATGGCCTTGTTTGAGGCTCTCCGGCGGAGCGGGTGACCGGAACCGTCAGCCGCGGACGGAAAAAGTGACCAATATGGTCACTCCCAGCCCGCCGAGAGGTACGTGCCGCCGGACGGGTCGCCGGCCGAGAGGAAGAGGCGCGGCGTGATCCCGTAGCCCTCGATCCACATGTCCGTGGTGTCGCCGTCGAGGTTTCCTCGGGCGTGAGAGACGAACCAGTAGTCCTGGCTCGGATAGCCGGGGATGCCCGTCGCCTGGCCCGGCGAGCCCGCGAGCACTTGGTACTGGAAGCGCACGTTCGTGTCGGGCATCGCGCCGAGCTGTCGCCAGAGGCCGATCGTCGGATCGAACGAATTCGTCGCGCCTCGCGGCGCATAAACGGTCGGGTTCCACTCCGGCAGGTTGGCGTATCGGCCGAACTCCGCGCGGTAGCCTTCCTCCCGTAGGTGGATTTCGCCGAGGAAGTTGGTCGCCTCGAGCGTCCTCGAGCGCATCACGTAGTTGTTGAACGCCGGAATGGCGAGCGCCGACAGGATCCCGATGATCCCGACGACGATCATCAGCTCGATGAGGGTGAAGCCCGCTCTCTTGTTCGCTTTGATCGCTCGGGTCGCTCTCGTCATGCCGCTGCCTCCGACGCGCCGCACGCAAGAAGCGCGCGCACCAGCAGAGGATATCACGCGTCGGGCTCGCCTTCGCCAGGCTCCGAGTCACCGCGCTCGGCGGCGTCGCCGCCCTCGAGCCCGAATTTCCGGAGGCGATAGCGGAGCGACCGAAACGTGGTCCCTACGAGCTTCGCGGCAGCCGTCTGGTTCCCGCCCGTGCGCTCGAGCGCGCGCAAGAGGATGCGCTTCTCCTGATCGCCCAGCCACGCGTCGATCTCGAAGCCCGGCGCGATCGGGACGTCCACCGGGGTGGCGCTGGTGCCAATCCCGTTCTCCGTCGGCAGGTCGTCGAGCGTGATCCGCGGGCCGGCGGCGAGCGCCACGGCGCGCTCCACTACGTTCTCGAGCTCGCGAACGTTTCCGGGAAAGGGCTGGCCCAGGATCCAGCGCAGCGCCTCGGGAGCGAACGAGAGCCGCTTACCCGTGAGCGCGGTGTGCTTGCGCAGGAAGTGCTCGGCGAGGAGCGGCACGTCCTCGGGTCGCTCCCGCAGCGGCGGCACGTGGATCCGGATCACGTTGAGGCGATAGAAGAGGTCCTGACGGAAGGTCCCCTTCTGCACGTCCGCCTCGAGATCTCGGTTCGTCGCCGCGACCACGCGCACGTCGACCTCGAGCTCCCGCTGCGCGCCGACCGGGCGGATGAGCCGCTCCTGCAGCGCCCGAAGGAGCTTCACCTGAAGCCCGAGCGGCAGCTCGCCGATCTCGTCGAGGAACAGCGTGCCCCCGTCGGCCGCCTTGAAGAGGCCGTCCTTCTTCCCGCTCGCGCCCGTGAACGAGCCCTTCTCGTGACCGAAGAGCTCGCTCTCCATCAGCGTCTCAGGGATCGCGCCGCAGTTCACGACCACGAAGGGCTGTTCGTGGCGGTCCGCCTCCTCGTGCAGCGAGCGCGCGACGACCTCCTTGCCCGTGCCGCTCTCGCCCGTGATGAGCACGCTCGCCTTGGCGCTCGCGACGCGATGCACGAGATTGAGCACGTGGGCGATCGCGGGCGAGCGGCCGACGATCTTCGCCGCGTGCACGCGGCCGCGCACGGTCTCTCGGAGGATCCGGTTCTCGCCGATGACCTCTCGCTTCTCGAGAGCCTTCTCGAGCAGCGCGAGGATCTCGTGGTTGCGGAAGGGCTTCTGGATGTAGTCGTAGGCGCCGAGGCGCATGGCGCTCACCGCCTGCTCGGTCGTGCCGTACGCGGTGATCATGACGACCTGCGTGCTGTCGTCTCGATCGCGCGCGGCCCGGAGCACGTCCATCCCGCTCCCGTCGGGGAGGGCGAGGTCGGTGATCACCGCGTCGTAGCTCGGGTCGTCCCGCAGGCGGGCGAGCGCGGGCTCGACCGCGCCCACGAGATCGACGGCGTAGCCGGCGCGTCGCAACAGGACGCCGAGCATCTCGCGCAGGCCCGCCTCGTCGTCGCAAACAAGGACGCGGCTCGGCACGCGGCCGTTCTCCTCAGAAGCCGGTGCGTGAGGAGCCGGGGACTGCGTCGCGCGGAGGACGGCTCGCCAGCCCGACGACGTTGTCGTAGCGGACGAAGTGGATCGTCCGATCGCGGAGCTCGACGCGGAGGAACTCCTTGTCCAGGGACACCTTCGCGATCTCGGCGAGGCTACTGCTCGCCTGGCCCATCACGAGGTACAACGTCGCGCGGTGCTCCGCCTCGACCGACCAGCCCTCCTTGCTCGCCGAAAAGCCGGGCGCCTGCTTGAGCATCATCTCGAGGATTTCGCGCGTCATCGCCGGCATCGTAGAGAAACGCGTATGCCACGGCAATGGATCCTGCTCCTCGGGTTGCTCGCCCTCTGGGGAGCGGCGACGACGGCCGTCGGCTGCGCCTTCGGCCCGATGGCGGAGGGGCGGCGCGCGATGCAGCAGGGCGACTTCGAGCTGGCGGCACGGCGCTTCCGCGCTGCGGCGGAGGCGAACCCCAGCGAGCCCGCGCCGTGGATGCAGCTGGGCGAAGCGGAGATGGCGGCCGAGCGGTACCCGCGCGCGCGTGAGGCGTTCGAGCACGTGGTCGCGCTGCGACCGTCGAGCGCGACCCCGCGGATCATGGTCGGCCACACGTACGAGCTGCAGCGCATGTACGACGAGGCGCTGCTCGCCTACCACGGCGCGTGCGAGGCGGCGCCGGAGAGCCCGCAGGCGTTCCGTGTGATCGGCACGCGGCTGCTGCGCTGGGGACGTCCCGTCGAGGCGATCCCGTTCCTCGAGCGCGCCCTCCAGATCGCGCCGACGCACCGAGAGACGCGCAACGCGCTCGCGATGGCCCGCTACCACGCGGGCGATCTCGCGGGCGCCGAGGCCGAGTTCCGAAGCGCGATCGAGGCGCACCCGGACTTCCTGGGCGCACGGATCGGGCTCGCAGCTCTCCTGGTGAACGCGCACCGGCACGAGGAGGCGCTCGCCGCGTACGACGAGATCGTCGCCGCATGGCCGCGCTTCGCGCCCGCCCACGTGGGACGAGGCATTCTCCTCCACGAGCTCGGTCGTCCCGAGGAGGCGCTCGCCGCGTTCAGGCTCGCCGTCGAGGTCGCGGAAGACCCGCTGCGGTTCGCAGGGCAGCTCCGCGACTACGAGGCCCTCCTCGCACGCCGGGCTCCCTCAGCGCCCTGAGCGATCGGCTCATGGCGTGGCGTCGATGAAGGCGTCGAGCGTCGAGATCAGATCGGCGAACCTCTCGGGCTCGTGCGCGAGCCGGCTCGCCTGCTCCCGCGGATCGGCGGCCAAGTCGAACGCGAAGGTCGCGCCGTTGGTCAGGTCGCGGATCACCTTTCGGGTGTTCTCCTGCGCGCCGACCATGTGGATGCGGTAGCTCGCGTACGGCAACTGCTCGAGGAACACGATGCGATCGGCGGGCGCTTCGTGGCCGAGGAGATCCGGCACCAGGCTTCGGCCTTGCGCCTCCGGCGCGTCGAGGCCCGTCAGCTCCGCGAGCGTCGGAAAGACATCGACCAGTGCGACGGGAGCGCTGATGCGCCGCGGCGGAATGCCCGGTGCTCGAACCAGGAGCGGGACGCGCACCTCTTCCTCGAAAACGGTGCGCCCATGCAGCCCGAGGCCGTGCTCCTCGAAGGCCTCTCCGTGGTCGCTCAGCACCACGACCGTCGTTCGGTCGCGGCGTCCCTCGGTCGAGACCGCAGCCAAGAGGCGCGCGAGCTGGGCGTCGAGAAACGCGATCTCCCCGTCGTATCGATCGATCGGCCGTTCGCCGAACACTGGTGCATCCGGATGAGCCATGTAGCGACTGTGCGGCTCCGAGTAGTGGACGAAGAGAAAGAACGGGCGTTCGGCGTCTGCATAGAGCGCGTCGAGGCGTGCCAGGGAGCGTTCGGTGACATCGGGCGCGGTGCTCGCCGTCATGCTCTCCTCGAGCGTCATGACCGCCGGGTCGCTCCACGCGTCGGCTCCTCTACGGATCTCGGGAATCTGAGCGAAGTAGGGATGCGCGGTGACCGCTTCGGTCCGATATCCCCCGGCGCGGAACGTGTCGAAGAGCGTCGGCTGTCCGGGCCGCAGGTCACTGAAGTTCGCGGCGCGGTCGACCCACTCCAAGCGGCTCGGATACCGCCCGGTCAGGATGGACGGAAAGCTTCGAGGGGTGTTGGGAGCTTGCGAGCGGGCCGATTCGAACGCGCACGCTGCGGCGGCGAACGCGTCGAGGTTGGGGCTGGTCGGGCGCTCGTACCCATACGTCCCGAGGTGGTCCGGACGGAGCGAGTCCAAGAGGATCAGCACGACCGAGTCGCGCCGCGGCGCACGCTCCGACCGATGCGCTCGCAGGCGCTCTCGATCCGCCGGGTCGTCGCTGTCGGCGCTGCCGTCGCTGCCGTCGCAGTTCTCGTCGACGCCGTTGCCGGGGATCTCCGTCGCGTCGACATGGCGCTCGGGGTCGTCGTCGTCACAGTCGCCTCCCGCGAGCACGGCGGAGTACCCGTCGTGGTCGAAGTCGAAGGCTCCCCGGAGCGCGACGAGAGCCGCCCTCGAGAGCGCGCCGCGCGCAACGATCTCGCTCGCGAGGGAAGGGCTCCGCGCGAACGAGGCGAGCGCGGTGACGAACGCGAGCGTGAGCGCGGAGGCCACCAGCACCACGTGCCACGTGCGAGCGCGCGTGCATCCCGAGAAGTGGGCGAGCAGGAGGCAGACGGCGAGGAGGCTCGAACCGAGGAAGACCCATGCGCCGCCGAGCCGCATCGCGCCCAGGTCCGCGCTCGCCGTCGCCCACACGACGAAGCCGACGCCGGACGCAGCGATCCCCAGCCCGACGACGGTGAGCGTCGCGGTGCCCGATCGCGGCCCGGGCCGCGCGAGGGCCGCGATGCGGCGCGCGGCGAGGGCGGAGAGCGCCGGGTAGGCAGCGAGCGCAGCTGCCATCGCGGTAGCGCAAGCGAGAGCGACGAATCGCGCTGCCAGGTCCGCGCGCGCGAACTCGTGAGCGAGCCGCCCGGCGACGAAGACCCCGCCGATCGGGAGCAGCGCCGCGAACGAGAGCGCGAGCGTTCGGGCAGCGAGGTGGCGTGCGTGCTCTGGGTCGCGCCGGGCGCTGGAGATCTGCGTCTCGAGCGCGCGGATCAGCGGCACGCCGATCGCCGCCAGGACCACGCCGACGAGCAGCCCGGCGCAGCCAGCGAGCGCGAACGTGTCGACGAGCACGAGAGCGTCGTCGGTCACCCCGAGCAGGCTCGAGCGAGCGTCGGCCATCACGACGGCGCCCTCGACCAGCCCTGCGACTCCGAACGCGATGAGCCCGGCATGAAAGCCGTCGAAGGCGCGCAGCGCGGGTCTCTGGCTCGGCACGAAGGGCCGGAGCATGCCACAGCGCCTGCCGTCCTCGTCTCGGGCGAGGAGCATCGCACCAGGGACGCTACTTCCGAGGTTGGGGCTCGCGGTGCTGGTCCGCCGAGGCCGCCAAACGCCGTCAGTGGTGTCCGTGGCGCAGCCGCTCGAGGAACACTTCGGCTCGCACGCCGCGTTGGACTCCCCAGAGCGCGCGATCTAGTCTCCGCCCTCTTTTTGGGCGCTCGCTGCGATGGCGCCTTCTACGCCCTCCGCCTTTGTTCATCCCGGTGGCATGACCGACTCCTCGCCTCGCGCGGTTCTGATCGAGCGGTTGCTCCTCGCCTTCGTGGCGACGGCCGCGCTCGTTCTCCTCTTCGGTCGTCTCTGGTCCTTCGGCATCTGGGATCCGTGGGAGCTCTCCGCGGCGGACGCAGCGCGGCACATCATCGCTGGCGACTCGGAGCCGTCGACCACCCCGACCCTCTCCGCGTCGCTCGTCGCGCTCGGCTTCCGCCTCTTCGACGTGCACGAGTGGTCGGGTCGCTTGCCCATCGCCATCGCGGGGCTCTTCACGCTGCTCGTCGCCTTCGCGACCGTCGCCCGCACGGTCGACCGCCGCGCCGGTCTCTACGCCGTCATCGCGGTCGTCAGCACGCCGCTCTTCCTGTTCAACGCGCGCCAGATGATCGGCGCCGCTCCCGAGTTCCTCGGGGCCTCGCTGGTCTTCTTCTGCGCCTTCACGGCCGTCTTCGCGTACGAGGAGCGGACGCGAACGCTCGCCATCCTCGGCCTGCTCGTGTCGATCGGCGTCGCCACGCTCGCGAGCGGCGCGCTGCTCGGTGTCGCGCCGCCGCTGCTCGCCGTCGCAGGCGTCCTCGTCGCGCGGCGTACCGAGCTGACGCAGGGCACTCGCGCGCGCCGCGTCGTCGCCATCGCGATCGTCGCGGGAGCGGCGCTCGTCGGTCTCATGGTCGCGCGTGCGATCAACCAGAACGCGGAGACCTACTCGGCCTGGATCGGCGGCGTGCCCCACGCCGGGACCCCGCCGACCTTCGAGGTCGCGATCGAGCGCATCTTCCATTCGTTCGCGCCGTGGAGCGCGCTCTTGCCGATCGCGATCGGACATCTCGTGATCTCGACTCAGCACACGCCCGGCGATGCCGAAGGCAGCGACGCGCAGAGCGTGGACGAGGAGAGCGCGCTCGCAGCCGGTCTCGTGCTCTGGGCAGGGCTCGGGCTCGCGGCCGAGACGGTGTTCGAGTCGCGCTACGGCGCGGCCACGTTCCTTCCGGTGGTCGCCCTCGGCGGGATCGTTGCCGTGTTCCTGCGCCGCTTCGAGCGCGACGGGCGGGGCTCCTGGTCCGCCGGTCTCGTGACGTTCCTCCTCGCTGCGCTGCTGATCCGCGACTTCCGCGGCTACCCGGGCGTGCCCGCATCCGGACTCGGCCTCACGGATCTCGTCGCACCCGACGTGTTCAACCCGGGCTCGCGCTGGGCGATCGTGCTGCTCGCGTTCGGTGGGCTCGCGTTCCTCGGCCTCGCGACGGACCGGACCGAGTCGTTCGACGCGCTGCTCGCGCAGGTGCGGATGGAGCGCTCGCCGGCTTTCGCGAACGCGCCCGCGGCCAGTCGTTACCTCACCGGCTCGTTCATGCTCGGGCTCCCAGTGGATCTCGTGCGCGCCCAGTGGGCACGCGGACGCGGCTACCGAGTGTGGCTGGTGCTGATCGGCCTCTTGCTCGCCGGGTGCTTGGGCTTCGGCGTGCTGTCCTGGGCGGTCGGAGACGAGCGGAGCTATCAGGCGCTCTCGATCGCCGGGATCGTGCTCGCGGTCGTTGCGCTCTTGCTCACGATCGGCGCGGTGGTCCTCGCGGTCCGCGGCAAAGCGCCGGTGCCGTGGGCTCTGTCCGCGCTCGCGTTCGGCGCGCTCCTCATCGGTGGCTTCGCGGTGGGCGCGCTCATCCTCAGCTCGCCCGGCATCTCCAGCCTCGGGGTCCGCGTCGGTCAGGTGCTCGCCTTCATCCCGTTCGGGCTCGTCGTCGCGGTCGCGGGCGCGCGCGCGCTGCGGTTCGGGTTCCACGCGCTCGGCGAGCTCGCGCTGATTCCGATGCTCGTCGCCGCGCTCGCGTGCGGCGCGTACACGTCGCTCTCGTTCGAGCCCGAGCTCTCGACGCACTTCTCGCCGCGAGAGGTGTACGACACGTACAACGCGCTCGCGGCGCAGGGAGAGCCGCTCGGTGAGTATCGCGTGGGCGGCCGCGCGGCCGCGTACTACGCCGAGGGTGAGGTCGAAGAGGTGGCCGACGAGAACGCGGCGCTCGCGTTCCTGGCTCGGCCCCAGCGCGTCTGGCTCGCCTTCCGCGCCGACGACCTCGCAGCGCTCGATCGTGCCTATCGCCACACCTCCCAGCACCACCTCTTCATCGCCGACGCGCGCAGCGCGCGCATCCTGCTCGCGACGAACCAGCCGATCCGCGGCCGCGCGGACGAGAACTACCTCCGCGATGCCATCCTCGACGCGCCGCCGACGCCTCAGGTCGCCGTCCACTGCAATTTCGACCAGCGCGTGGAGCTCGTCGGCTACGACCTCGACACGCCGGGCGCAGGCACGGTCGGGCCGGGGCAACAGTTCACGATCACCTGGTACTGGCGCGCCATTGCCCCGGTGCCGGCTGGCTATCAGATCTTCCTGCACGTCGACGGCTATGGTCAGCGCCTCAACGGCGATCACGAGCCGGTCGATGGGCACTATCCGGTGCGTCTGTGGGACGAGGGCGACATCGTCGTCGACCGACAGCAGCTGCGTGTCCCGGCGAATTTCCCCGCTGGACAGTATGCGTTCAACATCGGCTTCTACTCTGGGGAGACTCGCCTCGAGATCCTCGAGGGTCCGGAGGACGAGGTGAATCGCTGCATCGCGGGTCGGCTGATGGTTCGCTAGCGAGGCAGGAGCGCTCGCGAGGGCGGCGCGCAGGACTGCTCGTACGTGCACATACGAAAAGCGGGGCCGCGGGCGATCACACGAGCGCGGGTTGAGCGTGCAGGGGGACGCGTGGTACGCGTCTACGAGATGTCTCGCCCCCTCGCCGAGCTGTTCGCTCCGCCGCCCGAGCTGGCGTCGGGCGAGCTGCCGTCGCCCGCGAACCGCATCGCGGTCGACTGCGCGTCGGACGAGACGTTCTTGTTCGTGTACGTCGCGAACGCGAGCGACCTCGGCATCTTCGTCCCGACCGAGGAGCCGCTCCCCGTCGGCACGGGCCTGCGCGTGGGCTTCGAAGGCGCGGAGCTCACGCTCGACGGTGAAGTGGTCTGGGTCAACCCGCTGAAGAACGGCGACAATGCGAACCCGGGAATGGGGATCCGCTTCGTGTCCATCTCGCGCGAGGAGCGCGAGGTCGTCGTCTCGTGCATCCGCGCGATCGCGTATCTGGACGAGCCGCTCGACGCGAACTGAGGCCGCGCCTCACACGCGGCGGATCACACGCTGCGAGCTCGTGCCGCTCAGAACTCGCGACGGATGCGCAGCAGGTCGCCGAGCGCGTAGTGACTACGGAGCGGATCGTACGTGGGGTCGAGCGCGAGGTCGTCGTCACGCAGCTGTCCCGCCGCGTACGAAGCGCGCAGCGCGGCCCACCAGGCCGCGAGATCTTCGCTAGCAGGAACGACGTTGTCTTTCGGCGGTGAAGGCAAGGGGAGGGGGCTGTCGTCGTCGAGCGCGGTCACGATGGCTTGGATGGCCTTGGCATCGTCGTCGTCCAGCGCCTGACCGACGAGGTGATCGATCGCGCGGAGGTACTGCGTCTTCGGGTCGGGCTGCTCGAACCGGATCGTCCGCGCGATCACGAACGCGACGCGGGACGGAGTGGTGCCCCTCATCTCCCACGTCCGCGCGGGCGTTCGCTTCGCGAGACGGGTCGCGGACTCGAGGACGGCGCGCGCGTCGTTGAGGATCGTCGCGATCTTCATCGCCTCCCAGTCGGCCCAGGGCACCGCCGGCACGCAGCGCGCGCCCTTGAGGTAGGAAGCGAGCGCATCGTCGGGCTCTCCGGCGCGGCGGAGCGCATGGCCGACCGTGACGTGCGCGACCGAGACGTCGGCCTCGACCTGCGCGTGGCGGCGCCCCGCAGCCAGGTAGCGATCGAGCGTGAACGGCTCGTCGAAGTCGGGGTGGTTCCACTCGCCGACGCAGGTCCGACACCAGCCGTCGAACGTGCGATGGACGATCCGCACTTCACCGGACTCGGGGTCGTAGTCGACGATCGGCCAGGTGTCGGCGATCGGCGCCGCGCTCCGATCGAACGCGAGGATCGCACCGTGCTCTGTTCGGGCAAAGGGCAGGAGCATGTCGGGATCGAGGAAGGAGCAGTTCCGCTGCTCGGCGACCTCCTTGAGCGCGGCCTCGATGGTCGCGCCAGGACCGGGCGCCGCCGTCAGCAGCGTCCCCGCGGGCGTCGTCGCACCGTTGAAGCGCCCGAGGACCAGACGGAGATCGATCGGAATGGGCGAGCCTGTGTCGTGCTCGATCGCGGTGAGGTCCCGCATCGTGGCTGGGGGCTGGAGCGTCACGCCGGGGCGTGCCCGGTTGTCCTCCAGCCAGCGAATATAGTCGCGTACGCCGCGATGCATGACGCCGGCACACTAGCAAACCCGGAGAGAGCGAGAGGAGCGATTTCTGGAACCGCCTGGCCGGGGAGGATAGGCTCGCCGCGTGAAGGCACGCGTCGTCCTGGCTTGCGCGCTCGCGCTGGGTGGTCTCACCCCGCCGGCGGCGCGCGCGCAGGACGCGCAGACCCTCGAAGGCGAGGAGACGGACGAGCTGCGTGCGCTGAGGCTCGCCGAGCTCGAGGTGTTCTCCGAGACGCAGCCCCTCGTCGACCTGGGGTCCGTTCTCTCGGCGCCGAGCGTCGTCCCCTCCGCGCTGACGAGCGATGCGCCGGAGCTCACACCGTCCGTGGGCGCGACCGGTACCGCGCGCGATCTGTCCTGACTCCGCGGGCTCACGCTGCCCGACATCCCGGTCCGCTGGGACGACCGCGTCATCCGATATCTCGAGTTCTTTCGAGACGATCCGCGTGGTCGTTCGCTCATCCGAGGCTGGATGCAGCGCGTCGACCGCTACGGGCCGATGATCCGCGCGGCGCTTCGCCGTGAAGGGATGCCCGAGGATCTGCTCTACCTCGCGATGATCGAGAGCGGCTTCGATCCGAGCGCGCGCTCCGGCGCCGGCGCCGTCGGGCTCTGGCAGTTCGTGTCGCGCACGGGCGAGGAGTACGGGCTTCACCAGGATCACTGGGTCGACATGCGCATGGATCCGGAGGCGGCGACGAGCGCCGGCGCGCACTACCTCGGTGCTCTGCACACGCGCTTCGGAACCTGGGAGCTCGCGTTCGCCGCATACAACATGGGCTACGGCGCGCTGCTCCGGTCGATCCGGAAGTACGATACGAACGACTACTGGCAGCTCTCGCACCTCGAAGCGGCGCTCCCGTTCGAGACCTCGCTCTACGTCTCGAAGGTCATGGCGTGCGCGATCGTGGGCCGGAACCTCGAGCGCTTCGGGCTCGGAGACCTCGCTCGCGAGGCGCCTCTCGCGTGGGAGACCGTGGAGGTCCCTGGCGGAACGCCGCTCGCGCTCGTCGCGCGCGCCTCGAGCAGCACCGTCACCGAGATCCGCGCCCTCAACCCCGGGCTGCGCCGCGATCGAGTGCCCCCGGGGCACGAGGCGTTCTCGATACGCATCCCCGAGGCGGGCAGCGAGGGATTCGGAGCGCGCTGGCAGCGCGTACGGCCTACGCACCCGGCCCATCGTCCGTACACCGTCCGCTTCGGCGAGAGCCTCGCAGCCGTCGCGCGTCGCTTCGCGACGACGGAGCGTTCGCTCCGCGAGCTGAACGAGCTGACGTCGGACGACGAAGTGCACGCCGGGTTTGCGATCGTCGTGCCGGCCGTCGCGCCGCGCGAGCCGCCGAGCGACGCACCGCCGGTGGTGGCCGTCCCGCCCGGGACGTTCAGGTACGCCGATCGGCGTCGCGTCTTCTATCGCGCGGTGCGCGGCGACGAGGTCCAGGAGATCGCACGCTTCTTCTCGGTCACACCCGCCGAGGTGCGCTCGTGGAACGCGCTCGATCCGCACGCCAACCTGCAGGACGGCATGTTCGTGCAGCTCTTCGTTCCGCCGAGCGTCGACCTCGCGCAGGCGGTGGTGCTCGCGCCGGAAGAGGTGCGGCTCCTGACCGTCGGCACCGAGGAATTCTACGAGTACCACGTGCACCAGGACGGCCGCGTCCGGCTGCGCTACCGCGTGCGAGAGGGCGACACGCTGAGCGGGATCGGCTCGCGCTTCGGGATCGCGGTGGGGTCGCTCTGTCGCATCAACCTCGTGCCTCGAGATGCCGTGCTCCACCTCGGACAGGAGGTGATCGTCTACACGACGAGCGATCGCGTGCCTGCCGAGCTGCGCGTCGGGATCGAGCCCGAGCCGCCCGCCGCTTGCGCGGTCGACGCGGCGCCACTCACCGAGGACGAGGACGAGGATCTCGACGGGAGCGAAGCCGAGCGTGACGTCGATGCCGCTGAGGCCGACCTCGACTCCGCGGCCGTTCCCGTGGACGCTGCAGACGACGCATGAGCGATCTCGGCCCGCATCAGACGCCCTGGTTCCACGAGGTCTTCTGCGCGCCGGCGAGCGACGCGCCGGGCGATCTGGGCGAGGCCATCGCGGCGGTCGGCGCGACGCGCTCCATGTGGCTCCGCCGCTGCGTCGCGCTCGTCTACGGCGACAACGGCTTCTGGCGCGAGGAGCGCCTCATCGAGGGGCTCGATGGCTCGCTCGTCCTCGAGATCGACTCGCACCGCGGTCGAGGGCCGCACCAGGAGGCGCTCCCCGCCGAGCTCTCGAAGGAGTACGAGCGGCTCGTGGCCTTCCTCAAGGACGTGAAGCGCACCTGGCCGATCTCCGGGGGCCTGCACCGCGAGCCGAACCGGCGTCCCAAGGGCGGAGAGACGCTGGTCGTCGTCGACGCCGCGATCGCAGAGGGGCGCGCGATGCTCGGAGAGAGCGCGGTCACCAACTTCCGCAAGGTCGTGTTTCCCGGGCTCGACGTGAGCCGCCTCAAGCGCTGAAGGTTCGACCGACGACGCTTTGGGTCACGCTCGGAGCGCCCGTGCCGTCTCGAGCGCCTGCTCCATCCGGCGCGTCGCGTCGTCGAGCGAGTAGCCGTGCGCGGTGCGATGCGCGCGGTCCGAGAGAGCTCGCCAGCTCGCATCGCCGAGGGAAGCCATGCGCACGAGCTCGCGCGCCATCGCGGCCGGGTCCTCGCTCGGGACGATCACGCCTCCGCCCTCGGCCAGGAGCTCCGGCGCCGCGCCCGTCGGCGTCGCGACGACCGGCGTCCGACAGGCCATCGCCTCGAGGATCGGAAGCCCGAAGCCCTCGATCCGCGAGCCATGCGCGAAGACGTCGGCGCGGCCGTAGAGACCCGGGATGAGGTGCTGCTCCGGAGCGACGTGCATCTCCACCCAGTCGGGGAGTGTGCCCGGCGCGGGCGCCGTCGCGCCGAAGCAGAGGCCGCGGAGCGCCGGGAGCTCGGCCTTGGCCCGGAGCAGCGCGTCGCGCGTGACGTCGAAGCCCTTGATGCGGTCGCGCGTGTGGAGGCAGAGCACCGTCGGCGCTCGCTGCGGGCCGCGCGCCGGCGCATCGAAGCGCTCCAGATCCACCGCGTTCGGTACGAACGAGACCTGGCGCGCGCCGTGTGCCTCGCGGAGGTGCCGCTCGAGAAACCGTGCGACCACGATCGGATGGAGCGCCAGGTCGAGCGTCGCTTCCACGCGCGCAACCGGCATCTCGCCGATCGTCGACTCCATTCCCTGGACGAAGTAGGCCTTCGCGCCCTTGCGCGGAGAGAGCCTAGCGACCCACTCGGCGGTCTCCCACCAGGTCGCGACGATCACGTCTGCGTCGGGCAGGTCCGAGTCGACGAAGGGTCGCCCGGGCCGGACGACGTGGTGCGTCACGTGCGGCAACGCATCGAGCCAGCTCGGCGTGCGCAGGTCGGGGAAGAAAGGCTGCCCTCGACGAACGAGGTTCAACAGCCGCCGGCCGAGCGGATGCACCGTCGGCTCGCCCGTGACGACGTGAACGACGTGCCCCCGTCGCGAGAGCCGGTCGGCGTACTGGGCGACGACCTTGTTGCCGCCGGAGAAGTTCGCGGTCTTGTGGAGGAACGTGATGCGCATCACGCGAGCAGCCTCACGCGCTTGGTCGCGAGCAACCCGCCCGGGATCCCGAGCGCGAGCACCGCGAGG
>JBBSAT010000088.1:0-25022 GCA_038252025.1 Polyangiales bacterium | reverse complement strand
GCGGCGTCGAACGCAGCGAGCGCGTCGTCCTTCCGCCCGACCGCGTCGAGCAGGTTGCCGCGCAGCTGATGGAGCAGCCACGCCGTCGGCGCGAGGCGAACCCCTTCGTCGAGGACGCTGACGGCGCCCTCGAGATCACCGGCCTGGCGCGCCGCGAGCGCGAGGATCTCGTAGGCGCCCGCCCAGCCGGCGTCGCGCAGCTCGGTCGCGATCGCTCGAGCGCCGTCCACATCGCCCTGGGAGAGCAGCTCCAGCGCCTCTTCGTGAAGACGTCGCACGTCCTCTTCGTTTCGCCTGATCCACATGCGGGGCGAGTGTACGGCCAGGGGCGGCGCGCGCTTGCGCGAAGCGAGACCTCGGTCGAGACTCCGCGCGGTCTCGAAGGGAGCGCTCGTGGCGAAGAAGAAGTCGAAGTCGAAGGCCGCCCGGCAGGCGGCGCAAGCAGCAACGACAGCGTCCAGGCGCGGCGGCGAGCCGAACATCGTTCCCATCGCGATGGTGGTGATCGTCGTGCTCGCCCTCGCCGCGTGGCTCTGGTCCCGGGGTCAGGGCCCCTCGCCCGCGGGCTCGAGCGCCGACACGCACGCGCGCTCGCACGACGCGGATCGAGCTGCCCCGCCGCTCGCGCAGATCGATCCACGCCTGCTCGACCCGAGCGCGCTGACCGAGCGTGCGCCGGAGACCTTCACCGTCGCGCTCGACACCACCGCGGGTGACATCGAGATCGACGTCCATCGCGCGTGGTCGCCGAACGGTGCCGACCGCTTCTACAACCTGGTCCGCGCCGGCTACTACACGGACGTCGCGTTCTTCCGCGTCGTCGAGGGCTTCATGGTCCAGTGCGGCATCTCCGGCCGACCGGAGCTCAACCGCGTCTGGCGGAACGCGACCTTCCCGGACGATCCGGTCGTGCAGCACAACACGCGCGGGTTCGTGTCGTTCGCGACGGGCGGGCCGAACACGCGCACCACGCAGTTCTTCATCAACTTCGGCGACAACTCGCGGCTCGACGCGACGGGCTTCTCGCCCTTCGGCCAGGTGCGCGACATGGCCGTCGTCGACCGCCTCGAGTCGATGTACGGCGAGGGCGCTCCGAGCGGCCGCGGCCCCGAGCAGGGCCGCATCCAGAGCGAGGGCAACGCGTACCTCCGCGCGGACTTCCCGGAGCTCGACTACATCGAGTCGGCGCGCATCGTGCGCTGAGCAGCGCCGCCCGGAAGCGAGCGGCCCGGCACGAGGCGGGTCTCAGCGCGCTCGCAGGTCCCACGCGAGGCTGGGCGACCGCCGGTGCCACGCGCTCTTCGGGTAGGCCGACGCCGAAGGCTGGCAAGCGTCGACGACACTCGCCTCACGGAGCTGCGTCGCGACGCGGTTGACCGTGGGACAAGCGGACCGTGGGACAAGCGGGCGGACCGTGGGACAGGCGGGGACGCGCGTCGTCATCTTCGTCATATGAGCCGGCACCGGTCGGCTGTATGACGAAAACGACGAAGCGCGTCCCCTGGCGTTCGCAGCGGCCAGCTCGCTGGTAGCTCCGGACCCTCGACCCGCGCTCAGGTCCCGACGATGGACTCCAGGCAGCGGTGGTGCGCCTCCGCCAGCTCCATCACGTCCACGTCCACGGCGCCGCCGATCACGACCGTCGTGCCCGAGACTTCGCCGATCACCTCGAAGGGCACGCCGCACTCGCCAGCGAGCGAGCGCGCGCGCTCCACGCGCTCCTTGCCGACGCTGATGACCACGCGGCTCGGCTCCTCCGAGAACATCCGCGCCGCCGCAGGGATCGAGCCGTCGCCCGGGAGCCGCACGCGGCAGCCGACCCCGCCCGCGATCGCGCTCTCCGCGAGACAGACCGCGAAGCCGCCATCGCTGATGTCGTGCGCGCTGTGGAGCAGCCCCGAGCGCGCCATCAACAGCACCGCGCGCTGGAGCCGCGCCTCGGAGTCGAGGTCGATCCCGACCGGCGCCCCGCCCACCTCGCCGCACTTCTGCGTCCGCCACTCGCTCCCGCCGAGCGCCCCGCGCGAAGGCAGCCCGAGGTGCACGACCACGTCGCCAAGGCCGCTGAACGCAAGCCCGACGCGGTCCTCGATCCGCTCCAGCTGACCGACGATCGCGACCGTCGGTGTCGGAAGGATCGGCCGTCCGTCGGTCTCGTTGTAGAGAGACACGTTGCCGCTCACCACGGGCACGCCGAGCGCGTTGCACGCGTCGCGGATCCCTTCGACGGCGCGGGCGAAGCGCCACATCGTCTGCGGCTTCTCGGGCGAGCCGAAGTTGAGGCAGTCGGTCAGCCCGAGGGGCTCGCCGCCCGAGCACACGATGTTGCGCGCGCACTCGGCGACGGCCATCGCCGCGCCATCGTGCGCGTCGAGCAGGACGTGGCGCCCGTTGCAGTCCGCCGCGAGCGCCAGGTACTTCGTGATGGCGTCGTGGTTCTCCGCATCGCCGTCCTTCGGCGCGCAGAACACGCGGACGACGGCGGCGTCGCTCTGACCGGGCCGGAACACGGTCCCATCGCGCACGATGTGGTCGTACTGCCGGATGATCCACTGCCGCGATCCGATGTTCGGCGAACCGACGAGCGAGACGAGCTCGCGCTCGAGATCGAGCGTGGCGAGGTCCGGCATCGGCGCGCCCGCGTCACCGATGGCCGGCGGCACTTCCTGGGGGCGGTCGTAGAGCGGCGCCTCGTCGGCGAGCACGTTCACCGGGATGTCGACGACGATCTGCGGCGCGCGAGCGCCCTTCGGATCGACGAAGGGATCGAAGCCCGGCGTCGCCTTGCAGACGAAGCGGTCGGTGGTCGTGACGCGTCCGACGACGGCGTAGTCGAGGTCCCACTTCTCGCAGAGCGCGAAGACCTCGTGCTCGCGGCCGGACGCGGCGACCATGAGCATGCGCTCCTGCGACTCGCTGAGGAGCATCTCGTAGGGCGTGAGCGCGCGCGTGCGGCGCGGGATCGCGTCGAGGTCGAGCTCGAGGCCGTTGCCCGCGCGCGCGGCCATCTCGACCGAGCTCGACGTGAGACCCGCGGCGCCCATGTCCTGCACGCCGACGAGACATCCGGCGGCGAAGATCTCGAGGCAGGCCTCGAGGAGGAGCTTCTCCTTGAACGGGTCGCCGACCTGCACGGTGGGGAGCTTCTTCTCGGCCCCATCCCCATCGACGGAGCCGTCGAACTCGGCGCTGGCCATGGTGGCGCCGTGGATGCCGTCGCGGCCGGTCTTCGCGCCGACGTAGATGACGGGGTTGCCTTCGCCCTCGGCCTTGCCGAAGAAGAGGCCCGCGCTTCGCGCGACGCCGACGGTGAACGCGTTGACGAGGATGTTGCCGTCGTAGCTCGCGTCGAACTGGACCTCGCCGCCGACGGTGGGGACGCCGATCGAGTTGCCGTAGCCGCCGATGCCGGCGACGACGCCGCGGAGGAGCGCGGGCGTCTTGGGGTGATCGGCGCGGCCGAAGCGGAGCGAGTTGAGGTTGGCGACGGGGCGCGCGCCCATGGTGAAGACGTCCCTGAGGATGCCGCCGACGCCGGTCGCCGCGCCCTGGTAGGGCTCGATGTACGAGGGATGGTTGTGCGACTCCATCTTGAAGACGGCGCAGAACCCGTCGCCGATGTCGACCGCGCCGGCGTTCTCGCCGGGGCCCTGGACGACCTTGGGCCCCTTGGTGGGGAGGTTCCGGAGGTGGATGCGGGACGACTTGTAGGAGCAGTGCTCGCTCCACATGACGGAGAAGACGCCGAGCTCGGCGAAGGTCGGCTCCCGCCCGAGCGAGCGCGTGACGCGCTCCCACTCGTCGGCGCTGAGCCCCATGGTCCTGCCGAGCGCGGCGCTCGTGTCGGGATCACCGGGGAACGGGATGGGCGCACCAGGCAGCGTGTCGTGGGTCGTCATCGCGCGCGGAGGGTACCGAGTCCACCGGCGACGTCCAGGCCCGAACGGGCCTAGGCGCTGGCCGCCGCCGTTGCCCTCCCTTGCCCACGGTGCCCTTGCACCCCCACGATCCTCGTCGCGCCGGCGCGTGCTGGGGCCGGGCTGATCCCACCTGACCGGATGAAGCTCGGCCACGCCCCGCGCCCCGAACTAAACGACGGACGCGTCGACCGAACATGACCCAGACTCCTGACGATGTCGTGACCTTCGCGCGCGGCCTGTTGCATCGCGGCGCTCATAGAGCTCGACGACGATCGGGTGCCCCTCGATCACGAGGTACGTCGTCGGGTCTCGGAAGCGGTCGTCGCTCTCACCGGCCTGGACGATGCCAAGCGAGCGCTGCTCGCAGCCCGCGGGGTCGACGTCCACGCCCACTTCGTGGGGACACGCCGCGCACTCGAGGAGATCACTCCGGGAAGCAGAGATACGTCGAGGAGGTTCCGCCCGAGCCGCCGACCGCGGCCAGGTGGCAACCAAAGCCCGGCTGCGTGCAGCCCACCGCTGGGGCGCATCGTTCTGCGCACGACGGGGTCTCCTCGGTAGCGCCGGCGACTCTGGAGCAGAGATCGCCGAGGCACGTCCCGTCGTCCCGACAGTAGTAGGTGCAGACGCGGGTCACGCGCGAGACGCTGCGGACCGGCAGGCAGACCTCGTCGGCGGCGGGACAGTCGCTGTCCGTGCTGCACTCCTCGTAGCTCGGTGGCGACTGCCGTGCGGCACGCGGGCAGCCTGCGACCAGCGTCAGCACGAGGCTCGCGCCGAGCACCACGAGAAGGCTCGCGAGGTGTCTGCGATCCTGTGTCGACATGGCTGGTTTGGTATCACGGACTGCGCTGCGCTCGCCATACGCCGATCGATGAGAACCGGCGCTCTGAGCTTCCGTACTCAGAACGGAGGGCCGGCGTCCGGCAAGCTGGCGTCCAGCGCCGCGTCGTCCGCGACGGCCGCGTCCACCGTCGGTGGCGTCGGCGCGACGCACACGCACGTGGCGGACGCGTGCTCGACCAGGATCGGCCTGCTGCCCGCTCAGAGCCGCTCGCTCCCGAACGCCATGACGTCGGCGATGGAAGGAGCATCGAGGAGCAGCGCGATCGCTCGATCGAGACCCAGCAAGTTGCCGGCGCAGGGCGGCAAGCCCTCTTCCAGCGCGGAAAGGAAGCGCTCGTCGATCGGATAGACGGGCAGCCCGCGCGCCCGACGCTCCTCACGATCCCCGAGCAGACGCGCGCGCTGCTCGATCGGGTCGACGAGCTCGCCGAAGCCGCTGCAGATCTCGACGCCGCAGACGTAGCCCGCGAAGCGATCGGCGAAAGCCGGGCGCTCCGGGTGCAGGCGCGCAACGGAAGCCATGCGGGCAGGCCAGTCGACCACCCACGCGGGGCGGCCGAAGCCGAGCTTTGGCTCGACGTCGTGCGACCACACGCGGAAGAACGACTGTTCGTCGGCGAGGAGCGCGTCGAGCTCGACGCCCCGGTGGCGCGAGAGCGCCTCGGCCACGGTGAGCCGTTCCCAGCCCGGCATCAGATCCGCTTCACCTCGAGCAGCGAGGACGCGGAGCGCTCGAGGCCCGGGAGCACGGAGCGCGAGCGCGAGCTTCGACACGAGCCGCTCGGTGTCGCGGATCAGCTCATCGGGGCTCGCGAACGTGCGGTACCACTCGAGCATCGTGCGCTCGGGTTCGTCGCGCTCGTCCTCGTGAAAGCTGCGCGCGACCTGGAACACGCGCGGCAACCCGCCCGCGAGGAGGCGCTTCATCTGGTAGTCGGAGCTCGTCCTCAGCCACCGCGGCGCCCGCATGCCATGCACCTCGAACGCGGCGAGGTGCACGTCGAGCCCGGGGCTCGGCACAGTGAGCGGCGTCTCGACCTCGAGGAACCCCTCCGCGGCGAAGTACGCGCGCACCACCTGCATCGCGCGAGCGCGGGCCTCGAGCCGACGGATCAGGGCGCGCTCGTCGCGCTGGAGCGCGAGCCAGTCGCCGCCGGCGCGCGGGAACGGCGCGAGCGGCGCAGCGTGGACGACGTACTCCCAACGCCCGGGCGACTCGGCCAGACGCGCCTCGACCCAGCGCCCGAGCAAGGTCTCGTCGGCGCCCGGCCAGGGCACGACGTGATGGAACGGCAGGTGGCCGTCGATCCGCACCTCGTCCACGCCCACCCGCGTCACGCGCCCGCGAACCCATGGCGCGGGGACGGGGCCCGAGCGCGTGACCGGGTCGTACACCACGGAGCCCCCCTCGAAGCGAACTTCGTCGGTCATCGTGCGTTCGAGAGTACGCGAGCGAGAGACTCGCGGTCGAACGGCCGAGCGCGCGACGACAGGAGACCAACGGACCGACCCAGGGTGGCCGCGCGGATCACGTCTTTGCACCGCCCCTGTTCGCCGCGATCCGTGCGCGCCTGCGCCGAACCCGGTGGACACGTGGTCAGAACGGAGGGCCGGCGTCAGGCAAGTTGGCGTCGAGCGCCGCGTCGTCCGCGACGGCCGCGTCCACCGTCGTCGGCACGGGCACGACGCACGCGCGGCGCGGGCCGTCGCAGCTCAGCCCATCTGCGCAGATGCCTTCCTGATTTCCGCATGCGGCCTCGACGGGCAAGCGCGCCACGGAGCCCGCCGCGATCTGCCGGCGCACTTGCACCGCGCCGCCGCTCAGACGCATCGAGACGGCCATCGGCTCCACCGATAGTTGGTCGCAGCTCGACTCGAGGAGGGGGTCGATACAGCACACGACGACCTCCGGCACGTCCACCGCGAGCGAGAACTCGTAGATCGTGTGCGGCGCCATCGAGGTCGGGCTCGGGTCGAATCCGTACGCGCCCGATGCGGCGATGGCGACCGGCTCGTCGCCGCGGCGGACCTGGACCTCGCCGGTGCCGAAGACGCGCAGATCGATCCACTCGTCACCGATCCGAACCTGGAAGTAGTTGTAGCAGTTCGGACGAATACCCTCGTCGTTCGCTCGCCAGTCGTTGAGGAAGTAGAGCCGCCCGTCGCGGTAGTCCATGTAGACGTCGGTGAAGAGGCCCTCGAGCGCCGTCGCGCCGTCCCACTCGCCGCCGGTGAACTGGCCGTCGACGACGTGCGGCGCCGCCGTGGTGTCCTGCCTCTCCCAGTCGCCGGTGCCGGCGAGCGCGGGAAGACAGGCGACGACGGGGCCGGCGTGCACGCGAGGGCAGTCTGTCACCCGAGGGTCGCAGACGCAGTATTCGACGGTGGTCTCTTCGCACTCCCGCGTGCGATCGTCGCAAACGACGTAGTGCTGGGTGCTCAGAGCCTCGCCGCTCGGACAGGGACGAGTGCATCCCGAGAGCGTGACGAACGCGGCCACCATCCACGCGAGCACACTGCGATGCATGGGAGCCTCCGTGAGGGTCGAGAGAGCAACTGTCAGGGTGCCGCAGCCCGCACTCGGGATCAACGCCGGTCACGACATCATCTCCGGACCGACCCAAATTTAGCTTCATCGCCTACCATCCCCGTCCCGATGGAGACACCGACGGCGCCCACGCTCGCGCAGTACGCGTTCGCGTGCTGCTTCCTGTCCGTCGGCCCTGCCATGGGAGCCCTCGCAGCGACGCTCGCCTGGGCGCGCGGGCGTCGGGTGCCGTTCGTCAGCCTCGCGACCCTGGGCGCTTCGTGGGCCGGGTGGATGGCCGGTGGTGTCGTCGCTGCGGTGCTGTTCCCCACGTACCCGCGATCCGGCGTCCCGTCCGAGCCCGTCGCGGTCTCGTTCCTCCTGCCTGGCTTCGTCACCGGCGGTCTTGCGTTGTGTTGGGTCGCAGCTAGCGCGCCACGCATGCGCTGGTCGCTGCGAGCGGAGCGGGGGGCGATCATCGCGACGATCGCGCTCGCTGCTGTGCTGAGCTTCGGGATCGTTCGTGGCCACGAAGCCGCGACGACGTGGCCCGCGCGTCGCCACCTGCCGTCGGCGGCCGTCGTGATCGACGAGAACATCCTCGTCGCCACGGTGATCGGCGACTTCCGATACGACATCGAAGCACGGATGACGGAGGCCGAGTTCGAGACCTGGATGGGCGACCTGCGGATGCATGCCTGTCCGACCCTCGAGTCGCCGCACAGGCACTGCGGAGCGGACAATCGAACCGAGCCGCCCGACGATCATGGCTCGTTCGGTAACTGGGCCGACGGGGTCGCGCGCTTCTCGTCCTGGTCCTCGTAGGGTCGTGGTGCCCGCGGATTGTCCAGGTCCTCGCCCCACCATCAAGACACTTCTATTCCACGGAGCACCGCCTTCTCATCAAGATCCAGAACCACGTCCGGTCCCTCATACGCTCCCCTCGAGTCCCGTAGAGTCATGTCCCTCACCGCGTCTACCCGTGAGCGCTCACACCACGCGAGTAAACCGAAGCGAAGTTCCGATCGGATGTGCTCGTAGCGCCCTCTCCACTCGACGCCGAACGGCGTGCTTGTCGACCGGCGCCGGGCGATGCTACAGACTCGCCACCCGAGCACGATGATAGACCGAGCCAAGCTGGCGCTTGCCGCATCGATAGTCGCTGCGGCGGCCGCGTTCGTGCCGATCATCGCTGCAGGCACGGCTCGCCGTTCGTCCTCGGCCACCGTCGCCTGGTACCACGATGGGCTCGACCAAGGGCCGACGCACGTCTCCTTCGCGCGCGCGGCGCTGCTGCGACTCGGGCACCACGACGAGCACACGGAAGGCGTCATCGTCTTCTTCCTGCCGCTCGTGTTCTGCGTGGTGACCATCGCGGTGGGCCCCGACCGTCGCCGCCTTCGCGCCGGATTCGGGCTCGCGACCTTCGCGCTGGGCGTCCTCGAGGCAGTCCTCAGCCTGGTGCCTCCCGCGCACTACGGGACCGCCTACTACGAGCTGGGCAACTTCCTCGGAATCGCCGGCATCCATGGCGTCACCCTGGAGTCGCACTTCGCGCCGCACGCACTGATCGTCGCAGTCGCGGGCGCGGTGTGGGCCACGCTCGAGCTGACCCGTCGTGAGACGCTCGCCCGAGAGCTGTGATCGACGTTCGATCGCGGAATGCTCTTCGCGGCGATCGAACGGCGCCGGTGATCTCTACGCCCGACACGCCGCCGGGCCCGTTCGTCGACGGAGTGAGAGAGCGGGCTCTCGAGTCGACGAGCATCGTGGAGAGGGCGCGAATGCCGAACCTCTTCCCTCGACCTCGCGAGCTTGTGCCCCTTCGTCGTTTGCGCTCTTCTAGGTCTAGGCTGGTGTCTTCGCGGAAGCACCGGTTCGGCCGGTGCCGCAGCGTTCACCCTTCCCGCGCTCCGAGCTGACAAGGCGGTCACGGCACCAGCGTGGGCATGCGCGTGCGGTCACCCAACACGCCGCCGCCGCCATTGCCCCAACCCAGCAGTGATCCGGTCGCGCGGCGCGCACACCGTCGCGTTCGCGGCGATGATCTTCGCGTGCTCGCCCTCCGCGAGGATTGCCTCGAGATTCTTCGGGAGCGTCTTTCGCTTCGCCTTGGTCATGCGTCGTTCATCCTCCTGCGCGCGCTCACGACGAGAAGAGGAGGCCGAGCAGCGTCGTTCGGGGCACACAACGGTTCTCGACTAGAGCACCGATCATGTTGAGCGCTAGGACCCTCATGGAGAGCACGACGCACTCGTCGCAGATGGAGCATCGCGGCGCCGCGATCAGGTAGTGGACGCTCGCGGCGTTCTTTCGGCAGAAAGAGCAGCGCTTCACGTGTTCGTCGGCTTCTTCCATCGGCGAAGACCAACGAACGTGCGCGGGCGGCGAGAGACAGAACCGACCGGGTGATCCGTCGCTGGACGCAAGGACCCCCTTCGCTACGATCGCCGCGCATGAGCGCTCCCGCCGGTCGCCACACCCCCATCGCTGGGGCACGCTGATGCCCGTCTTCTTGCTCGTCCTGGGCGTCGGCGCAGCTGTGCTGGTCTGGAAGGCGCCCTTCTGGGCGGCGGAGCGCCGCCAACGACGACACCTCGCGTGGCTGCGCACCGCATCGGCGGACGATCTCGACGTCCACTTGGCAGGCCTCGTCCGCCACGCGGGCTGGGAGCGGTTCGAGCCGGCGCGCGCGCTGCTGGACAATCGCGGATGGACCGACGCGGCGTTGCTCGATGCGCTCGAGTCGTTCGTGAAGGACGTCCTCCAAGAGGATGTGACCACAGGACGCAGAGGGCGCGAGAGCAACGAGTTCGATCTCTACGACGCGGGGTTCGTGGCAGTGCGAGAAGCGCTCGAAGGGCGGATACGCGACCGCTCGAACTAGAGGCCGACGCACGCCGGAGACAGGCCGAGACGAAGACGCGCCGCGTAGCCTCTCGGGCCGCGCGACGCGTCGGTGGTTGCGCGGGTACGCCGTGGTCGAGCGGCGATCAGCCGCCCATCGCGAGCGGGCAGCTACCGTCGGTATCGCAGGCGCCGCCCATCGGGCACGCGTGTGTCGCGTCGCAGTCGCGGAAGCAGACGCCGCCGCCGCCCATCGTCGGGAAGCAGCGCGAGCCCGCCGCGCACGTGCTCGTGCTCGTGTAGTTGTCGCCCGGGTCGCACGCCGGTGAGCAATAGCCGACCGTGCCGTCCATAGGAGCGATGCAGCGATCGGTGGTGTTCGTGCAGCTCCCCGCCGCGTTCGTCATCGCCGGATCGGGCGTGCACGTCCCGAACGCCGCGTTCGCCGCGCCCATCCCCGTCATGAAGCCGCCGTTGCAGCCCACGGTCGAGAGCGACGGCGGGTCCGTGACCGCGCACGGGTCGGAGCCGCCGCCCGCGTCGCGGACGCCGCCGCCGGAGTCCGTTCCGGGGCCCGAGTCGACGCCGGGCGTGCCCGCGTCCCTCCCGCCGGAGTCGACGGACGGCAGCGAGCGCGACCCGCCGCAAGCCCCGAGGATCAATGCACAGACCACGAGAACGCTCTGCTTCGACATCACGTTGTTTCTCCCTGCTTCGTACCGCAGCGTCGCAAAAGACGGCGAGGGTAGTCGGACGAGGATCGAGCGCAAGCGCGATTTCGCCCACGCTCGTGGAGACGGAACGCGACGCGGCGATCAGCCGAGCAGCGACTCGAACAGGCGCTTCCCGTCGGCGTTGCCGAGGATCGCTTCGCTCGCGCGCTCCGGATGCGGCATCAAGCCGAGCACGTTCCCGCCCGCGTCGTAGAGGCCCGCGATGTCGTCCTTGCTGCCGTTCGGGTTTCCCTGCCCCGGCTCACCGCTCGGCCCGACGTAGCGGAACGCGATCCGTCCTTCGCCGTCGAGGCGAGCCAGCGCCTCGTCGTCGCACTCGAAGCGCCCTTCCCCGTGCGCGATCGGGAGGCGCAGCACGGTGCCGTCGTCCATCCCGCGCGTGAAGCGGCCCGCGCCCGCCACCGAGAGCCAGACGTCTCGACACTCGAAGCGGAGGCTCGCGTTCCGCGTGAGCGCGCCGGGGAGGAGACCCATCTCCGTGAGCACCTGGAAGCCGTTGCAGATCCCGAGCACGGGCCCGCCGCGCTTCGCGAAGCGCTGGATCGCGTCGGCGATCGGAGAGAAGCGCGCGATCGCGCCGCACCGGAGGTAGTCGCCGTGCGCGAACCCGCCGGGGATGATCACGAAGTCCGCGTCGCCGAGCGACGTCTCCTTGTGGAACACGTAGCGGGCGTCCCAGCCCATCACGTCGCGCGCGACGTGCAGCGCGTCCCAGTCTGCGTTCCCGCCCGGAAACTGAACGACGGCGACCTTCATCGGGCCGGAGGATAGGGAGAGCCGAGCCAGGGAGCAACGGCTCTCGGCGTCACCCGGTCTGCGTCACCAGGTCACGGCGTACTCGCAGCGCGACCCGTTCGTGAAGCGGCAGTCGACGTGCTTCACCTGGCCTTCCACGCCGGTGTTCTTCATCCCCATCTCGATCCAGGCGCACACGCCCGGATCACACGTGAGCCGATCGGGCGTCCCCGGCGTCGCGGGTGCGTCGAGGAAGAGCTTGAAGCGCTTCGGGCCGACCTCCTCGTGACGAAGCTTCCCGCTGTCGAAGTAGCGCGACCAGAGCGAGTCGGTCCTTCGCAGCAGGAACTCGGGCGAGCCGAGCCGCAGGATCATCTTGTAGACGCTGTTGAGATCGCGATCGGCGATGTACGACGCGATCTTTCGCATCTCGTGATCGATCGAGACGCCGCGATGGCGCGGCAGCAGCACGTTGAGCGCGTTGTTCCAGACGCCGACGGGGTACCAGCCGCCCGCGATGATGATGCCGTCGAGGATCACCCGCTCCTCCGGCACCGCCTCCTCGACGACCTCGCGCCACGCGCCCGCCGAGTACTTCGTCTCGGCGTACGAGCGCAGGTGCACGAGGATGCTGCCTTTACAACGGCCGGAAACGAGCATGGGGTTCCTCCTCTGGGCTGTGTACGCGGGCGAGAAGCACGCCAGACGGTGCGATGGTCACGGAGCGACGCCTCGGGCGGATCGACGCCGCGTCGACGACGTCGAACCCGACGTTCCGAGCCTGCCAGGCGAGCGCGATCCGCATCTCGAGCAGCGCGAGCGGCATCCCGAGACAGCGGCGCGCGCCGCCGCCGAACGGGAGGTACTCGAAGGGCGTGGGCTCACGCTCGAGGAAGCGCTCGGGCCGGAACGCATCGGGATCGCCCCAGGTCGAAGCGCGGTGGTGAGCGAGGTAGATGCAGGGCGCGACCGTCACGCCCGCGGGCAGCGTGAGATCTCCCATCCGAAACGGGACGAGCGCCCGACGCGCGACGATCGGGATGACGGGATGGATGCGGAGCACCTCTCGACAGACGGCGTCGAGGTACGGCTCCTTGATCGCATCGACGGGGTCCGCGGCGCACACGCGAGCCCGGAGCGCGTCGCGCACGCGAGGCTCGCGCGTCAGCCACACGGCAGCCCAGGAGAGTGCGGTCGCCGTCGTCTCGTAGCCGGTGACGACGAGCGTCAGGAGCTCGTCCTCGATGCGGGCCGCCGAGAGCGCTGCGCCGTCCTCGGTCGCCGCGGCGAGGATCGAGAGCACGTCGCCCGCCTCGGCGTCGTCCTTCGGGCTCGCGCTCCGCCGTCGCTCGATCAGGTCTCTGAACGTCGCGCGGATGGAAGCGAGCGACTCGGCGAACTCGGCCCATGCGCCCGTCTTCGGCGTGTCGTCGCCGAGCTGGTGGAGGAGCGCGAGGTTGAACTTGGGGTCGTCGAGGAACGCACGGACGCGATCCTCGATCGACGCGCTCTCTGCGAGGGCGTCACACCCGAGGACGATGTGGAGGATCACGCGCAGCGCGATCCGCTCCGACGCGTTGCGGACGGAGGCGATCGTCCCGACGGGAAAGCCGCGCATGACCTGCTCGGTAGACGTGCGGATCAACTCGGCATGCGCACGCGCGCGCGCCGGCGTGAACGCGGGCATGAGCAGCTGGCGCTCGCGAACGTGCTCGTGCTCCTCGAGCAGCAGGAGCGAGCCGTCTCCGAGGAAGCGCCGCAGCACGCCGTTTCCCTCGCCCGCATGGAGTACCTCGCTGCCCGCGTGGAACACCTCGCGCACGTCGTCCGGCGCGGAGACGACGACGAACTTTCCGTGCGCGCCGAGATCGAGCGTGAACCGGTCGCCCACCTCTGCGGCGCAACGCCGCAGTAGCTCGTAGGGGCGAACGGCCCACTCGAGCGACTGCGCGATCGGAGACATCGACGGCTCGGGAGGTAGCAACGTCCTCGACCCTACTCCGCGGGTGTTTCCCGCGTTGTCGGGCAAACCCTGACGCGGCATTCGGTCCCGTGTCCGGGGAAACCCCGATAGGCGCGACGACGCGTTCCGTCACATTGATCCTCATGCACGGTGACCTCTTGGAGACCTCCCCCATCGAAGCCGTGATCGACGCGATCCGCGCCTCGAGCCGCCTCTCTCTCCCGTCGAGCATCGAGGCGCACCATCGCTTCGTCGACGATCTCGGGTTCGACTCGCTCGGCCTCGTCACGCTCAGCGTCGCGCTCGAGGATCGGCTCGGCGCGCCCATCCTCCTCGACGGGTGGATCGGAAGCGCGAGCAGCCCATCTGCGCTGACGGTCGGCTCGCTGGCGCTCTGGATCGGCTCGAGCCTCGCGGAGGACCATGGAAGCGCTGCACGCGCGCTCTGATCGGGGCGTCCTGACGCTCACGCTCGACACGCCGGGATCGGACGTGAACGTCTTCGATCTGCGCGCGGCGAACGCGCTGGCTGATGCGCTCGAGACGCTCGACCCGGCGATCGAGGCCGTCGTGCTCGCGAGCGCCAAGCCCGGCAGCTTCGTCAACGGCGTGGGGCTGATGATGGCCGGGGCGGTGAAGGCGCCGGGCGACGTCGCGCAGCTGACCGCTCCCGTTCGGCGCGCCTACCGCGCGCTACGGAACGCGCGCGTGCCGACGATCGCCACGATCGCGGGCAACTGCTTCGGGTGCGGGGTCGAGCTCGCGCTCCAGTGCACGCATCGCATCGCGGTCGAGGACGGGCCGACCTGCTTCTACATGACGGAGATCGCAGACTACCTCTTCGTGCCCTGCTTCGGCGCGACGCAGGACCTTCCGGCGATCGTCGGGCTCGATGCCGCCGTGCGCCTGCTCGTGTTCGGCGAGCGCTGGACGGCGCGTGACGCGCTCCGCGGCGGGCTCGTCGATCGCGCGGTGCCCGTGCGAGGCTCGGACGAGGCGTTCGCTGCCTTCGTCGACGAGGTGCGCGGCGGTCGCGTCCCGTCGCGTCGTGCGATGCGAGCGGTCGGCCAGGTGGATCTCGCGCCTGTCCGGGAGCGGCTCGCCGATCTTCCGGAGGCCATGCGCTTCCCGAGCGAGGCCGCCCTCGCGCTGCTCGAGCGAGGCGCGCGTGGGGAGGCCGCGTACGACGACGAGATCCAGGCGGCGGGCGAGACCGTCGTGCGCGACGCGTCGAAGGCTGCGCAGGGGTTCTTCTTCGTCCGGCAGATCGCCGCACAGCGCGAGCGGCGCAGCCAGGGCCCGCGGACCCGCGCGCTCGTTCTCGCCGGGCTCCCGAGGCTCCTCCGGCAGCTGCGTCAGCGAGCGCCGGCCGACCTCGCGATCGTCGACGCACCGGCGCCTCGTCCGGAGGCGCATCGTCTGCTCCTCGCGTCCTCGAGCGGACCGGGCGTGGACGTGGTGGTCTCGACCGCGAGCGCGCCGCCCGTTCGCGAAGGAGGTCGGGCCGTGGCCTGGGCCCCGCTGCTCGGCCTCGGCCACGCGTTCGTCGAGATCGATGCGGTGCGCGCACCGGCGGTGGCGAGCCAGCTCGCGAGCGCGCTTCATCGCGCCGGCTTCGAGACCGCGCAGACCCGGCCCAGCGGGGCGTTCGTCACGGAGCGCGTGGCGGGCGCGCTGCTCGATCCGATCGCGCGCTTCGTCGCACGGACCGGACGTGCGGCGGACGCAGCGCGGACCGCGCGCGCGCTCGGCTTCGCGCGCCCGCCGGCCACCTTGGCCCTGGCGCTCGGCCACGCGCGAGGCGCCAGCGGCGAGGCCGATGCGTCGTCCGGCGAGGCGAGCCCCGCGCTCGCTGCTGCGATCGCAGCCACGCTCGTCGCGCTCACGTTCGAGCTGCTCCGGGGCGGCGAGATCCCGCATCCCGCGACGCTCGACGTGCTCGCCCGACACGTCCTCGATTTTCCGCTCGCCGAACGAAGCCTCTGCTCGTTCGCGAGCGTCCGGCGCGCCGCCTCGCTCCTCGATCGAGCCAACGAGCTCGAGCCGTTCGTCGACCCGAGCGTTCTCGCTCGCCTGGAGGACCATGCCCGTGGACGAGACCATTACCGCTGACCTCCCGGTGGCGATCGTGACGGGCGCGGCCGGCGGGATCGGCGCGGCCGTCGTCGCGCGGCTGATCGCGCGCGGGATGTTCGTGGTCGCCATCGACAGCGACGCGGAGCGGCTCGGCGCTGCCTTCGACGACGGTGGCCGGCGGCTCCATCCGCTCGTCGTGGACGTGAGCGACGGGGACGCGATCGATCGCGCAGCCGACGACGTCCGCACGGGCCTCGGTCTCGCCTCCATCCTGATCTCGTGCGCGGGGATCTTCGCGCGGACGCCGGCGCTCTCGGCGAGCGAGAGCACGGCGCGGATCCTCGCCGTGAACGTGGAAGGGCCCCTGCACCTCACGCGCGCGTTCGGTCGGCAGATGGCGGAGCGCGGACGCGGAAGGATCGTTCACGTCGCGTCGATCGCCGCATCGACGGGCGCGGCCACAGCCTCGGTCTATGCCGCCTCCAAGGCGGCGGTCGTCGCGATCACACGCTCGCACGCGAGAGAGCTCGCCAGCGTCGGCATCTCGGTCAACGCCGTGCTCCCCGGCTACTGCCGAACGCAGATGACCGCGCCCGAGGCCGCGACGCTCGCCGCGTTCGTGGTGCCGCGCATCCCGCTCAAGCGCCTCGCGGAGCCCGACGAGATCGCCGAGGTCATCGAGATGCTCGCGCTCTGCGACACGCCCTACCTCACGGGCGCTGCCATCGAGATCGACGGAGGGCTCCATGTCGGCTGACGTTGCACCCGAGTTCCTTCCGGATCCGCGCCTCACGCTGCCCGAGGTGCTCGAGCGACGCGCGGCGGTCGCGCCCGACGAGCCCGCGCTCTACGACGTCGCGCTCGACGGAGCCGTGCCCGTACGGCGCCCCGTCAGCGTGCGCGAGCTGCTCGATCAGGCGCGCGCGATCACCGACGTCCTCGCAGGCGCCGGGCTGTTCCGAGGAGACCGCGTGGTCCTCGCCGTCGCGCGCCCGTCGCGCTTCGCGGCGGCGTTCCTCGGCACCACGCGCCTCGGCGCGGTGGCCGTCCCGATCCCTCCGGCAGATGGCCTCGAGCTCTCGCGCGTGATCGCGGAGCGGATGCGGGCCGTCCTCACGGACTGCGCGCCGCGGGCCATCCTCGCGGACTCGGCCCGCGCCCTCGCGATCGCGCGCTCCATCGCGCCGAAGATCCTCGCGATCGACGTCTCGGCGATGGACACCGCTGCGACGCTGGAGACCTCTTCGCGGCCCATGCCGGCGCTCGAGGACGTGGCGTTCCTCCAGTACACGTCGGGGAGCACCGGGCAGCCGCGCGGCGTGGTGGTGCGGCACGCGAACCTGCTCGACAACCTGCGAGGGATCGCGACGGCGGCGCGCTTCGGTCCGAGCGATCGCTGCGTGTCCTGGCTGCCTCTCTTTCACGACATGGGGCTCATCGGCGGGCTCTTGCTCGGCCTCTACGTCGGCACGCCGCCGCACCTGATGGAGCCGCGCACGTTCCTCTTTCGACCCGTGGCCTGGCTCGACGCGATGTCGCGGTTCCGCGCGACGTTCACGGTCGCGCCGAACTTCGCGTATGCCCTCGCCGCCACGCGCGTTCCGGAGGCGGCGCTGCGAGCACTAGATCTCAGCTCGGTGCGCCTCTTCTTCGACGGCGCCGAGCCCATCGATCACGCGAGCATCGACGCCTTCGTCGAGCGCTTCGCGTCCGCCGGCGTGCGCGCCTCGGCGATGTACCCCGTCTATGGGCTGGCAGAGGCCACCCTCGCCGCGAGCTTTCCCGAGCCCGGCACGGGCGCGCGCTTCGATCACGTCGATCGCGCCGAGCTCGCCGCGCGCGGGGTCGCGCTTCCGATCGCGCGGAGCCACCCGTCCGCGCTCGCCGTCGTCTGCCTCGGCCGCGCGCTGCCCGGCCACCGCCTCTCCATCGCGCCCGCTGGCGGCGAAGGGGAGCTCCCCGAGCGCACGATCGGCGAGATCGTCCTCGAGGGCCCCTCGGTCTCGTCCGGGTACCACGGCGATCCGGAGGCGCGGAAGGCACTGCGCACGGGCGACCTCGGCTATCTCGCCGACGGCGAGCTCTACGTCGTCGACCGGCTGAAGGATCTCGTGATCGTCGGCGGGCGGAACTACACCCCCTCGGACATCGAGCGCGCGATCGCGCCCATCCGCGGGCTCGTCCCCGGCGCCCTCGCGGCGTTCGGCGTGCGCGGCGAGAGCGGGACCGAGGCGCTCTGCATCGTGGCCGCCATCCACCCGACGACCTGGCGCTCGAGCGCGACCCTCAAGCGAGAGATCGCCCGCGCGGTCCACGAACGGATCGGGCTCGCGCCCGCCCGCATCTGCCTGGTCGGCCCAGGCGCGGTGCCGAGGACCTCGAGCGGCAAGGTCCGCCGGGCCGCCTGCCGGATCGCGCTCGAGAGCGGCCAGATGAGAGAGACGGAAGGAATTCTCGCGCGCGCCCTGATGAAGCTCGAACGCTGGCGACGCCGCATCGGTGCGGCGCTCGCCACCCCACGCACCGCTGCCCTACCAACCGAGAGGTGATGCACATGAACCGCAGGAACACGAAGCGAATTCCGATCGCCGCCATGGCGACCACGCTCGCGCTGCTCTTCCTCGCGCCCTCGGTCGGCGCGCAGGATCCGCTCACGCACTGCTTCCGCGTACACGCGCGCATCCACGCCCTGTTCTCGACCGCGGGCTGCGCGAGCCCGGTCGGGCTGTGCACGGCTGGAACGCTGACGGGGTTCCCGGGCGGGACCACGCGCTTCGTGGCCCTGGGCCTCGGGGGCGGCGCGGTCGGCGAGGCGAGCATCGTGACGCCGCCGGCCGAGCCGGGGACGACGTGGTCGTACCGCGGGGACCTCGTCTACTCGACCCCGCTCGGTGACGTGATGCTCGAGGACGTCGGCGTGCTCGACACCGTCGGCGGCACCTACACCGAGCTGCAGCGCGTGGTCTCGGGGACGGGCTCGTTCGAAGGCGCGACGGGCGATGTGTTCTCTTACGGTCACACCACCCCGGCCGGCGATGGCTTCGACGGCGCCGTGCGCGGAGAGATCTGCGTCCCACGACGCGGCCATCACCGCTGATGGAGAAAGTCGAGCTTCCACCTCGGAGGAGCGTGACCGACACTTGGCACATGCGGCGGTTCGCCATCCGCTCCGGTGCGCAGACCTTCGTCCTCGCGCCGGGCGTCTATCGCATCGGTCGCGGGCCGACGTCCGACATCCGTCTCGAGGATGCCTCGGTCTCGCGCACGCACGCGACGCTGCGGGTGGATCTCGAGCGCGTGATCCTCGAGGAGCGCGGCTCTCGCAACGGCATCCGGGTCAATGGCGAGGTGAAGCGCGGCGCGATCGTGCTCGACGCAGGGGACAAGATCCTCCTCGGCACGATCGAGCTGCTGCTCCTCGAGCCCGAGCCGACGCCGGACGATGCGGAGGCCGCCGCGACGAAGCCTCTGCCTCGGCTGACGCGCGCGTCGGAGATGCCGGCGCGGAGCGTCCTCAGCGCCCGCGAGCGCGAGGTGCTCGAACAGATCGCGCGCGGCGTCACGCAGCGCGAGATCGCGGAGAGCCTCGGGGTGAGCGTGAAGACGGTCGAGACCTATCGGGCGCGCATCAGCGACAAGCTCGGGATCACCTCACGGGCCGAGCTCGTCGAGTACGCGATCAGCTCGGGCGTCTTCAAGACCCGTCGCGCGACGAATCGGCCGCCGCAGACCCCGCCCGAGAACGGCTGAGCCGAACGCCTCGCCCCGAAAAACGCACGGCCCCGCGCTCCTCTCGGAGGCGGGGCCCTGTGGGGCAAAGCGAAGATGAAGGAGCCGAGCGCGGCGGGCCGCGCGAAGTGTCACTCGTGGTGAGCGGCGGCGGCGCGGCGGAGGTAGGCCGGGATGTCCAGCGTCGCCTCGTCGTGGAGCGCAGCGGGCCCGAACGCGCGCGGGCCGGGCGGGAAGGACGGCAGCGCGGTCTGCTGCGGCGGGGTGGTCGAGCGGCGCACGGCGGCGCGCACCTGCTCGTGGCTCTCGCGCGGCTCGGGGATGATCGATGCGCGCGGGGCGACCGAGGTCCGAGCGGCGAGGCTGCGCGCGTGCGTCGGGATCGACAGCGGAAGGGTCGTGGAGCGCGGGCGAGCCGCCGACTGGGCGTGCATCACCTGCTGCATCTCCGCGCGCTCGACGTCGAAGCCCGTCGCGATGGCAGTGACCTTCACGACGTCGCCCATGTCGGGATCCGTCAGGAGCCCGAAGATGATGTTCGCGTCCTCGTGCGCGGCCTGCTGGACCAGGCTCGCCGCGTCGTGGATCTCGCGGAGGCGCACGTCGGGGCCGGCCGTGAAGTTGAGGAGGATCCCCATCGCGCCGTCGATCGAGATGTCGTCGAGCAGCGGAGAGTTGATGGCCATCTCGACCGCGTCGAGCGAGCGGCGCTCGCCCTTGCCGTAGCCGGTGCCCATGAGCGCGCGGCCCTGCGTCTGCATGATCGTCTTCACGTCGGCGAAGTCGACGTTGATGATGCCGGACTGCGTGATGAGGTCCGAGATGCCGCGCACGGCCTGGACGAGCACGTCGTCGGCGCGCCGGAAGGCCTCGAGCATCGCCAGGTCGTCGTCGAGCCCGAGGAGCTTCTGGTTCGGGATGCTGATGATCGTGTCGACGTGCTGCGAGAGCTCGGCGACGCCGCGATCGGCGTTCCCCATGCGGCGCTTGCCCTCGAAGAGGAATGGGCGCGTCACGACGGCGACCGTGAGGATGCCGAGGTCACGAGCGATCTGCGCGACGATCGGCGCAGCTCCCGTGCCCGTGCCGCCGCCCATGCCGGCGGTCACGAAGACCATGTCGGCGCCGGAGAGCGCCTCACCGATTCGCTCCATCTCCTCGAGCGCGGACTTCTTGCCCACGTCGGGGTTCGCGCCCGCTCCGAGACCGCGCGTCAGCGCTGGCCCGAGCTGGATCTTGGTGTTCGCGAGGCTCTTCTCGAGCGACTGCGTGTCCGTGTTGGCCGCGATGAACTCGACGCCCTCGAGCCCGCTCTGGATCATCGTGTCGAGCGCGTTACCGCCGGCACCACCGACCCCGACGACCTTGATGCGCGCCCCGAGCTCCTGCTCGTCCGAGAACTCGATAGAAAATCCCATGATCGCCTCCACCGCGCTCATCACGCAGCCCCGTTTGAGAACATCGCGCCGACGCTCCGAGCATTCGCCCGCTCGAAGTCGGCAAGCCTCACGCACGCCCCGTTGCCCCTAGGCAGTGCCTACGGCCTCTCGGCCATCGACCCTGCGTAGCGCGGCCTACGCGTCACGACCGAATCAGAAAACCTCTTTGAACCACTGCCCCAGGCGCAACCAGCTCGACCGACCCTGGAGGATCTCGACCGGCGTTTCGACCGCGCGGCGTGAGGAGGAGGGAACCGCGCGGAGCTTGCCCGCGCCGTACTTCACGAGCCCGACCGCCGTCGCGTACGCGGGGCTCTTCACCACGTCCGAGAGGCCGCCGACTCCGATGGGCGCACCGCGCCGCACCTGCATGCCGAGGATCTGCTCGGCGATCTCCGGCATCCCGTCGAGCTGCGTCGTGCCGCCCGTGATGACGACTCCGCTCGCGAGCATCTTCGAGAAGCCGCCCTGCTCGAGGGCGTAGAGAACGGACTGGAAGAGCTCCTCGACGCGCGGCTCGATGATCGAGCAGAGCTCGTGGCGCGCCATGATGCGCGGCGGGCGCCCGCCGACCGAGGGGACCTCGATCATCTCTTCCGGATCGACGAGCGCAGGGCTCGCGCAGCCGTACTTGATCTTCACGCGCTCGGCCTCGGCGATCGGCGTCCGCAGGCAGTGCGCGATGTCGTTCGTGAAGGCCTGCCCGCCGATCGGGATGACGCTCGTGTGGACGACCGCGCCGTCGATGTAGACGACGATGTCGCTCGTGCCGCCTCCGATGTCGACCAGCGCGACGCCGATCTCCTTCTCGTCCGTCTCGAGGACGGCCTCGGCGCTCGCGAGCGGCTCGAGCACGACCTCGGCCACGTGGAGGTTCGAGCGCTCGGCGCACTTCACGATGTTCGAGACGCTCGCGCTCGCCGCCGTCACGAGGTGGACCTGCGCCTGGAGGCGCACGCCGTTCATGCCGACGGGCTCGCGGATGTCGCTCGTCTCGTCGACCGTGTAGCCCTGGGGCAGCACGTGGAGGACGGTGCGATCGCTCGAGAGCGGGATCGCGCGCGCCTGCTCGAGCACACGCTGGACGTCCTCGTGCGTGACCTCGCGCGTGTTGATCGCGGCGACGCCCTCGCGGTTCAAGCCCTGCACGTGGCTTCCGGAGATGCCCGCGTAGACCGTCCCGATCTGCACGCCGGCCATCGTCTCGGCCTGCTCGATCGCCGCGCGGATGGCGTGCGTCGTCGACTCGATGTTGACGACGATCCCGCGCCGCAGTCCCTTGCTGGGAACCGATCCGACTCCGATGATGTCGAGGCCGTCCTCGGTCATCTCGGCGACGATCGCGCAGACCTTCGTCGTCCCGAGGTCGAGCCCCGCGATGATCTCGCCTTCGTTGCTGCCGCCGTTACCCATGACTCCGCAGATACATGGGTTCTGTGCGACTCACCAAATTTCGTGCGAGCGATCTTTCGGAAAAGAGACGGTCACTCGACGAACGGCTGCGCCGGCGAGGCGAGCGAGAGGTAGTCCACCTCGCACGCGCCAGGGCCTTCCTTGCGGATGATGATGCCGAGAATGTCGCTGAAGCTCGAGGGCGTGATCGGCGGATCGCGCGCGGTGAGCGGCAGGACCGGCCGGTCGCCGTCCCAGGTGGTGGCGGGCCGGAGCGAGGTCACCATGTCGATCGGCGTCCCGGCGACGTCCTGCATCGAGACGATGATCGAGAGGATCGCGCCGTCGTCACAGCGCGCGATGATGTGGGCCTGGAGCTGCGAGGCGGGGATCGAGCCGCCGATGACCTCGTCTCCGCTGACCGGGCCCGAGATCGCGACGCCGTCGCCGATCAAGCGCACGCCATGCTCGCCCGGGATCGTCTCCACGAACATCGCACCGCCCGCCGGGCCGGCGACCTGCTCCCATCCACACGGCGCGCCGTCGCAGACCTCCTCGAAGGTCTCGCGGTAGAGCGGAGTGCCCGCGGGCCGCGCGCAGGAAGCGACGAGCGCGAGCGCCAGCGACGAGGCGACCACGAGCCTCACGACCGCACCTCGATGCCGAGCGCGCCCGAAGGACCGCCGAGCTCCAGGTCGCTTCCGTAGCGATCGATGTCGAACAACGTGCAGTAGTCCCAGGCGAAGCGCGCGACGATCCGCAGGCCTCGCCCGATCCGGAGCCCGAGCTGCACGCCGCCCGTCAGACGCGGCCAGACGCCAGCGCTCAACACGTCGCGCAGCATGACGCCGACGACGGCGGCGCCCGCACCGACCATCAGGCCGATCTCGAACACGCGGCCCAGCTGGAAGCGCGCGTGGACGACGGCCATGAGATCGAACGCCGACGCGTGCCCGCCGGGCCCGTCGTTGCGCGTGTAGAAGCGCCCTCGCCCGCCGAAGCGGCCGCCGAGCCAGAGCCAGTCCGCGGCGCGGCCAGTGATCGTCGCGTCGGCGGTGAAGAAGCCGCCCGGCGTGCCGTAGTCGTGCGATCGCAGCGCTAGATCGAGCGAGCCCGGCTGGATGATGCCGCCGCCGCCGATCATCAGCTGCATCGACACGGGGAGGTCCGGGTCGCTCGGATCGGGGCCGGACGGGCGGCCGATCACCTGGCCACGACGCGCTGCGGCCTGTCGCTCCGCGAGGCTCGGCCCGGACGACGCGCCCTCGGGGAGCTCGTCCGCCGACGGGTCCTGCGCCGTTCGATCGCGCGCGGCCGAGGGAGCGGCGCCCTCGGTGTCCACGTCGTCGACGGGCGCTTCGACCTCGTCCGCGGGCGCGGCTTCCTGGGCCCGCGCGCGGGCCGTCCAGCAGACCGAGACGGCGAGCGCGAGCGTGAGCGCGAGGCGCCCCGCGAGCGGCGCGGGCAAGGTGGACATCGCGGCGGAGCATAGCGGAGATCGGCGCCGCGCTCGCGGGGATCTAGGCGAGCCGGCGAAGCCCCGCTTCAGCGCGGAAGGATGGCGTCGAGCGCCGAGAGGAGCGCGTCGTCCTCGCTCGGCGTCCCGACCGTGACGCGCAGGTGCTGCCCGAGACGCGGATGGCCCGTGAACGCGCGCACCACGATCCCGCGCTCCCGGAGGCGCGCGTGGATCTCGCTGGCCCTCGGATGCTCCACGAGAAAGAAGTTCGCCGCGCTGGGGTGCACCCGCACGTGCGCCGGGAGCGCTGCGCCGAGCCGGTCGCGTTCGGTTCGTAGGGCCGCTACGTGCGCGTCGATCACGCCCGAGAGCTCCGTCAGCACGAGCGCGCCGATCGCCTGCGACGGCGCGGGCAGATCGTAGGGCAGCCGCACCTTGTCGAGCTCCGAAGCGAGCTCGCGCCGCGCGCGGATCCAGCCGAGACGCAGCCCCGCGAGCCCGATCTTCGAGAGCGTGCCCATCACGCCGACGTTCGGAAAGCGATCGACCCAGTCGACCAGCGTGCGGCCCGAGAAGGGCGCGTACGCCTCGTCGATCACGACGAGCGAGCCGGGCGCCGCGCGCACGATCGCCTCGAGCTCTCCGTCGTCGTGCGCGTTGCCCGTGGGGTTGTTGGGGCTCGCGAGGAAGACGATCGCGGGGCTCGCGCGCTCGATCGCTTCGATCATCGCGGGAACGTCCAGCCGAAACGACGGAGAGAGCGGCACGCGCACGGCGCGCAGCCCGGCGAGACCCGCGCTCATCGCGAACATCGAGAAGGTCGGGTCCGGCACGAGCACCGCCGCGCCGGGGCGCGCGAACGCCGTGCAAAGCACTGCGATCACCTCGTCGGAGCCGACGCCGAGGATGAGCTCGTCGGGCGACGCCGAGAGGCGCGCTGCGAGCGCGGCGCGAAACGCGGTCGCTTCGATGTCGGGATATCGGTGGTAGTCGAGCGCGGAGACGACCTCGGCGATCCGCGATCGCGCCGAGTCGGGGAGCGGCCAGGGGCTCTCGTTCGCGTCCAGCCGGATTGCGCCCGGAGGCGCACGCGGGACCTTGTACGGCGAGAGCGCGCGAACGTCGTCGCGCACCCTCGCGAGCACGGAGCGCTTCACGGGCTCGGCGCCGCCGGGGCCGCCCGGTCGTCGCCCTCGCGCGCCAGCGAGTGCGGCATCGCGAGCTCCTCGGTCTCGACCGTCGTCTCACCGGCCCCGTCGCCGGCGCTCGGGGCTCCGGGGCGCGCACGGCCGTGCTCGTCCAGATCGCTGGGGTAGAGGCTCATGTACGCGGAGACGATCTCGCGCGTGCGCTCG
>JBBSAT010000087.1:0-25031 GCA_038252025.1 Polyangiales bacterium | reverse complement strand
GCGCCCCTCGAGCGCCCTCGGCGCTGTCGGATCGATCCTGCCCGCCGCGCCGCGCGCTGACCCGCGCGGCCCGGCTCTGCATAGGCCCGGCGCGAGGCGACGCTGACCATCTCGCCCACGGGCAGATCCACGGCGGTCAGCCGACCGCCATAGACGCAGCCGGTATCGAGGCCCGTCGCGAACGGCCAGCGCTGAAGCCCGCGGACGGCGTCGTGACCGAAGTATGCGTGCGCCGGCCCCCGATACAGCGCGGCCCAAGGCTTTCCATCCTCGATACGCTTCGACCCGCTCCCGTCGGCACGAACGCTGCGCATCGTCAGCAGGCTCTCGCGGATCTGCCGCTCGAGCGGGACGCCAGGCATCAACCCTGCGTGGATGACGACCGCGCGAAGCTCTGGGAGCCGCAGATACACCGGAAGCCGCTCCAGCCAGGCGGCATCCTCCGGGTCGATGCGCTTGGCGATCTTGCGAATCGCCTCCGAGAAGTCCTTGTAATCATTTCGCTTTCTTGCGGCGATACATCGGAGGAGGTAGTCGTCGTGGTTCCCCAGCACGGCGGCCATCCCGTTGATGCGCGCGAAGCGCACGACCGACGGCGAGTCCGGGCCCTTGTTGACGAGGTCGCCCACGAGGACGACCTCGGCGCCGCTCGTCACCTTCGCCTTGTCCAGCAGACGGCGGAGCTCGTCGAAGCACCCGTGCACGTCACCGACGACGAGGGTTCGTTTCATCTCCGATGCGGGAGGATGACCGACCCGCGCTGGAAAGGAAAGGCGCTTCGAGGTCGCACGGCGTCGGTCACTCGGCGGGCGCCGAGCCGGCGAGCATCGCCTGCGAGGCCGCGCTCGCTCGCGCCACAGGAGCCAAGCGACGCGGCTCTCGCGCCTCGATGAGCCGCCTCAGGCGGCGCGCGAGCACGCGCACGTTCGGCTCGAGCACCATGCTGTCGTGATCACCCGGCACTTCGAAGACCTCGAGCGTCTTCACGTGCGGCGTCCAGCCGTTGTCGGGGAGGATGTACTCGCGGTTCGCGTCGATCATCGTGCCGTCCGGCAGCGTCCAGGCGGGGTGGAGCGCTGGCCGAAAGAGGGCCACGTAGCCCTCGTACCGAGCCACGCGGTAGAGCGGCAGCGCGGCGCGAAACGCGGCCTCGATCGCCTTGTCGTGGAACTGGGCCTCTCCGCCGTCGAGCGGCTCCGGCTCGCGCCGATCGAGGCGCGAGATCTCCCAGCGGACGCGCCGCTCTGCCCAGCGAGCGACGTACGCCGCGCCGCCGCCCGTGAAGTCCTGCCACTGGATCACGGCGCGATGCTTGGCGCTGAGGGGCGGCCGCATCGGCAGGGGCGTGTCGAGCATCGCGAGCAGACCGACCTCCTCGCCGATCTTGGTGAGCTTCTGTGCGATCTCGAGCGCCGTGAGCCCGCCGCCGGAGAAACCTCCGAGGAAGTACGGGCCGTGCGGCTGAACGCTGCGGATCTCTTCGATGTACGCGTCGACCGCTTCCTCGAAGGTCGCGTGCGGCGCTTCACCGCCGTAGAGCCCGCGAGCTTGCAGACCGTAGAAGCGCCGGTCGGCGCCGACCAGGTGCGCGAGGTGACGCAGGTTGAGCACGTTGCCGAACATGCCGGCGACGAGGAAGAACGGCGCCGAAGGCCCGCCCTCACCCGGGTGCATCGCGACGAGATGGCGGTAGCGAGTCTCCGGCGTGGACGTCGAGCGAACGAGCGAGGCCGCGGACGCGCCCACGGTTGGCGCAGACCCGACGGGCCCGATGCGGTCACGAAGCCGGGCCGCGATGCGCGCGACCGTCGGCGCCTCGAAGAGGAGCGAGATGGGGAAGTCGACCTTGTAGGTCCGCTTGATCGACGCGAAGAGCCGGACCGCGATGAGCGAGTGTCCGCCGAGCTCGAAGAACCCGTCCTCGACACCGATCGTCTTCACGCCGAGCAGATCCTGGAAGAACGAGACGAGCGTGTGCTCGATGTCGTCCTTCGGCTCGACGTACGAGCTCGCGAGGGCAGGGCGCTCGAAGCGCATGGCTTCGCCCTCGGCGCGCGGGACGGCGAGGCTCGCCTGTCGCGAGAGCGCGAGGACGTCGAGCGAGCTCACGGCGATCCGATCCGTGACGGGCATCGACAGGACCCGCTCGAGCGCCTCGACGCCTTCTTCCGGTGTGATCCCTTGCGAGAGGTTGTGCTTGAGCCGCTCCTCTGCGGGAGAGAGCCCGCGCTCGGACTCCTCCCACGCGATCTCGGAACCGACGGGAGCCGGCGAGCGCGAGAAGTCCGCCGAGCCGGTGATCCGCTTGATCGAGAAACGGCGCGCCTCGAACAGCACCCGTCCGTCGAGGTCGGTCAGCGTCACGTCGAACGAGGCGAAGTCGCTGTCCGCAGCGCCGGGCACCAGGCGGACCCAGCTCCGGATCGCGCGGGTGAGCGGCGCATGGAACGTCGCCCGCTCGTAGCCGACCGGGACGTAGAGCGACGTCGCGTCGTAGCCCGGGACGAGGTCCATCGCGTAGCCGGTCGCGAGATCGAGGAGCGCCGGGTGGAGCGGAAGATCGGCGAGCTCGCTCAGGAAGCGCGCGTCGAGCGAGAGCTCCGCGAGCGCTTCGCCGCGCCCCCAGAGGACCTCTCGAAGCACGCGCCAGCGCGGTCCGAACGTGAGGTGCCGCTCCTGCGGCGAGCGGAGACCCTCGAGGCCCACCTGTCTCCGCAGATCGCAGCGCGCAGCGATCGCGTCGAGGTCGAGCGGCTTCGCCGCCGGGAGTGCGCCGAGCACGACGTTGCCCTGCGCGTGGAGCTCCCAGCCCGTCCGGTCGCCGATGTGTCGCCGGCTCCGCACCTCGAGCCCGTAGCCGCGGTCGGAGCGCGAGAGGTCGACGCGCACTTCACGGACCTCGTCGTCCGGGACCTGGAGCGGCCTCAAGAAGAGCAGGTCTTCGAGCGCGAACGTCGTGCTCTCGCCGATCTCCGCGAGCGCCTCGCGCGCGAGCTCGAAGTAGGCGCTGCCGGGGATGAGCGCGTGCCCAGCGAGCGTGCGGTGCTCGTCGAGGAGCCAGTGCGTCGCGGGCATCAAGCGGGCGATCGCGCCGCGGTGCCCCTCCGCGTCCCGCGTGAGCGCTTCGAAGAGCGGCTGCGAGGCCGGGCCCGTGATCTGATACGGCGCCGGACGCGTTCGGAGCGCGAGCGCTTCCTCGGCCATGCCGACGTCTTTCCAGATTCCCCACGCCAGCGCCGTCACCTGCGCGCGGGTGCTCGAGCGCCGACTGGTGGCGAAGGCATCGAGGAACGCGTTGGCAGCGACGTAGTCGACCTGCCCAGCGGGCGCGGTGAGAACGGAGGTCGACGAGAACGCGAGGAAGAGCTCGAGCGGCTCGGCCGCGAGGACGCGCTCGAGCACGAGGGTGCCGTGGATCTTGGGCGTGAAGACGTCCTCGCACTGGCCCTGGGTCTTGGTCGCGAGGAGGCCGTCCTGCACGATCCCAGCGGCGTGGAGGACCGCTTGGATCGGTCCGAAGCGCGCGCGCGCCGTGGCCACGACCTCGCGTAGCTCGTCCTCGACCGTGACGTCGCACGAGAGGACGAGCACCTCGGCCCCCGCCTCTTCGAGGTCGCGCACGGCACGGATGCGGAGGCTCGTCTTGTCGCTCGCGCCGAACGTGCGCAGGTGCGCGTCCCAGTCGGCCTTCGCCGGCAGCTCCGTCCGGCCGACCAGCACGAGCTTGGCTCGGCGCGTCCTCGCGAGGTGCGACGCGAACAGCAAGCCGAGGCCGCCGAGGCCACCCGTGACGAGCACGACGGCGCCCTCTCTCACGCGGGCGACGACGTGCGCGTCCGTCTCCGGGAGCGCCACGCGCTCGATCGTCTCGACGAAGCGCTCGGTCCCTCGCAGCGCGACCGACGATCCAGAGGGCTTTCCAGAGAGCTCGAGCTCGAGCCGAACGACGAGGGCGTCGAGCGCCTCGGGGACGAAGCGAGCGGGCCTGTCCGGCTCGGCGAACGTGCGCCGGAGCTTCTCGCGGAGGTCCGGCTCCTCGAACGGAGGAAGCGCGATGTCGACGCTGGTACAGGTGAGCCCCGGGATCTCGCGCGGGATGACCTTCACGGGGCCGAGCAAGGTCGCCTTCTCGGGGTACGGAAGCGGCTCGCCGTTCACCGACTGCATCCCGTTCGAGATGACGGTCGTGTGGAGCGGCATCGGCAGCCCGCCCTCGCCGATCGCCTGCGCGAGAAAGAGGAGGCTGTAGAAGCCGCGCTCCTGGTTCCGGTGAAAGAAGCTCGAGCCGGGCCGGAAGCTCTCGTCGGTCGTGACCATCCAGAGGTGAGCGACGCGCGTCGGAGCGATGCCCTGTTGCGCGAGCTCTCGGAGCAACGCCGCGTAGGCCTCCACGCCGCCCTCCGGAGAGATCGCGAAGCGGTCGGGCCCGACGACCTGGAACGCATCGCCCTCGACCACCGTCACGACGCGATGACCGCGCGCGGAGAGACACTGTGCGAGCCGCGCACCGATCCCCGCGGCATCGGCGAAGACCAGCCAGGTCGTCGGACCTGGGTCGTCCGCGTCGCTCGGCAGCGCGCGCCGAAACACCGACCGATAGCCCCACTCTGCGAGGTCGGCCGCCTTCTCCAGGACCTGCGACGTCTCCTCGACCGAGGGCGCGCTCGGCTCGATGAAGTAGCGCTGGTGCTGGAACGCGTATGTCGGGAGCTCGACGCGAGAGCGCGACTCGCCTGTCCAGCGATCCGCCGTCGCGGCCTCGATGCCGGAGGCCCACGCGCGACCGAGCGACGTGATGAAGAAGACCTCGTCGTCCACCGCATCGTCCGGGTGCCTCACCGAGCCGAACACGTTGCGCTCGGCCCCGCACGCCGGGTGCTGACGCGCGAACGACGCGAGGGCTCGGCCCGGCCCGACCTCGATGAGCACGCGATCCGGATCCTCGAGGAGCACACCGAGGTCGGCGCTGAAGCGCACGGTGCTGCGCAGGTGCTCCACCCAGTAGCGCGGGTCCGTCGCTTGAGCGTCCGTGATCCACGTGCCCGTGACGTTCGAGAGGAACGGGATGCTCGGCGCCCGGAGCGTGATCTTCCGCAGGTACGCCTCGAACTCGCCGAGGATCGGCTCGAGGGCCCGCGAGTGCGCGGCGACCGGGATCGCGAGCCGGCGGTGCTCGACCTCACGCTCGGTCAGCTTGGCCTCGAACGCTTCGATCGCGGCGAGCGGCCCCGACACGACGGTCACGTCGGACACGTTCACGACTGCGACGTCGAGAACGTCCGGAAGCAACGCGCGCACGTCGGCCTCGGGCAGGCTGACGCTGAGCATCCCGCCACCGCTCACGCGCGCGAAGAGGTTGCCGCGCAGCGACACCAGCCCGAGACAGTCCTCGAAGCTCATGACGCCCGCGAGACACGCGGCGGTGTTCTCTCCCAGGCTGTGACCGAGGAGGCTCTCCGGCTTGACGCCGTGCTGGGCCCAGACCTGCGCGAGCGCGTGCTCCACGAGGAAGATGGCCGGCAGCTGGTGCGGCATCTCCACGAGCCGGGCCCCTTCGGCGCCGAACATCATCGCGGAGAGGTCGACGTCCGCGTTTTCCCGGAGCCAGGCGAAGCCTCGATCCATCTCGCGTCGAAAGAGGGGCTCCTTCTCGTAGAGATCCTTCGCCATCCCGGGGTACTGCGCGCCGCCGCCAGGCAGAAGGAAGCTGACCTTCGGCCGGTCGATCGCCGAGTGCGTGAAGACGCGGCGCGGATCGGCGTCGCCGAGCAGCTGTGCAGCCTCCTCGTGGCTCTGCGCGGCGACGACGCGACGCTTCGAGAACGCGCGGCGGCCGACGTCGAGCGTGTACGCCACGTCGGCGAGCTTCGAAGCGCGGCCCGCGGCCCGGAGGTGCTCGGCGAGCCGACGGGCGTTGCCATCGACCGCGCCGTTGTTGCGCCCCGAGATCATCAGGAGCTGAACGGCGCGAGAGGGCCCGCTCGCAGCGCGCGCTGGCGCCTCCTCGAGGACGACGTGCGCGTTCGTTCCACCGACGCCGAGAGAGTTCACCGCGGCCCGCCGCGGGTGATCGCCGCGGGGCCAGTCGCGGAGCCGATCGTTGACGACGAACGGGCTCGTCTCGAAGTCGATCGAGGGGTTCGGCTTCTCGTAGCCCAGGCTCGGCGGCATCTGACGGTTCTCGAGAGCGAGCGCCGCCTTCGCGAGGCTCGCGACACCCGCGGTGGTGTCCGTGTGCCCGATGTTCGTCTTCACCGAGCCGACACGGCAGAACCCGACCTTCTTCGTGTCGCGCCGAAACGCCTGCGTGAGCGCGGTGATCTCGATGGGGTCGCCGAGATACGTGCCGGTGCCGTGGCACTCGACGTAGTCGATCGAATCGGGAGACACGCCCGCGAGGGCATAGGCTTCGGCCATACATCGCGCCTGACCGTCCACGCTCGGCGCGAGGTAGTTCACCTTGCTGGCACCGTCGTTGTTGATCGCGGATCCCTTGATGACCGCACGGATCGGATCGCCGTCGCGGATCGCATCCTCGAGCCTGCGGAGCACGACGCTGCCGGCTCCGCTCCCGAACACCGTCCCTTCGGCGCGATGGTCGAACGCGTGGCAGTGGCCATCCGGCGAGAGGATCTCGCCCTCCTGGTACGTGTACCCGCGACGATGCGGCAGCTCGATCGTGACTCCGCCGGCGATGGCCATGTCGACCTCTCGCGCGAGGAGCGACTGGCACGCGAGATGGGTCGCGACGAGCGAAGTCGAGCACGCCGTCTGGACGCCCACCGCGGGTCCGCGGAGGTCGAGCAGATAGCTCACGCGCGTCGAGAGGAAGTCCTTGTCGTTGCCCGTGTGCCGCAGGAGGAACATGCCCACGTCGCGCACCAGCTCGCGATTCGAGCAGAGGTTGAAGTAGAGGTAGCTCCCCATCCCACAGCCGGCCCAGACGCCGATCGGCCCGTCGAAGCGCTCAGGCGGATGCCCCGCGCTCTCGAGCGCCTCCCAGCACACCTCGTAGAAGTGACGGTGCTGCGGATCGAGGATCGCGCTGTCCTTCGGCGAAAAGCCGAAGAACTCGCCGTCGAACATCTCCATCCCGTCGAGCGGCGCGCCCGACCGCACGTAGCGCGGGCTCCGCAGCGCCTGGCGGGACTCACCCGCCGCGATCAGCTCGTCGTCCGCGTAGCTACGGATCGACTCGACGCCGCCCACGAGGTTCGCCCAGTACTCGTGCGCGTTGCGGGCGCCCGGGAGCCGTGTGGCGATGCCGATGATCGCGATATCGTTGGGATTAATTTCGTCCGCCATCCACGCCTCGTCCGGCCGTCGCGACGGGCTGGCCGTGATCGGGGTGCGGAGCCTGGCAAACGGATCACGCCCGAGCAACGTCGCGAACGGAGACCCCGAGTGCAGAAAGCGGGCCTTCGTGACGGACCGCGGGGGCGACGCGAGCGTGCGTCAGTGCGCGGCCCAGGGATCGAGCACGCCGTCCGTTCCTGACGAGCGGGGAGGCGGTGTGTGCGTCTCGGGCGGCGTCGTGTGCGTGCCCGTCGCGACGGGCGGCGCGGTGACGGGTGACCTGTGGCCAGGTCGCGCGCGATCGAGCGTGACCGTGACGTTTTCGTCCCCGAAGGCCGTGAGCGCGATCGTGCGGTCCTGATAGCCGCTCGATCGCACCGTGAGCTGCACGACCGCAGCGCCCGACGGGCGTGGAAAGTCGCACGGCGTCACGGCGTAGTGCGCGCCGTCGATGAGGACCTCGGCGCCCTCGGGAGCGCTCGCGATGTGCACCGCCTGTGGAGCGACGGGCTCGACCGGAACCTCGGCCACCGTCTCGGGCTCGACCACGGGCGGCGGATCCGCGATCACCACGGGCGGCAGGACGACGGGTAGCGGCGGAACCACGGTCAACGGAGGGGTGGGCCCGCCGAGGGACATCGCGAGAACGACCCCGCCGATCCCGAGGATGGACAGAAGCCCGACGCCGCCGAGGATCAGCGGCAGCTTGCTCTTCGGCGGCTCCTCTGGGACCGGACCGGCAGCAACGCCGAGGGCGCTCATGCGGCCCGTGCCGTCCGGTCGAACCATCCGACCCGTGCCGTCGACGCGCTGGCTCGCCGACGCGCGATCGACGGCATCGACGACGGCGCGCGGCGTCAGGCCGCCTTCGATCGACTCGAGATCGAGGCGCAGCTCCGCCATCGATTGATAGCGAACGTCCGCGGACTTCTCGAGGCACTTCATGATCACCGCCTCGAGGTTGGGCGGCACCTCGACGGGCGGCGGAAGCTCGCGCGGAGGGATCGGCTTCTCGTACATGTGCTTCGTGAGGATGCCCATCAGGTTGTCCGCATCGAACGGGACATGACCCGACGCCATCTCGTAGAGCATCACGCCGAGCGCGTAGATGTCGGTTCGTCTGTCGACGTTCGCACCGGCACACTGCTCGGGCGACATGTAGTGAGGCGTGCCGAAGACCTGGCCCGCCTTCGTGAGCTTGCTGCTCGCGCCGCCGACCTTCGCGATGCCGAAGTCGAGCACCTTCACGAAGTCGGGGTCCGCGCCGCGCTTCACGAGGTAGACGTTGTCGGGCTTCAGGTCGCGGTGGACGATGCTGCGCTCGTGCGCGGCGCCGAGCGCCTCACACAGCTGCTTCGCGATCCGGACCACGCGTGCGGCAGGCATCGGGTGCTGCTGCTCGATCGCCGACGTCAACGAGACGCCGTCCAGGAACTCCATCACGAAGTAGGTCGACCCATCGGGCAAGTTGCCGAAGTCGCTGATGTCGATGATGTGCTGGTTGCCGATCCCCGACGCGCTCTGCGCTTCCTGCTGGAAGCGCTGCATGACCTCGACGTCCTTCGAGACCTCGGGCTTGAGGACCTTGATCGCCAGCGGCTTGTTCAGCATCGCGTGGCGGGCCGAATAGACGAGGCCCATGCCGCCTTCGCCGAGCACCTTCTCGATGCGATAGCGGCCGTCGAGCGTGCGTCCGATCAACGGATCCGGAGGCGGTGCGGACGGTGCGCGGTCCTCCTGTTCTTCGTCGACCAAGCGAAGGTGCCTCTCTACGGACATGAACGAGCTCCTCGAACGCAGGTGAGAACAGCGCGATGATCGGCCGTCCGAGCAAACATCGAACCAGATCCCGTTCGGGGGAGCCTACTCGCGTTGTACGCGCGACGGGCCCGATCGGTTTCCTGTTCTCCCCGACGGCATGGTCGAGCCTCTTCGAGGACCACGTCAAGGTCCCCAACTCGACGCTCACCTTCCGAGCCTACTGACCCGCTCCTCCTTGGCTGCGCGCCCGCTGCAGGATCTCGCCGGGTCGACCCTCGGGCCCGCCCTGCTCGATGGCCCAGCCGAGCAGCGTCTCGGCGTGCGCGTGCGTGGGCTGCCAACGAACCGCGAGCGCTCCGCGATGGAGCTCGCCGGTGCCGCCGTCGAGCGACACGATCTCTCCGGACGTGTGATCTCCGGTGCGAATGGGCGTGGACACCACGCAAGGCTTGCGCAGCGCGCGTGACATGATCGCCGCGTCGGACGTAAGCCCTCCAGATGTCGCAACGACACCGGCGGTGATGGTGAGGAGAGGTGCGTCTTCGGCACCCAGATCGGTCACGACCCAGATGGATCCTTCGCAGACATCGGCGTTCCTCATCGCGAGCGGGCCGACGACCGCCCCGGCGCTCGCGGCGAGCCCGCGCGCGAGGAGCGTGTCGGGACCGGCGTCGAGCGAGAAGGTCCCCGCGCTCTCGAGCTGGTGCGGAAGGACCGCGAGGAGGGCGGTCGCGCGCGCGAGCCGACCGGCCTGCACACGCTCGACGACCGCTCGGACGAGCGCCGCGGATGACAGCGCCTGAGGCGCGGCGCGAGCCAGGAGCGCCGTGCCCGCATCGAGCGTCCACTCCATGATCAGCGGCTGCGCGGCCAGCGCGTCCTGCTCGCGCGCGGCGAGCTCCAGCGAGTCGATCAGTGCTCGCCCCGCGTCGCTCGCGCCCTGCTCGCTGCGAAGGCGATCGAGCGTCCAGCGCGTCTTGCCCGGCCCCGTGGGCACGAAGTAGCCGGACAGCCCCGCGGCGCCGGTCAGCGCGTCCGCCGTGAAGAGCGTGAGCGTTCCCGAGATCCCGCTGGGCGAGGACACGTCAGCCGCCGAGAAGGTGGAAGTGCGCGATGCGGTTGAGGGTGCTCGCGATCGTCCTGAGCATGCGCAGTCGATTCTCGCGAACCGCGAGATCGTCCACCATCACGAAGACGTCCGTGAAGTACCGATCGATGGGCGCGCGCAGCTCCGCCGCGACGAGCGCGAGAGCCGCCGGATAGTCGCCGCGCGACGTGTGATCTTCCATCGCGGTGCGGATGCGCGCGAAGCTGTCCCAGAGGTCTTTCTCGGCGCCCGGCTCGAGGCGCGCTTCGTCGACCGATCCGCTCGGCGCATCCTTCGCGATGTTCCACGCGCGCTTGAACGCGATCGCGAGCGACTCGAACGCGACGTCCTTCTTGAACGCGGCGAGCGCGCGGACGCGACGATCGAGATCGCGCAAGGAACGGCCGTCCCACGCAGCGAGACACGCCTCGACGAGGTCTCCGCCATGCAGCTCGCCGAGCAACACCCTCAGACGCGCGCGGATGAACTCGTCGAGCTTCGGGCCGAGCTCGGCATACGGCGCGACCGACTTGATCTGTTCGACGTAGCCCGCATGCGCCTGCTCGAGCGTGTGGCCGAAGTCGATCTCGAGCGGTCCTTCGAGCGCGATGCGAAGGATGCCGAGCGTGGCGCGCCGCAGCGCGAAAGGATCCTGGGAGCCGGTCGGAACGATCCCCACACCGAAGCAGCCGACGAGCGTGTCGGCGCGGTCGGCGATCGCGACGGCGGCGCTCAGCACGGACGAAGGGATCGCATCGCCTGCGCCCTTCGGCAGGTAGTGATCGCGGATCGCATCGACGACGCCTGCGTCGAGCCCTTCGTGCGCGCCGTACCAGCGGCCCATGATCCCCTGGAGCTCGGGGAACTCGCCGACGATGAGGGAGACGAGGTCTGCCTTCGCCAGCATCGCGGCGTCACGGCCTTGCGGGGCCCCGAGAGCCTCGGCGAGCGCGCCCATCCGGCGAACCTTGTCGCCGACCGAGCCGAGCTTCGCCTGGAACACGATGCCGTCGAGCCTCGGCACGCGCGACGCGAGGGTCTTCTTTCGATCTTCTTCGACGAAGAAGCGCGCGTCGCTGAGGCGCGCGCGCAGCACGCGGTCGTTGCCCTTGGCGATGCGAGCCGGATCGATCGCGGTGTTGGCCACGCAGAGGTAGCTTGGCAGCAGCTTCTTCGTCTTCGGATCGCGCACCGCGAAGTAGCGCTGATGGCCGCGCATCACGGCGACGATCACCTCTTCGGGGAGCTCGAGGAAGCGCTCCTCGAAGCTACCGAGCACGACGAAGGGCTCCTCGACGAGGGATGCGTTCTCCACGACGAGGAAGTCGTCGTCGATCAGCTCTCCCCCCGCCCGCTGACTGGCCGCGTGGAGCGCCGCGACCATCCGCGTGCGGCGCTCGGCCTCGTCGACGACGACGTGCGCCTCACGGAGCGTGTCGACGTAGCGTGAAGCGCTCGGGATCTCGACCGCGCCCTTCGAGAGAAAGCGGTGCCCGCGCGAGGTCCGCCCGAAGGGGATCCCGGCGAAGGAGCCCTCGATGATCGCGTCGCCGAAGAGCGCGACGATCCAGTGGATCGGACGACCGAACGCGAGGTCGCCGTCGCCCCAGCGCATCGACTTCTGGAACGGGATGCGCGGCGGGAGCGCGGCCGCGATCTCGGCCAGCACCACGATCGCTGCGCGGCCCTTCTCCCGGCGCGTGACCGCGGCGTACTCGCCCTTGTCGGTCTTCACCATGCGGACGTCGGAGATCTGCAGACCGAACTTGCGGGCGAACCCTTCGGCGGCCTTCTTCGGCTTCCCGTCCGCTTCGAACGCCGCCGAGCGAGGCGGGCCGAGCACCTCTTCTTCGACGTCGGGCGTGCGCTCGGCGACGTCCTTCACGAGGATGGCGAGACGACGCGGCGTGCCGAGCGCGATCGCGTCGCCGTGCGTGAGGCGAGCGGCGTCCAGCGCGTCGACGACGAGCTTGGGGAGGGCTTCGAGCGCACGGTTCACGAAGCCCGCCGGCAGCTCCTCCGTCCCGATCTCGATGAGGACATCCTGGGCCACGGCTCAGCCCTCCTTCTTCTTCTTCGGCACGTTGATCGGCTCGCCCGCTCCGGCCCCTCCCGTCCGCGCGCTTCGCGCGCTCCCGTGCGGGCCCTCCGGTGCGAGCACTCCTGCCAGGGGGAAGCCGAGCGCTTCTCGCTGCGCGTACCAGGACTCGCAGACGGCGCGCGCGATGTGCCGGACCCGCGCGATGTAGCGCTGGCGCTCGGTGACGCTGATCGCGCCCCGGGCGTCGAGCACGTTGAACGCGTGGCTGCACTTCACGACGCAGTCGTACGCAGGGAGCACGAGCCGCGTCTTGGCGTCGTCGCTCTCGAACTGCAGCGCCCCGCCCTTCGCCTTCTCCTTCTGGAGCCCGAGGAGCTTGCCGCACTGTGCTTCGTACTCGTCGAAGTGGCGCACGTGCATGTCGGTGTCGGCGCGCTCGAAGTTGTACGTGCTCCACTCCCACTCGGAGCGCTTCGCGAGCTCGCCGTAGGAGACGCTGCGCCCATCGACACCAGTGCCCCAGGCCAGCGAGTAGACGTCGTCCTTGTCCTGGAGGTACATCGCGATGCGCTCGAGCCCGTAGGTCAGCTCGCCGGCGACCGGCTTGCAGTCGATGCCGCCGACCTGCTGGAAGTACGTGAACTGCGAGATCTCGAGGCCGTCGAGCCAGACCTGCCAGCCGAGGCCCCATGCGCCGAGCGTGGGCGACTCCCAGTCGTCCTCGATGAAGCGGATGTCGTGCTTCTCGGGATCGGTGCCGAGGGCGCGCAGCGAGTCGAGGTAGAGCTCCTGGATCTCGAGCGGCGACGGCTTGAGGATCACCTGAAACTGGTGAAACTGCTGGAGACGATTCGGGTTTTCGCCGTAGCGCCCGTCCGACGGCCGGCGGGACGGCTCGACGTACGCGACGTTCCACGGCTCGGGGCCGATCGCCCGAAGGAACGTGTTCGGATTGAACGTGCCCGCGCCAACCTCGGAGTTGTACGGCTGAACGATGAGACAGCCGCGCTCGGCCCAGAAGGCCTGCAGGCGAAGGATGAGATCCTGGAAAGTGAGGGCGGTCGTCATTCGTCGTCCTCGTCGTCGTCGTCCTCGTCCTCGTCCTCGTCGGCGTCCTCGTCGTCCGATGCGCCTTCGGGGCTCGGCGGAGGCGGTGCGTCGGGATCGCCGTCGAGCTCGAGCTCCGGCTGCACCTCGCCGTCGGACATCCGGGCGGAGCGCTCGGCCGCTTCGATCTCGTCGTCCGTGTAGTGGTGCTTCTCGATCTCGATGTCGCCGATGGTGTCGATGTTCTCGCCCATCTTGCGCGCAAACAGGGCCCGGCTCTCGTCGGTCAGATCGCTGTACTCGCGCAGCGTCGGCAGCTCGGCGAGGCTCGGGAGGCCGAAGAACTCCAGGAAGTACGGAGTCGTCCCGTAGAGCAGCGGGCGTCCCGGCTCGTCCTTGCGCCCGAGGATCTTCACGAGCGCTTTCTCGACGAGAACCTTCAGCGCCGAGCCGGAGTCGACGCCGCGGATGTCATCGACCTCCGGACGCGTGATCGGCTGGCGGTAGGCGCAGATGGAGAGCGTCTCGATCTGGGCGCGCGTGAGGCGGACGGGCTTCTTCGCCACGAGGTCACGCACGAACGGCGCGCAGGACGCAGCGGATCGGAACTGGAAGCCGCCCGCGACCTCGACGAGCTCGACCCCGCGCCCGCGGTAGTGCGCGACGAGGCGCTCGAGGATGACCGCGGCCTCCTTGGCGGGCGTGTGCGCGAGCCGGGCCAGGCGCGCGATGGGGAGCGGACGATCGGAGACGAAGAGGAGCGCTTCGACCACCGCTTCGAGGTGCTTGTCGGACGCCGGGATGGGCGGCGACTTCTCGAGGCCGGGCCGCTCGTCGGTGTCGAGCGCGTCGACCTCGGGATCGACCTCCGGGTCACCCTCGGGCTCGGCGGGCTCGGGAGCGTGAGAGCTCTCGCCGGTCTGCCCTTCGAGGCTCGCCGTGACCTCTTCGAGGCTCGCGCTCTCGGGCTCGACGCTCTCAGGCTCGACGCTCGTCGTCTCCTCGAGGCTCGCGGTCTCCTCGACCGCCGGCGCGAGCGTCTCCTCGGCGACGCTGTCTTCGGTCGCGTCCTTGCTCTTCTTGCCGCGGTGGCCCTTCGTCATTCGTCTTCGTTCCGCGCGTGCCCGGAGCTCTCGGAGGGGGCGGTATCCTGGGCGACATCGTCCTCTGAATCAAGGACGTTCGAGCCCTCTCGGCCTTCGTCCATCACCTCGCCGAGCGGGTCCTCGCCGGGGCGCGCGATCGCCTCGTCCAGCTTCTGTTCGTCAGCCTCCTGCGGCGCCGAGCCGTCCGAGGTCACCTGCTCGGCCAGCGCCGCCTGCTCCTCGTCGGTGTCGAGCACGCGGTACTCGAGGTGGATCGGCGCGATGGGCTCGCTCTGGTAGATGCGCGCGAGCCGGCGCTTGGCGAGCTCGAGGATGGCGAGGAACGTGACGACGATGTCCGTCATGCTCGCCACGTCGTCGAAGAGCTCCTCGAAACGGCAGCGCTTCTGACCCTTCAGGCGCTCGACGAGCTGGAGCATCCGCTCGTTGATGCTCATCCCCTCGTTCGTCACCTCGAACTGGAAGCTGTGCTTGCTCTTCGCGAGGACCGCGGCGAATGCGTCGAGCAGCTTGAAGAGGCCGATCCCCGCGAGCGGCGGCTCCCCGAGCGCCTCGGGCGCCTCCATGCCGCGCATGAACACGTCGCGTCCCGCCATGCCGCGCGCGGCGAGATCAGCGCCCGCGGTCTTGTACTTCTGGTACTCGAGGAGGCGACGGATGAGCTCCTGTCGCGGGTCGATCTCCTCCTCCGGGGCGTCGTCGTAGGCCGCCGCGTTCGGGTCGGGCGGCAGGAGCGACTTGCTCTTGATGTACGCGAGCGTCGCCGCCATCACGAGGTACTCGGCGGCGATGTCGAGGTTCAGCCGCTCCATCACGTTGAGGTACTCGAGGTACCACTCCGTCACGAAGGCGACCGGCAGGTCCAGGATCTCGAGCTCGTGCTTCTGGATGAGGTGAAGCAAGAGATCCAGCGGCCCCTCGAACGCCGGGAGGTGGAGCTGAAAGCTCGGATCGAGGGGCTCGGGCGCCTGGGTCATCGGAGCCGGCGCTGATACCGCCCGCCCGAACGAGGGTCAATCGCTCGTGTCTCAGCCTGCGTCGACGCCAGCATCGGGCTCTGCTGCCGCGTCGATGTCGACCGCCGCGTCGACGTCCATCGCGGCGTCCACGCCGGCGTCGGGCATGCCCGCGTCGATCCGCGGGGCCATGTCGCACGGGATCAAAGGAGGGAATCCGCTTCCGTCGGGCGCGCATGCGGGCGCCCCACCGAACAACGGAGAGACCTGACAGAGGTCGGCGCCCGTGCACGCGATGCCGCAGCCGCCGCAGTTGTCGATGTCCACGGGCACGCAGTGATCGGCGCAGCAGGTCTGCCCACACATGCCGAAGAGGCCGACTCCGGGGCACGAGGCGCCCGTTCCGCAGCCGCACGTGCCGGCCGTGCAGGTCTCGCCCGCCGCGCAAGCGTGCGAGGGGGTCCCGCAGTTCAACGGATCCGTCTGCGTGTCGATGCACGCCGACGCCCCGCAGATCAGCGCGCCGCACGAGGCTCCGATGGCCGGGCACTGGCACTCGCCAGAGACGCAGGTCTCGTTGTTCAGCGTGCAGTCGACGGCGTCAGGGCCGCACGCCGTCGGGTCCGTGTCCGGGTTGATGCAGCGGAACGTGCCGCCGACGCTCACGCACATGCTGCCGCCGCTTCCACACGCAGGCGAGTCGCCGCAGAGGCAGAGGGGGCGTCCCGACGTGACGCCTCGCGGGCGGCCGCAGCGGCTCGTGAGCGCCGCGTCGCAGGCGAACCCGCAGACGCCGCAGTCGCTGAAGCTCATGTCGGCGCGCCCATCGCCGGACGGGATGCCGTCGGCGTCGATGCAGCGCGTCCCGCAGCACATGAAGCCCGCGGCGCACGTCGGCCGGCACATGCCGCTTCCGGCGTCGCTGCCCATGCTCGCCGCGTCGGGGAGGGCGCCGTCGGTGGCGGAGCCCGTGCAGGAGCCGTTGATGCAGGCCTGGCCGGTGAGGCAGCGGTTGCCGCACTCGCCGCAGTTCGTCGTGTCGATCAGGCGGTTGACGCAGGTGCCGTCGCCGCTCGCAGAGTCACAGCAGAGCTGCGTCGCCGTGCACGCCGTCGCGCACGTCGGGCCCGCTTCGTTCGTGCATGCGGCGACGAGAGAGAGCGCGAGCGCTCCAGCCACGAGGCAGACACTTCCAAGGCGGTCGAAGAAAGAAAGCGCTCGCATCTGGCACCTCGTGCGTGTCTGGCTCGCCGACAGAGGCCCGCCCACGTCGACGAGCGAGACTACGCGTGGAGCGCGCGCGCTGAGAAGACCCGTGTACGCGGTCCTTGAGCGATCTCACTCGAAACACGCGGAATTTCGAGCGTGCTCGTCATTCGTCGAGGGCGGCGAGCACGGCGTCCACGTGCTCCTTCACCTTCACGCGGGGGAACACGCGCTTCACCTTGCCGGCGGCGTCGATCACCACGGTCGTGCGCACGATCCCCATCGAGACCTTGCCGTAGTTGTTCTTCTCGCCCCACGCGCCGTAGGCCGCGATCGTCTTCGCTTCCGGATCGGAGAGGAGACGGAAGCCGAGCGCGTACTTGTCGCGGAAGCGACAGTGCGCGGCGATCGAGTCGCGGCTGACTCCGAACACGACCGCCTTGCGCTTCGCGAGCGCAGCGCGCGCGTCGCGAAACTGATGCGCCTCGAGCGTGCATCCGGGCGTGTCGTCCTTCGGGTAGAAGTAGACGACGACAGGGTGGCCGCGGTGCTCGGCGAGCGTGTGTGTCTGGCCGTCGTCGCCGGGGAGCGAGAACGCGGGCGCCGTCGCGCCGACGGTCAACGCCACGGACGGCGCTGTCGGCGTCGAGGCGACGGCCTTCGCGGGCTTGGCGGGCTTGGCGGCCTTGGCGGGCGTCGCCGGACTCTTCTTCGCGCTGGCCTTGCGCGGCGGGGCCTTCTTGGTGGGCATCGCGCGGAGAATGCCGGCCAGAGCTCGCGCCGCGCGCGATCGATCGTGAGCGCGCTCACGAGCCAGGGGGAAGACTACTCCTTCCGTTTGCTCCCGAGGCGCCCGTCTGAGTACGGTCGCCGACTTTCGTGGGGCGTGAGGAGCGGAGGACGATGATGAAGAAGAGCGTATGGTCGGTGCTGACCCTCGGTGCGGTGATCGTCGGTGTGACGGCCTGCAACTCTGCGCGGCCGGTGATCGGCACCGACTCGGGAACCACGATCGTGATCCCCGACGGTGGCCCGCACGACGCGGGCCCCGGGACCACGCCGGACACGGGCGGCGGCGGCGGCGGGTGCACCCTCGCGGTCACCGCGGGCAACTTCGGCGCGCTCAGCGCGGCGTGCCTCCCACGCTGCGCCGGTGCCACGCTGACGGCGATCAACGCGTGCCCGACGACGGATGACGGCACGTGCCTCAACGCGGCGCTGAACGGCGATACGACGCCCGGCGTCGCCTGGAGCATCAACGGGATGGCGGCGATGGCGCAGCTCGACTGCGGCGGTTGCTTCAGCAACCAGCAGCTGCACTGTCTCTCGGCCTCGGGATGCGGCTCGCAGGTCGACGCGTACGTCATGTGCGCGAGCGGCGCTGGGATGCCGACCTGCACGACGGAGGTCAACGCGCTGAACACGTGCGGGATGACGAACCAGACTGCGTTCGGCGCGTGTGCGAACGGCGCGATGGGCATCGTCGCCTGCTTCGGCGGCTGAGCCTCTACCTACGGACGAGAGAGAGAGAGAGAGAGAGAGAGAGAGAGAGAGAGAGAGCGGCCTCCGGGCCGCTTTTTGGGTGGGTGCGTTTGACCTGGCCGTGGGCGAGCGCCACGACGATGCCATGGCGCAGCAGCGCATCCTCGTGGCGATGAGCAGTGGCGTGGACTCGTCCGTCGCAGCGGCCTTGCTGCGCGAGCAGGGCCACGAGTGCATCGGCGTGACGCTTCATCTGTGGGACGCGACGGGCGAGCAGAAGGTCGGCCGCTGCTGCGCGCCGGAAGACCGCGACGACGCTCGGAAGACGTGCGAAGCGATAGGGATCCCGCACTACGTCATCGACGAGCGCGCGGCCTTTCGCGAGCACGTCGTCGACCCGTTCGTGCGCGGCTACGCGGGGGGCGCGACGCCGAGCCCGTGCGTGACGTGCAACCAGCACGTGAAGCTCGGTCGCCTCGCCGAGCTCGCCGACGCGCTCGGATGCGCGTCGATCGCCACGGGGCACTACGCACGCATCGTCCTCGCAGACGGACGCGTCGAGCTGCTCCGCGGCGTCGATGCCTCGAAGGACCAGAGCTATTTCCTCTTCGGCGTCCCGCGCGCGATCCTCGCGCGGCTCGTGCTGCCGCTCGGTGGGCTCGACAAGGGCCGGACGCGGGAGGAGGGGCGACGACTCGGCGTTCCGAACTGGGACAAGAAGGACTCGCAGGAGCTCTGCTTCGTGCCGGACGGCAACGTGGGCTCGTTCGTGGAGCGCGAGGGCGTCGCGCCGCGCGCCGGGCAGCTGCTCGGGACGGACGGTGAGGTCGTCGGACAGCACGGCGGCGTCCATCACTTCACCGTCGGTCAGCGCCGAGGGCTCGGGCTCGGAGGAGGGCCTCCTCGGTACGTACTGCGCGTCGTGCCGGAGACCGCCGAGGTCGTCGTCGGCGACGAGGCCGGGCTCTACGCGGCCGGTCTGGAGGCGTCGTCGGCGCGCTGGATCGACGACCACGCCGACGAGACGTTCGATGCAGAGATCCAGGTGAGGCACCACCACAGGCCCGCGCCGGCGCGCATCGAGCGGCGCGGTGATGGCTTCGTCGCGCGATTCTCGGAGCCTCAGCGGGCCATCGCGCCCGGTCAGGCCGCGGTCGTCTATGTTGGACCGCGCGTCCTCGGTGGTGGCACGATCGCTACGGCTCTATGAGGAGGAATCGCAGGCTCGGGACGGCCTTCGCCGTGGGCGCCGTCGGGCTCCTTGTGTGGGCGTGCTCGGTCGGGCAGGGCCAGGGCTGGGCGAGAGGCAGCGTGCTCGTCCAGGACTGCATGATCGGGATCCCGAGCTACGACCTCGCGCCCGACTTCTTCGTCGCCGACTTCATCGAGGAGCCCGCGACGCTCGTCGGCCTTCGTCGGCGCGCGGTGACACTGCGCGTCCAGCGCGGCAGCTACTCGGAGGACACGAGCGACGGCGTCGCCATCTTCATTCGCGACGTGGACGAGATCCACTCGTCGCTGATCGGAACGCCGATCTCGATCGGGACGACCCCCGTGAGGCCGCTCGTCACGATGACGCTCTACCTGGGCGCCACGTGCCCTTCGGGTCATCCGACGTCGGACTACTTCATCGTGCCCGCGACGCTCGGCGCGGTGAGCGGTCAGATCACGTTCACGTCCGTGTATGCGCCGAACATCCCGGGCTCCGCGCTCGAGTTCGCCGCGCACTTCGAAGGCGTCCGGTTCGAGAGCGTCGACACGCCCGACGAGCGCAACGCGACGCTCGATGGGCAGTTCTCGTTCTTCTACCAGCGCGGGCGACCGGCGCAGCGCTTTCCGTGACGCCGCAGCGAGGCTTCGAGGGGATCGCCGGCGAGCTCGCCGACGACGGATCCGCGCTGGTTCGCTCGGCCGACGGGAGGACCGTCCAGGCTCGTGGAGCTCTGCCTCACGAGCGCGTCGCGTTCTCGCGCGTCGAACGGCGGGGCAAGGGCCTGCGCGCCTTCGATCTCACGGTCCTGGACCCCTCGCCAGACCGGATCGAGCCGCCGTGCGCCTATGCGGAACGATGCGGCGGCTGTGCGCTCATGCACGCGAGCCCGGCCTTCTCTGCGGCGTTCAAGCGTCAGCGCGTGGTCGCCGCGATCGGGCCGCACCTCGACGTCGAGCTGGACGTTCCGGCGGCGCGCCTCGCGTACCGCACGCGGGCGCGGCTGGCGTTCGCGCGCGGCAAGAACGGGATCGACATCGGCTATCGCGAGCCCTGGGGCACCGCGCTGGTCGACATCGAGCGCTGCATCGTGCTCGCCGAGCCGCTCGATGCGCTCCTCCACGTTCTGCGTGAGCGGTTGGGTCCGCTTCTCGTGGGACGCGGCGAGCTGCGGCTCGGACTCTCGGACGGGATCGGGACGGTGACCATCGACTCGAAGGAGCCGCAGCCTTCGGCCGTGTTCTCGATGCTCGGCGCGATGGTGAAAGAGGGCGTGCTCGCGGGGGCGGCCCTGCTCGCCGGCGGCGCGACCATTCCCGCGAGGTTCGGCGTCTCGCGCGAGCGCACCGAGGACGTCGACGGTCGCGCCCTGGACGTTCCGCTCGGCGGGTTCAGTCAGGCGCATGGAGATCACAACCGGGCGCTGGCCGCGTACGTCATCGAGGCTGCCGGCGCGTCGCCAGGAAGAGTGCTCGAGCTCTTCGCAGGCCATGGGAACTTCTCGCTCGCGCTCGCCAGCCGGGCGAGCACGCTGACCGCGGTCGAGCTCGATCGCGAGGCTGTGGCCTGCCTCCGCGAGAACCTCTCGCGCCACGCCGTGGTGGCTCGCGTCCTCGAGTGCGACGCGGCGGCGGCGATGAAGTCCACGGCGCGGGGCAGCATCGATCTCGTCGTGCTCGATCCGCCGCGCGAGGGCGCGCACGAGGTCGCGAGGGCGCTGCCCGTGCTCGCGCCAGCGCGGATCGTCTACGTCAGCTGCGACCCTGGGTCGCTCGCTCGGGACCTCGCCATCCTCGCGGGCGGCGGGTACGCGGTGGATGCCGTTCGCGCGTTCGACATGTTTCCGAAGACCGCTCACGTCGAGGTCGTCGCCCAGCTGACCCGACAGCCCGGTGCACGCGCGGTTGCGGCCGGGAGGCCGGGGCGTTAGATGCGCGCGCGCCCATGAAATGTCCCTTCTGCGGCACCCTGGACAACAAGGTGATCGACTCCCGGCTCTCCGCCGGCGGCGAGGTGACGCGCCGTCGTCGCGAGTGCGAGCAGTGCGCCCGTCGCTACACGACGTACGAGCGCGTGGAGCAGGTGCTCCCGCTCGTCGTCAAGAAGGACGACCGCCGCGAGGCCTTCGATCGGCTCAAGGTGCTCGCGGGGCTGAGGCGCGCGTGCGAGAAGCGCCCCGTGTCGGAGGAGGCGCTCGAGCGCCTCATCGACGCGATCGAGCGTGAGCTGGTGGAGGGGGGCGAAAAGGAAGTCCCCTCGAAGGTCATCGGCGAGAAGGTGATGCGCGCCCTGAAGGACCTCGATCAGGTCGCGTACGTCCGGTTCGCCAGCGTCTATCGCTCGTTCAAGGACATCCACGAGTTCATGTCGGAGCTCTCGCAGCTGCTCGCGACGCCCGGCGGACGCGGATGATCACGAAGGAGCCGTCCTTCGACGAGCGAATGATGGACCTCGCGCTGGCCGAAGCGCGGGGAGGGCGGACGGCCCCCAACCCGCACGTCGGTGCGCTGATCGCTCTCGGTGAGACCGTGGTCGGGCTCGGGCATCACGAGCGCGCGGGTCTGCCGCACGCGGAGGCGAACGCGATCGCGGCGGCAGGCGCCCGCTCCGAGGGAGCGACGCTCTACTGCACCCTCGAGCCCTGCAACCACCATGGCCGCACGGGCCCCTGCACCGAGCTCATCGTGCAGGCGGGTATCCGCAGGGTCGTCGTCGCTTGCCGTGATCCGAAGCGACACGGGGACGAGACCGGCATCGACCGCCTGCGCGCGCTCGGGATCGAGGCCGTCCTCGGTGTCCGCGAGGCCGAGGGCGAGGAGCTGGTCGCCGACTTCGCGACGCTCTCGGCGCTCGGTCGCCCGCTCACGGTGCTCAAGGCCGCGATGACGCTCGACGGGCGGATCGCGACGCGAACCGGCGACTCGAAGTGGATCACGAGCGAGACCTCGCGTGCGGAGGGCCATGCGCTCCGCGATCGGTCCGACGCTGTGCTGGTCGGCGTCGGCACCGTGCTCGCCGATGATCCACGCCTGAACGTGCGGCTCGTCCCCGGGGAGGATCCGATCCGGATCGTGCTCGACACTCACCTCCGGACGCCGGTGGCGGCAGCGGTCGTGGCGCGCGAGGCGAGCCGTCCGACCTGGATCTTTCATGGCCCGAGCGCCGACCCGGCGAGGCGCGCCGCCCTCACGCGCTTCGCAGGCGTCGAGCTGATCGAGTCGCCCCTCGGAGCGGACGGCCGCGTCGATCTACGCGAAGTGCTCCTCGAGCTCGGGCGGCGCGACGTGATGCGCCTTCTCGTCGAAGGTGGATCCCGCGTGCACGGTGCGTTCGTCGCGGAGAAGCTCGCCGACAGGGCTGTGCTGTTCGTCGCGCCTTTGGTCCTCGGCGATCGGCAGGCGCGGCCCCTCGTCGAGCTGCCCGATCCGCCGGATACCATCGCGCGGGCGATCCACCTCGAGCGGACCACGGTGCGCGCCATCGGCGACGAGATCAGGATCGATGCACGCTTTCGGTCCGCTCCCTACTGAAGGATCGAACACCCTCATGTTCACAGGCCTCGTTGAGACTCTCGGCACGGTGCGCGCGCTCGATCGCAAGGGCGTCGACGCCTCGGTGCGCATCGAGTGTGATCTGACCGGCTACGTGCACGGCGAGTCGATCGCCGTCGATGGCTGCTGCCTCAGCGTCACGAGATCCGGCGAGGGCTGGTTCTCGGCCGAAGCGTCGAGCGAGACGCTCGAGAAGACGTCGCTCGGTGATCGACGGGTGGGGGACCAGGTTCATCTCGAGCGCGCGATGCGGCATGACGCGCGCCTCGGCGGCCACCTCGTCACGGGGCACGTCGACGGCGTCGGCAAGATCGTGGAACGGCGAGCGCTCGGTGACGCGCTCGAGGTCGTCTTCGAGTGCCCGGCGGCGCTCGCGCCGTTCATCGCGCCGAAGGGCTCGATCTGCATCGACGGCGTGAGCCTCACCGTGAACGGCGCCTCGGGCGCTCGCTTCGACGTGGTCCTCGTGCCCATCACGCAGGACAAGACGATGCTCTCGCGCCGCGAGGTCGGCGCCAGGGTGAACCTCGAGGTCGACGTGCTCGCGAAGTACGTCGCGCGTCTGCTCGGACGGCCAGGGATCGACGGCCTGCCCGCCGAGAACCCCGGCGACCGCGAGGGCGTGACCCTGGACCTGCTGAAAAGACAGGGGTATCTGTGAACCGGCTGCGATGAGAGAGACGATGAGAACCAGCGCGACCGAGGCCGTCCACCGTGCGCTCGAGGACATCCGTGCTGGACGCATGGTCGTCCTCGTCGACGACGAGGATCGCGAGAACGAGGGGGATCTCGTCCTCGCCGCCGAGAAGTGCACGCCGGAGGCCATCAACTTCATGGCGAAGCACGCGCGCGGGCTCATCTGTCTGACCCTCACGGACGAGGACGTGCAGCGTCTCGATCTTCCGATGATGGTCGACGAGAACCGCTCGTCGCGCACGACCGCGTTCACCGTGTCCATCGAGGCGCGCACCGGTGTCACGACGGGGATCAGCGCGGCGGACCGGGCCCGGACGGTCGCCGTCGCGGTCGCCGAGGGCGCGAAGCCGGGCGATCTCGTGAGCCCCGGTCACATCTTCCCGCTGCGGGCCCGCCCGGGCGGAGTGCTCCAGCGCACGGGGCACACCGAGGGTTCCGTCGACCTCGCGCGGCTCGCCGGGATGAAGCCCGCGGGCGTCATCTGCGAGATCATGAACGACGACGGGACGATGGCGCGAATGCCCGACCTCGTCGTCTTCGCGGAGCGGCACGGCCTCCGCGTCGTGACGATCGCGGATCTCATCCAGTACCGGCTCGCGCACGAGCCGATGATCGAGAAGAAGCTCGAGGGCATGCTCACGCTGCCGAGCGGGCATGAGTGGAAGGCCCACGTGTTCGTCCCCGTGCACGGCGAGCGGGAGTTCTTCGCGCTCACGTTCGGTGCGATCGACGAGACGCCCACCGTCGTCCGCGTACACACCGGGAGCGTCATCGGCGACGTGTTCGACATCCGCTCGCCTGGCCGGGTCGCGATCCGCGACGCCATCGCGCGCATCGAGGCCGAGGGGAAGGGCGTCATCGTCTTCATCCCGGGGCCGATCGACGTCATCGCCGATCTCGGACAGCGCCTGGGGCTCGAGGTGAAGCCGCGAACGATGGACACGGGAGAGGTCCTTCGAGAGTATGGCCTCGGCGCGCAGGTGCTGCGCTCGCTGGGCCTCAGGCGAATCCGGCTGATCACAAACCGTCCGCGTCGCATCGCCGGAGTCGACGGATACGGGCTCGAGGTCGTCGAGCAGATCGTTCTCGACACGCCCAGCGCAGACGAGATCCCGGACACGCTCCGACACTGACAGAGAACCTCTCAACCGTAGCTTCGCTCGAGAAAAGAACAGGATGCCCATCAAGGAGATCGAGGGAACGTTCGCGACGCCGAGCAAGGCACGCATCGCGATCGTCGTGGCGCGCTTCAACCACTTCGTGACCGATCGGCTCCTCGAGGGCGCGCTCGACGGGCTGCGGCGGCACGGAGTGAGCGACGAGCACATCGTGATCGCGCGAACGCCCGGCGCGTTCGAGCTGCCGCTCACGGTGAAGCGGATGGCCGACAGCGGGAAGGTCGACGCCGTGATCGCGCTCGGCGCGGTCATTCGAGGGTCGACGCCGCACTTCGACTTCGTCGCCGGCGAGGCCGCGAAGGGCAGCGCTCAGGCGATGATGGGCAGCGGCGTGCCGGTGATCTTCGGCGTGCTCACGACCGACACGATCGAGCAAGCGATCGAGCGCGCGGGCACCAAGGCCGGCAACAAGGG
>JBBSAT010000086.1:0-25206 GCA_038252025.1 Polyangiales bacterium | reverse complement strand
TGCGTGCGCGCTCGGCCGGAGGGAGGTCCACCGGGAGCTGGAGGACCATCATCGCGGGTCGGCCGCTCTCGGGCGAGAGCGACACGCCGGGCTGGACGTACGTCAGGGCCTCCATCACCTGAGGCACCGCGGCCAGGCCCGGCGGCGGGGACATTCCGAACCCGGCGGCGCGCTCGGGATCGATCGTCGCGCGCGCGTTCCACGCGGCCGACAGCAGGCTCGCGCGGACGGCCTCGCGGAGGCGGTCGCTCGCGTTGGACGGGTAGACCGCGAGCAGGGAGAGCGCGCGCGCCCCGTCGCGCACGATCGTCCACACACGCTCGAGCTGAACGCCGTCGTCCTCCACGGTGTCGACCACCAGTCGCGCGGGGTGCCCGCTGATGGTGATCGCGTCCCCATGGATCTCCTGGGAGTCCTCGGCGAGGCGCGCAAGCGGGTCGACGGACTCGGGCGGCGTGCTCGAAATGGACACGACGATCTCGAATCGGCCGCGAGGGTCGACGAAGCCCGCGCCGATCGGCGTTCGCACCGAACCTCGAGGCGCTCGCATCGACACCCCCGTCCCGGGGACTTCGACCCGATCGTCGAGCCGTGTGTCCGGCGCATCGGTCGCGACGACCAGGCTCGATGGAGAGGTCGCTTCGGGCGACCTAGCCGAGAGGCTGATGTCCGGGGCGGCGGACGATTCGGTGGTGGCTGACGCGGTGGTCGAGCCCGCCGCGCCCGAACTGGCGCCGCATCCGGCGAGCGCCGCCGACGCTGACAACGAGAGAAGGACTGTTCTGATCGTCATGACGTGTCTCCTCGATCACTCGGGAGCTACGCACCCACGCCGTGCGCCTCCACGTCCCCGGAGAGCCACGCGCACGAGCGAGACGGCACGCGGGCTGCTCCTTCGAGAGCGAGCTGCGCGTGGTGACGCGGCTCAGCGACCTGGGACTGCGCTCGCCGCGCGACGCTTCGCATCTCGGAGCAGCTCGGCGAGCGTCGCGACCTGGGTCGGCATCCGCTGCGGCATTCGATCGAGCTCGGCGAGGAGCGCCGCGCCATGCCCGGTCAGATCGGCGTGGCTCAGCGCTACCTCGAGGCGATCGGGGCCGACGGCGAGGAAGGCCGGGTTGATCCAGGCGATGGCCATCGCGACGCCCCGCGTCTTCAGCCTCGCGACGCGTAGGTTCACGGTTCGTCAGGGTTCTTCGCGCTCTCGCAGCTTGCCGGCCGGAGGCTTCGGACGGACCATCGCGAGATGAGCCAAGACCCCGGCCTCGCCAGCACGCTCGCGTCCCAGACCCCCGACGCGCTCGACGCCACGGCGGTCGACTTCGGCAAGGGCCGGACGCTCGCGCTAGGGGCCACGATGGCGGCGCCCTTCGCCAGCGTCGAGGTCGAGGATCTCGCTGGGACCGCGAGCCGTTCGATGAGGACCACGAACGGCTCGGTGCTGCCGAGGCTCGAGAGCGGCGACGGCGGGGTCAAGCTCCTGCCGAGCGAGGGTCGTCGTTACGAGTCGCTCCGCACGCTCGGTCGCGGCGGCATGGGTGAGGTCGCCCTCGCCGAGGATCGCGACATCGGGCGCACCGTCGCCGTGAAGCGCTTGCTCGAGGGCGTGCAGGGCGCCGTGGCGGTCGCTCGCTTCGTGGACGAGGTGAGGACCATCGGCCGGCTCGAGCATCCGAACATCGTGCCGATCCACGACGTCGGCGTGGACGAGAACGGCGCGTTCTTCTTCGTGATGAAGTACGTCGAGGGCGAGACCCTGGAGTCCATCATCGAGCGGCTCAAGGCGGGCGACGCCGACGCGATCCGCGCGTACGACGTCACGCGTCGTGTCGAGATCTTCATCGGTGTGCTGCGCGCGCTCCAGTACGCCCACGAGAAGGGCATCATCCATCGCGACATCAAGCCGGCGAACGTGATGGTCGGCCGCTACGGCGAGGTGATCCTCATGGACTGGGGCGTCGCGCGGCCCGTCGGAGGGACGCGAGAAGGCAACCTGCCGATCGACGTGAAGGCGATCACCGGCGAGGCCGTCCGGGCGAGCGTGACCAACTTCGGGTCGCTCATCGGCACGCCCCTCTACATGTCGCCCGAGCAGGCGCGCGGCGCGAACGATCTCCTCGACATGCGCAGCGACCTCTACTCGGCGTGCGTGATGTTCCACGAGCTGCTCATGCTGCGTCACCGCCACGAGAGCGCGACGACGCTTCCTGCGCTCCTCGTCGCGATCCAGACGATGGACACGTCGGGCCCCGCGCATGACATGTTCCACCAGAGCCGTCAGATCGGGGTCGGCCCCGAGTACAGCCACTTCCTCAAGAAGGGCCTCTCTCTCGCGCCGGAAGACCGCTGGCAGGCCGCCGACGTGATGATCTTCGAGCTGCACGCGATGCTCGAAGGCAGGGTGCGGGTGCAGTGCGCTGCGACGATGAACAAGCGGATGACGCGCGAGATGGGGCGCTTCGTCGACAAGCGGCCACGCGTCTCGATCGCGGCCGCTGTGATCGGCGCGATCCTGATGCTCCTCTTGCTGGCGAACGCGATCCGCGATCTCGTCGCGTGATCTGGCTTGGCCCACGCGCGAGAGTCGCGCTGGCACCGGAACGCGCGGCGGGCCTCGAGCCATGAACCGAGCTCGACCTCGGTGAGACCGTCGAGCGCGAGGTCGCCGCGCTCTGACGCTCGCGTGCGCCGGAGCCTCGCGTCTCAGGGCCGAGGGGGAGAGGCTTTGCGTTCCTGCTCGTCCTTCCAGCGGCGATAGCGCATCGCCTGCTCGGCCTCGTACCGATAGCACTGGTCGGGACCGCCGGTCGCGGGTGGCGCGTAGACGTCTCTCAGCCCTGCGAGCTCGGTGCGCTGCTCTGGCCGGAGCGCGTCGGCGGGAACGCAGAACGAGATCGGGCCGATGATGTCGAAGTCCCGTGGCGTCGTGCCGGCCACCGTGATCGTGCAGCGGTAGCCCAGGTACTTTCGCTCGGCGTCGTAGAGGAACTGGATGTCGATCGGCCAGCGCTGCTGTCTCGCCTGCTCGACGAGCCCAGCGATGGGCTCGGGAAAAGCGGAAGGCCATCGCGGATCGTCGTTGGGCCCGTGGGGCATGCTCGGCTCCTCGTGAGAGGATGGCCGCTGCACGCAAGGGCCGTCAACTGGGGTACCGCCTGATGGGGTATCCTGCGCGCCGCCGGTCGTGATCGTCGAAGCGCTCTCGTGTGCGAACCGTGGCGCGGGCGTTCCGCTCGCCGATGGTGACACCGTGCCTTGCCCATCGTGCGGGGCCAGCGTTCGCGAGCGTCCTTCTCGCGCTGCAGGTCGTCCCCTTCGACGTTCATCACCTCACGCTGGTCGAGCGGACCGAGCACGGCTTCGTCGAGGAGAGCTGGTCGTGGATGCAGAGGCGATGGCGGCCCGAGCGTACCGTCGTCTCGATCGACGGTGGGTGCGACGTGCTCGATCGAGTCACGGTCGACCCGCGCTTTGCGGTGTCGTTCTTGGTCCGTCCTCTCGTCGCTGCCATCTTCCGTGCGCGTCATCGAGCGCTGCGCGCTCGCTTCGGCACTGCGGCCTGACGGGCACGCCGCGTCCCGGCTGCGGCTCTTGCGACCCGGCGCTCGCGTGCGACGCCCGCCGCATGCCATACGACATCCACACCGACATCAAGTTCGCACCGCTCGAGGTGATCGAGGCCGGAGCGCTCGTCGACGCGTGCAAAGAGCCCTGGTGGAACCAGACGCTCTGCCTCGTCAACGAGAGCGTCGCGCGCATCGGCGTGTTCCACGGCGAGTTCCACTGGCACAAGCACGATCGCGAGGACGAGCTCTTCTTCGTGCTCGAGGGAACGCTGTTGCTCGATCTCGAAGGTCGCACCGTCGCGCTCGGCCCGCGTCAGGGAATGGTCGTCCCGCGCGGCGTGATGCATCGGACGCGCGCGCCGAGCCGCACGGTCGTGCTGATGGTCGAGCCCAGCGGCGTCGTCGCGACGGGCGACTGAGCGTCGATCTCGAGGTTCCTCCGAATGTGCTCCATGCGGACGTCACTCATGCGCGCGGCTCTCGAACATCGCCTCCGACGGGAGCTGAGGTGGCTCACCCTCGAGGGGCAGAGTCACGCGGAACGCTGCGCCGCGCGGCTCGAGGTTTCTGGCCGTGATCGTCCCGCCATGCGCTCGCGCGATCCCGCGCGCGATCGCGAGTCCGAGGCCTACTCCGCCGCCCGCTTGGCCCCGCTGGCTGCGAAAGAACTTCTCGAAGATCCGCTCCTCGTCTCCGACCGCGACTCCCGGCCCGTGGTCACGGAGCTCCAGGACCACGCGGTGGGGCTCGGTGGTCGCGACGATCTCGAGAGGTGAACCCTCGGGCGTGTACTTGAGCGCGTTCTCCAGCAAGTTCACCAGGAGCTGCTCCAGCAGTACCGGATCGAACGGCGCCACGATCGTCGCTGGTACCTCGATCCGTACGGCCCGGTGCGACAGGCGCGCGTCGAGGCGGTTCAGCGCCGCGCCGACGACCTCCTCGAGCGGCACCCACTCCTTCTCGAGGGCGAGGCCCGGACCTTCGAGCCGGGTCATGTCGAGGAGGTTCGCGACGAGACGCGCGAGACGAGACGATTCGTCGCGGATGACCTTGATGAGCTCCGTCCGCTCGTCGGTGGGCAAGCTCTCGGACTCGAGCAACGTGGTCGCCGCACCGAGGATGGAGCCTATCGGCGTGCGCAGATCGTGCGACACCGAGCTCAGGAGTGAGCTCCGCATCTCCTCGGTCTCGGCACGAAGACGGGCGGCTGCCGCGGCCTCCGCCAGCTGCGCACGCTCGATCGCGAGCGCCGTCTGGGCCACGAACGCCTCGAGGAGCGCGCGCTGCGCCGGATCTTCGAAGCGGCCCTCCGGCCTCGGGAGCACCGCGAGCACACCGACCGGTGCATCCCGGCCGCCGAGCGGGAACGCGACCACGCGCGCGCCGTGCAACGTCTTGAGCCCGCGCCCCGCCGGCCTACCGTGCTCGAGGGACCATCGAGCGACCGTGCGGTCCGCCTCCTCCAGCACGCTGTCTCCCGCCGGCGCGCGCATGCCCACGGCGCCGCGCGGCTCCGGAACGAGGAGCACCGCTTCCGACTCGAAGACGTCCCGCACCTGGTCGGCTGCGGCCTTGGCGATCGCGGTCTCGTCGCGCGCCCCAGCCAGCGCCCTCGTGAGCGCGTAGAGCGCGGCCGTCCGTCGCTCGCGTGCCCTGGCCGCGATCGACTGTTGGCGGATTCGATCCATGAGCGAGCTGATCAGCGCGCCCGCGCACAGCATGACGAGGAAGGTGAGGACGTGTCGGAAGTCGGTGACGGCGAACGTGTAGAACGCCGGCACGAACAGGAAGTCGAACATCGCGACGGCCAGCACGGATGCGAACACGGACGGACCGCGCCCGAGGAACGTCGCGGCGATGGTGATGCCCACGAGGAAGATCATCGCGATGTCTGCGAAGTCGATCAGCTCGCCCAGCGCGCGCGCGAGCAACGCAGCACCGCTGACAGGCACGACGGCCCATGCGTAGCGACCCCACGGGCGCGGAGGCGTCGGCACTCGCTCCGGCGCGCTCTGCCCAGCATCCGTCTGCCCGCCGGAGATGGCGTGCACGTCCACGGCTCCGCTGCCTCGCACGAGGTCGTCGAGCAGAGAGCCGTACACGAGGTCGCGCCAACGAGGGTGAGTCGGCTTACCGACGACGATGCGAGTCACGCTGCGCTGGCGCGCGAGCTCCAGCAGCAGCTCTCCGGGTCGGTCCCCGGAGAGCATCACGACCTCCGCGCCGAGCGACTCGGCCAGCCGCAGGTTCGCCGCGAGGCGCGCGCGGTCGCGATCGCGCGGGGGTGACGCGGGACGCTCCACGTAGGCAGCCATCCAGGGTGCGTGGAACGCGCCCGCCATGCGCCGCGCCGAGCGGATGATGCGCGCCGACGCGGGGCTCGGCCCGATGCACACCATGATCCGCTCACGCGCTGGCCACGGCGCTTCGATGCCCTGCTGTCTACGCCACGCCTGCACCTCCGCGTCGACGCGCTCGGCCGTGAGCCGCAGCGCGAGCTCACGCAGCGCGTGCAGGTTGCCCTCCTTGAAGAACCCGCCCGCGGCGCGGAGCGCCTGATCCGGAACGTAGACCTTGCCTTCCTTGAGGCGCAGAAGCACCACCTCCGGTGCCACGTCGACGAGCTCGATCTCGTCGGCACGTTCGAGCACCGCGTCTGGCACGGTCTCGCGAACACGCACCGACGTGATCTGCGCGACGACGTCGTTGAGCGACTCGATGTGCTGGACGTTGAGCGTCGTGTGCACCTCGATGCCCGCGTCGAGGAGCTCCATCGCGTCCTGCCAGCGCTTGCCGTGACGCGAGCCCGGCACGTTCGAGTGGGCGAGCTCGTCCAGCAGAACCACCGCGGACCTCCGTGCGACCGCGGCGTCGAGGTCGAACTCCTCGAGCATCTGCCCTCGGTAGGGAATCCGGGCGCGCGGCAGCAACTCCAGCCCCTTGGTGAGCGCGGTCGTCTCGGAGCGTCCGTGCGTCTCGACGATGCCGATGACCACGTCCGCACCCGCGAGGCGCAGGCGCTGGGCGTTCTCGAGCATCGAGTACGTCTTACCCGTGCCGGGCGATGCGCCGAACCAGATCTTCAGCTTCGGCCTCGAAGCGGCCTCCTCCGAGTGCGCCCGCTCGAGGAGCGCCTCCGGATCGGGCCTTCGACCACGCTCGTCGTCGCGAACCACGGCCGCCCCTATGCGCTCGGACCGAGCTGGTCGAGCGCGAGGTTGAGGCGCAGGACGTTCACACGCGGCTCGCCGAGGATACCGATCGTCCGGCCCTCCACGTGCTCCTCCACCAGCGCGCGCACCTGCGCGTCATCAAGGCCTCGAACGCGCGCCACCCGCCCCACCTGATAGAGGGCCGCGGCAGGAGAGATGTGCGGATCGAGCCCGCTGCCGGAGGCCGTGACGAGATCGACCGGTATCTCTGCGTCGTTGTCCGGATCCGCCTCGTGGAGCGCTGCCACCCGCGCGGTGACGGCCTCTCGCAGCCTCGGGTTGATCGGGCCCAGGTTGGCGCCGCTCGAGGCGCCGGCGTTGTAAGGGTAGGGGCTTGTTCCCGACGGACGCCCCCAGAAGTAGCGCGGCTCGTCGAACGACTGGCCGATGAGCTCGGAGCCGATCACCTCGCCGTCCGCTCCGACGATCAGCGAGCCGTTGGCCTGATAGGGCATGAGGAGCTGCGCAATACCGGTGACGAGCACGGGGTAGACGACCCCCGTCACGAGCGTGAAGAGCGCGAGGAGGACGAGCGCTGGGCGGACGGTGTGCATCGGGGGGTCCTCCTCAGCTCAGACCAGATGGGTGGCGACCAGCAGGATGTCGATGCCCTTGATGCAGGGGAACGGCAGCAGGACGCCACCGAGGCCGTACACCAGCAAGTTCCGTCGAAGCAGCGCCGCGGCCGGCTCCGGGCGGTACGGCACGCCGCGGAGCGCGATCGGGATGAGGCCCACGATGATCAGCGCATTGAAGATGACGGCGGACAGCACCGCGCTCGTCGCCGAGTGCAGTCCCATGACGTTCAGCGCGGCGAGCGCAGGATAGGTGGTGACGAACGCCGCCGGGATGATCGCGAAGTACTTCGAGACGTCGTTCGCGATACTGAAGGTCGTGAGAGACCCACGCGTCATCAGCATCTGCTTGCCGATCTCGACGATGCTGAGGAGCTTGGTGGGGTTCGAATCGAGGTCGACCATGTTCCCGGCCTCTTTCGCGGCCTGCGTGCCGCTGTTCATGGCCACGGCCACGTCGGCCTGCGCCAGGGCAGGAGCGTCGTTGGTCCCATCGCCCGTCATCGCGACCAGATGGCCCTTGCCCTGGTACTCACGGATCATCGCGAGCTTCGCCTCGGGCGTGGCCTCCGCGAGGAAGTCGTCGACCCCGGCCTCGGCTGCGATGGCCGCCGCGGTCAGAGGGTTGTCACCCGTGATCATGATGGTCCGAATGCCTGCCTTTCGCATCTCGGCGAATCGCTCCTTGATGCCCCCCTTGACGATGTCCTTGAGCTGGACGACCCCGAGGATGCGCTTGCGATCGGCGACCACGAGCGGCGTGCCGCCCCCTTTCGCGATCTCATCCACCGCGGCCTGGACGGCGCTCGGGATCGCGCCGCCCTGCTCGGCCACGTAGCGCGCGATCGCATCCGTCGCGCCCTTGCGAATCCGCCGTTCGCCCGCGTCCACTCCGCTCATGCGCGTCTGGGCCGTGAACGGGACGAAGGTCGCGCCGATCTCTGCGACGTCGCGTCCGCGGAACCCGAACTTCTCCTTGGCGAGAACGACGATGCTGCGGCCCTCTGGAGTCTCGTCCGCCAACGAAGAGAGCTGCGCGGCGTCCGCGAGATCTTTCTCGCTCACGCCGGGCGCCGGCACGAACTTCGTCGCCTGCCGGTTGCCGAGCGTGATCGTCCCGGTCTTGTCGAGCAGCAGGATGTCCACGTCTCCTGCCGCCTCCACCGCGCGACCCGACGTCGCGATGACGTTCGCCTGGATCATCCGATCCATGCCCGCGATGCCGATCGCGGAGAGCAGCCCGCCGATGGTCGTCGGAATGAGACAGACGAGCAGAGCCACCAGCACCGTCATGCTCACCGGCATGTCGGTCGGGTCGGCGCTGACGTCGACCGAGTACATCGAGAACGGGAGGAGAGTGACCGTGACGAGGAGGAAGATGATCGTCAGTCCCGCGAGGAGGATGTCGAGCGCGATCTCGTTCGGTGTCTTCTTGCGCTTGGCGCCCTCGACCATTGCGATCATGCGATCGAGGAAGGTCTCGCCAGGGTTGTGGGTGATCTTCACGACGAGCCAGTCCGAGAGCACCTGAGTTCCTCCCGTGACCGCGCTGCGGTCGCCTCCGCTCTCGCGAATGACGGGCGCGCTCTCGCCCGTGATCGCGCTCTCGTTGACCGATGCCACGCCGAGCACCACCTCGCCGTCGCCAGGAATCGGGTCGCCCGCCCCGACGAGCACGATGTCGCCCTCGCGGAGCTGCGACGCGAGCACCGTCTCCACCGGAGCATCTCGCCGAGGCTCCGAGAGGAGCTTGGCGACCACGTCCTTCCGAGCCTTCCGAAGCGTCTCGGCCTGAGCCTTTCCGCGCCCCTCGGCCATCGCCTCGGCGAAGTTGGCGAACAGGACCGTGAACCAGAGCCAGAGGGACACCGTACCGATGAACGCGGTGGGCGCGTCTCCGCCACCCGTCACGACGGAGTGGGCGAACAACGCAGTCGTGAATGCGCTGCCGACCTCCACGACGAACATGACGGGGTTCTTGATCATCAGGCGCGGATCGAGCTTCCGGAACGAGTCGACGGCAGCGCGCCGCAGGATGGGGCCGTCGAAGAGAGAGCGCGGGGTGGCATTGGGACTGGTCATGGTCGCTCGCTCTCTATGACTGCGAGATCATCTGCAGGTGCTCGACGATGGGCCCCAGCGCGAGCGCGGGAACGAAGCTCAATGCGCCCACGAGGACGACGGTGCCCACGAGAAGGCCGATGAACAGCGGCGTGTGCGTGGGGAGCGTTCCCGGGCCGGCCGGCACGATCTTCTTCTTTGCCAGAGCGCCGGCCAGCGCGAGGACGGGAACGATGATCCAGTATCGCGAGATGAGCATCGCGAGCCCCTGGAGGGTCGCGTAGAAGGGCGTATTGGCCGCGATGCCGCCGAAGGCGCTGCCGTTGTTCGCCCCGGAGGAGGTCATCGCGTAGAGGATCTCGGAGAAGCCGTGAGTCTCGGGATTGAGCACGGCGGCTCTGCCGTCCGGCGCCATGCACGCGATCGCGGTCGAGACGAGGATGACCGCGCACGGGACGAGGATGCCGAGCGAGGCCATCTTCATCTCGAACGCCTCGATCTTCTTGCCGAGGTACTCGGGCGTACGGCCGACCATGAGGCCTGCGATGAAGACGGCGATGAAGACGAAGAGCAACATGCCGTAGAGGCCCGAGCCGACTCCGCCGTACACCACCTCGCCCAGGTGCATGAGGAACATCGGGACGGCGCCTCCGAGCGGAGTGAACGAGTCGTGCATCGCGTTGACCGAGCCGTTGGACGCGGAAGTCGTCATGACCGACCAGAGCGCGGACGCCGTGATGCCGAAACGCACCTCCTTGCCTTCCATGTTCCCGCCCGAGCTCAGCGCGCTCGCCGCGGTGTCGGAGAGCGAGGTCAGCATCGGCGTGCCCGCTTGCTCGAGGGCGATGGTCAGGAACGAGAATCCGACGGCGAACACCGTCATCGCCGCGTAGAGGGCCCACCCCTGGCGGCGGTCCTGCACCATCTCGCCGAAGGTGAAGCAGAGAGCCGCGGGCACCGCGAGGATCGCGAGCATCTCCACGGCATTGCTGAGCCCCGTCGGGTTCTCGAAGGGGTGCGCGGAGTTTACGTTGAAGAAGCCGCCGCCGTTCGTCCCGAGCTGCTTGATCGCGATCTGAGACGCGGCCGGGCCGCGCGCGAGGATCTGCTGGAGGACGGCGGTGCCATCGGCGTCGCTCGCTCCATCGAGCAGATGAGCGACGGCGTGGCCGTCGAAGGTCTGCACGACGCCCTGCGACACGAGAAAGAGCGCCAGCAGGACGGCGAGCGGCAAGAGGACGAAGAGCGTCCCGCGCGTCAGATCGACCCAGAAGTTTCCGAGGTCGTCGGTCTGCTTGCGGGTGATGCCCCGGATGAGCGCGACCATGACCGCCATGCCCGTCGCGGCGGACACGAAGTTCTGCACCGTCAGGGCGAGCATCTGCGTGAAGTACGACATCGTCGTTTCACCCCCGTACGCCTGCCAGTTGGTATTGCTGGCGAAGCTGGCGGCGGCGTTGAACGAGACCTCGGGCGCCACGACTCCGAGGTCGTCGGGGTTCAGCGGCGAGACACCCTGGGTGCGCTGCACGAGCAAGACCGCGAGCATCCCGAAGAGGTTGAACACGAGCGTGGCGAGCGCGTACTCCTTCCATGCCATCTCGTGCTTCGGGTCGACACCCGCGAGCCGAAGGAAAGCGCGTTCGATCGGGCCGAGCGCTCGCTGGAGCCAGCCCGAGCCGCCCTCGTAGACCCGCGCGATGTAGAGGCCGAGCGGATAGCCGAGCGCGGTGAGCGCGATGAAGTAGAGCAGCGTCTGAACGACGGCGTTCGCCGTCATTGGAGCTTCTCCGGCACGAGCAGCGCGGCAAACAGATAGATGAGCAGGCCGACCGACACGAGGCCGCCGACCCAATGGAGCGCGATCATCCGAGCCTCCTCAGAGCCGGTCGACGAGGCGCACGAGGCCCCACGTCGCGGCGAAGAATCCGAGCGTCAGAGCGAGATAGAAGAGATCGGACATGTGAGCTCCTGCGCGAAGCGTAGGCGAGGGTTGGAGCACGGCTCGGCTCAGTCGCGCTTCCCTTGCGCGTCGCGCGTCGCGGTCGCGCGTTGTCGGCGCATCTCCCAGAGGGTGCCCACGAGGAGGGGCGTGGCCACGACCGTCACCACGGCCCCCAGCTCCGCGCTATAGGCGGGCGGCCGCCCGAACAGGACGGAGAGCCACGGGATCATGCCTGCGAGCACCAGCGCCAGGAGCATGAGCGCCGCGCCGATGTCCCGTTCCGGGTGCGTGTTGCCCTTGCGCATGTCGTTACCCTGTGCGCTTCGATGTTGCGACGCGGACAAGAGAGCCCAGCGATGCATCAAAATCGCATCAACGGGCGGGCGGAGTCATGCGGACGACGAATCCACCGGGAGCTCCGCAGGGTCGATGAGCTCCGTGTCCTCGTCGCGCGCATGGCTAGGAACGGATACAGGCCTGGTGTCGGGCCGTGAGGGTCTCGTGCTCGATGCTGCTCGTCGCGATGCTCGGAGGCTGTGGGCCGGGCATGTGGCAGCTGCATCCGATCACGGGCGACAGGTTCGCCCTCTCGGCGCCACGCGCTCCACCGATCGTGGCGCCCGCTCCGCGTTCCTCCACGCGCGCCTCCTCGAGCGCCGTCGCCGCTTGCGCGCTCTCCGCCGGGCTGGCCGCGCCCTGCCGCACGAGGTGCGCCGCTCGGGCCGCCGTCTGTTCGGCGAGCATCCGGGCCGCCCGCGCGGAGACCAGCGCCGCTTGCGCCGAGGCGACGTCGGCGGAGTGGATCGTCAGCAGCGGATCCCCACGGTGCACCGGCGCGCCCGTCACGACGGCGACGGATACGACGCGGCCGGCCACGGGCGAGCCGATGGCGGCGACCCGACCCTCGTCGAAAGAGACGTGCGCGACGAGCGTGCGGCGCGCGGTCGGCGAGGGCGGTGCGGCCGGCTCGGTGAGCACGTAGTCACGGCTCGCGCCGGAGAGCGCGATCGTCCCGTCCGCGTCGAGGGAGTGTGTCGCGCCAGGCTCGGCCGCCGGCGCCGCGCCGCACGCCGCCAGGCAGCAGCATCCTGCGGTGAGCACGCGTTGAAGCGCTGGGCGCATGTCCGAGCTCTACGACGCAACGACCGCGCCGGCCCAGGAGCCCGCGCGTCAGACCACCGCGGTCGGAGCGAGCCTGCCGCTGATGCGGCGCCACAGGTCGCGGACGCCGGTCAAGTTCTCCATCAGTACAGGCAGATCCTCGATGCTCGTCACGAAGGTCCAGAGGTACGTCGTGATGGAGTAGAGAGCGCCCGTTCCGAGATCGTCGAGATCGATCGCCACATAGAGCACGACGATGAACACCGCGAGCAGCGCGGCGCGCAGCATCCCGAAGTTGAGCGCGCTGTAGGTCCCGATCGTGCGCTTGAGCGCGGCGACGCGCGTGTAGTGCGCGTGCACGGCGTCCGGGTCGCCGGTGAAGACCTCCGTGTTCATCTCGCGCAGCGCGTTCAGCTCGGTCGTGACGCCGGAGACGCGCCGATCGTAGATGCGGCTGACGACGGCCAGCGGCGCCGAGACGAGGAGGCAGACGAGGCCGATGCGATAGTCGTACGCGAAGAGCGCGATCATCGCGCCGAGCAGGCTCGCCAGCCCGAGCAGCGCGTCGGGCACCTGATCCTCGAAGAAGGAGACGAGCTCACGACCGAGCTCCGCGAGCGAACCGATGCGCGCGGGAGACTCGCCCTTCGAGCCGGCGGAGAGCGCGCGCGCGACCGACGCGTTGACGCGCCCGTACACGCGCTCGCTCGCGATCCGCCTCACGACGCCGGCCACCGTGTTGATGGCGAAGACGGCGATCCAGATCGGCAGGTGATCGAGCAGGGTCACCCCTTCGCGTGGAAGCGAGATCACGGCGTCGAGGAGATCACCGAACACCGCCGGCTCGGCGAGCCACGCAGCCTGCTGGATGGCGACGATGAAGAGCACGAGCCCCATGCCGAGCGCGTGCGGTCGGAGCGAGCGCAGGAGCGCCTTTCGGTCTCCCGGTGGGACGGGCGCGCGCGGCGGATCGGTCGCGGGGGCGTCGGCTTCGCTCATCGTCTCCACGGGGCGGATGCGAACGCGATGCCCCGGTCCGGACCGTACTGGCGCTCCGATCCGGCTCCAACAAAGTGAGGGTCTTTGACCCAGCACCGTGCGCGAGGGAGAGCAGGGCGATGAACGACACGCCCGCCAAGGCCCCATCCACCGCCTTCGGCGCGCCCGGGATCGCGCCGACGTTCGCCGCCGGCGACAAGGATCTCGTCACGACGGCGCTCGGCTCGAACCGCGTCTGGGTCACGGTCGGCGGCGGTGTGCTCAACGAGGTGTTCTGGCCGACGACGAGCCGGCCGCAGCTGCGCGACCTCGGCTTCCTCGTCACGGCGGACGACCTCTGGGTCGAGGTGAAGCGGGCCGCCGCATACACGATCACGACGCCCGATCCGGCGATCCCGATGCCGACCATCGTGCATCGGCACGAACGCTTTCGCCTCAGCATCGAGCTGGTCGTCGACCCGATCCGCGACAGTGTCTTGTTGCGCTACGCGCTCTTCGGTATCGATGGCGAGCCCGACGAGGCTCTCGCGCTCCACCTCCTCGCGTCGCCTCACCTCGGCAGAAGCGGGCACCACAACAACGCGTGGATCGAGGACGGAGTCCTCCACGCGAACAGGCACGACGAGCACCTCGCGATCCTCGCGGACGTCCCGTTCGCGATGGCGAGCGTGGGCTACGTCGGCGCCTCCGATGGCTGGCAAGACATCGCCGCGCATGGCCGGCCGACGTGGACGTTCACGAGCGCGCCCGGTGGCAACGTGGCGCTCACGGCGACGCTCGGCGCAGCGCGCGGCGAGATCGCGATCGGCCTCGCGACGAGCGCGAGCGGTGCCCGCACCCTCGCGATGGGATCTCTGGTGGCCGGCTTCGACGCGACGGCGTCGGCCTTCCGCGCGGGCTGGGCCGAGTGGGCCAGCGGCCTTCCGGTCTTCGCCGCGACCGAGCGGCACGCACGGCTCGCGCGAACGTCGGCGATGGTCCTCAAGGTCCATGAAGACGTCACGTTCCCCGGCGCGATCGTCGCGAGCCTCGCCACGCCCTGGGGCGCCGCCCACGACGATCCAGGCGGCTACCACCTCGTCTGGCCGCGCGACTGCGCGGAGACGGGCCTCGCGCTCGCCGCGATCGGCCTGCCGAGGGACGCGCGCCGCACGCTGGAGTTTCTCGCCTCGACCCAGCTCCCCGACGGGCACTGGCCACAGAACTTCACGCCGGGAGGCCAGCCCTACTGGACCGGTCTACAGCTCGACGAGACCGCGCTCCCGATCATCCTCGCGGCCAAGCTGGCAGAGCTGGGCGTCATCGACCCCGCCAGCCCGGCGATCGCCAAGATGGTGCGCGCGGCGGCGCGCTACCTCGCTGCGAACGGCCCTCTGAGCGAGCAGGACCGCTGGGAAGAAGCCGCGGGCGCGAGCCCGTTCACCCTCGCCGCGCTGGTGTCCGCGCTGGTCGCCGCGGGGAGCAGCAGCTGGCTCGATCCCACCGAGGCCGCCTATGCGCTCTCTCTCGCCGACTGCTGGAACGCGCGGATCGAGTCGCTCGTGTACGTCGAGGGCACCGAGCTCGACCGCGCTCACGGCACGACGGGGCACTACGAGCGCGTCGCCCGAGGCGGCGACACGGGCCGGCGCGGCCCCATCGTGCTGGCCAACCGAGATGGCGAGTCCTTCGAGATCGAGCGGCTCGTCGGCCTCGAGTTCTTGGCGCTCATGCGCTACGGCCTGCGCACAGCGAGCGATCCGCGCATCACCGATACCGTGAAGATCATCGACTCGGTGCTTCGCGCGGACACGCCCAACGGCCCTCTGTACTTCCGCTATCAACACGACGGCTACGGCGAGCACGCGGACGGCTCGCCCTTCGACGGCTCCGGGATCGGATGCCCGTGGCCGCTCCTCGCGGGCGAGCGCGGCCACTACGCGCTCGATGCCGAGGAGGACGTGACTCCCTATCTCGAGGCGATGAGGAGATCCACCTCATTGGGTGATCTGCTGCCGGAGCAGATCTGGGATCGCGAGCCGATCCCGGAGAGACGCCTCACGCCCGGTCGCCCGACGGGGAGCGCCACGCCGCTGGTGTGGGCGCACGCCGAGTATCTCAAGCTCCTGGTCGCGACGACCACGGGCGCTCGGGCCGATCGGCTCGACTCCGTCGCTGCGAGGTACGCGGCGCCGCGCGCGGCGAAGGTGGCGCACGTACGCGGTGAGCCTCGGCTCACGACCGACGCGGAGATCCTCCTCATCGAAGGTCCTCGGTCGTTTCGGCTCCACTACGGACGCGACGGCTGGCAGGACGCGCGCGACGTCGACTCCTCGCCGCTCGGCCTGGATCGTCACGGCGTGCGAATCGCACGCTCGGACCTCGGCAGAGCAGCGTCGCTCGACTGGACCACCTTCGACCTGGCCGCCGCGGCTTGGGAAGGTACGAATCACACGATCACTCTGGTGTAGCGCGACCCGCCTTGGAAGATCTGATCGCGCACTGGGGCTACGCCGCCATCGTGCTGGGCACGTTCTTCGAGGGAGAGACCGTGCTCGTCCTCGGGGGAGCGCTCGCGCGTCGCGGCACGCTCGACTTCTGGCTCGTGGCCCTCTGTGCGTTCGTCGGCAGCCTCGCCGGTGATCAGCTCTGGTTCTTTCTCGGTCGCCGCGGCGGGCGCGCCATGCTCGCGCGTCGCCCTGCATGGCAGGCTGGCGCCGCGCGCGTCGACGCCTGGACCTCGCGCTACGGCGCCCTCTTCGTGCTCGGCTTCCGTTTTCTCTATGGGCTCCGGACGGTGGTGCCCGTCGTGCTCGGCGCGTCGGGCTATTCGCCGATCCGGTTCGTCGCGCTGAACACGGCGGGCGCGCTCGCGTGGTCGGTCACCATCACCGCGCTCGGCTACGGGATCGGCGCCGCGGTCGAGCGCCTGGTCGGTCGCCTCGTCCACGTCGAGGAGGCCCTCGCCCTCGGGCTCGTCGTGGCCGCTCTCAGCTGGCTCGCGGTGCGTCGGCTCCGCCGTCCACGCGCGGCCCGTCCACCGTCCGCGGTGGGTGAGGTGTGACGCGCCACCTGCCCCCTCGGCCGCGCGATCGACTACTCTCCGCGGCGGAGGCCTCATGATCGGACCCGAGCCGAATGGCATCGTCGCTGTGTTCCCCACCCGCTTCGAGGCAGAGGCGGCGCTCGACTGGCTGCGCATCGACGGCATCGAGAGGCGCAGCGTGTCCGTGATCGGGCCGAAGGAGGCCGCGACGGAGCCACCGCCCGAGCTCGACCATGGCGGCACGCACCGCGGTGAGATCGCGAGCTACTGGGCGCGCTGGGGCGGAATGCTCGGCGGAACGGCGGGCGTCGGCCCGGCGGCGATCGCCCTCGCTGCGTCCACGGTCGGCCTCGGGCCCTTCGCCATCGCGCTCGGTGCGGGCCTCGCCATCGTCGCAGCGACGGCCGGCGCTGGCGCGATCGGCTCGGCGCTCGTCGGCGTCGGCGTGCACGAGCAGCAGGCGCGCCACTACGAGCAGTGCCTCGCCGCCGGAAAGTTCCTCGTCGTCATCCACACGGACGACCCCGCGGCGCTCCGCGCTGCGCGCACGGAGCTCGAGAAGCTCGGCGCAGAGTCCGTCGACGTGCACGGCCTGCCGTTCGACAGTTGAGGGTGCGCTCGCAAGGGGTTCGGTCGCTCGACAGGTTGGGACCCACCGGTCACTTCAGCTCGTCCTTCTTCGAGACCGTCAGGTACGTGACGAGGCCGAGGATGCCGGCGAGGAAGATCACGGTGGTCACGGTCGGGCCGAGGCCGAGGCCGCCCGCATCCGGATCCTGGGTCAGGTAGTCGCCGATCGAGGCGCCGAGCGGGCGCGTCAGGATGTAGCCGATCCAGAAGGCGAGGACGGCGTTCAGCTTCAAGACGTAGTGCGCGCCGGTCACGAGCGCGATGAGCCCGCCGAAGATCGCGATCGAGAGCAGGTAGCCCACGCCGAGCTGCTCGGCAATGAGATCGCCCGCGGCCGTCCCCAAGGCGAAGGTGACCAGGATGGCGACCCAGTAGAACGCTTCGCGTCGCGTCGTGACGATGCTGTGAATCGAGAGCGTCTTCTCGCTCGCGTACCAGGCGGCGAAGGCCGCCGCGAGTGCCACGGCGAACACCGTCGTCGTCGCCGCGAGCGGTACCCCGAAGTTGTCCGAGAGGTTGTCCGTGATCAGCGTGCCGACGACGCTGATGAAGACGACGGCGAGCCAGTAGATCGTGGGAACGTACTTTCGTGCGCGAAACTGGAACGCGAGCACGACCGCCATCAGCCCAGCCATGAGCAAGCTCGTGTTGGTGAGCCCCAGACCGAGGTTCATGTCGAGGTAGTCAGCCGCCGTTTCCCCGACGGTCGTGCAGAGGATCTTGATGATCCAAAAGTAGATCGTGACCGCGGGAACCTTGTTGAGCATCACCGCCGTCGTTCTCGCCGTCTCGGCTTCCGTGCTCACCTGAGAAGTCGCCATGGTGTCGTCTCGCTCTCCCAAGCCCTGATGCGCTCGCTCGTGTCGTTCGGAACCCCGCCGGGGTATTGCGCCCGCGCCCACGCCGGACCGGCCCGGATCGCCACGACGCCGAGGAGCGCCGACAGCCCGCGCAGCCAGGAGCCGAGTCCAACCGCTTCGCGCGCACAGCCCACGGCTGTGAGTGCCCGTCGGGCTCGAAACCTTCGCTCATCGTGCGTCGAGCCGGTCCGTGCGTGGCTGCACGGGCGCCCCACCTGCCAGCGGCGTGCCGCTCGTTTGCGGGCGTCGTGTCTTGCCTTGCTCCATCGCGTCTTGGTCTGGATCGCGAACGGCGCCCTCCAGAGGATCCGCGAGACGTGCGCATGCCTCGGGCGAAGAGGCTAGGCTGCCGCATGCACCCAGCCCACGTTCCTTCCACCGCGGCGCTTCGCGAGCTCGTCGCGCGCCTCGAGGGCCAGCCCGAGCTCGCGGTCGACTGCGAGTTCCAGTCGGAGGGCCGCTACTACCCGAAGCTCTGCCTCGTTCAGCTCGCGTTCGGCGGCGAGCTCGTCGTCATCGACCCACGCCGCGTCGAGCTCGCGGCGCTCGCGCCGGTGCTCGAGTCGGCCAGCGTTCGGAAGATCCTCCACGACGGCCGTCAGGATCTGCCCATCCTCGCGCGCGCGTCGGGCGCCTCCACGATTCGCTCGGTCTTCGACACACAGATCGCCGCGGCCTTCGCCGGCTTCGGCGGCAGCGTCGGCTACGGCGCGCTGGTGCGCGACGTGTGCGGCGTCGAGCTCGACAAGTCGCTCCAGGTGAGCGACTGGACGCGCGAGCTGTCCGATGCGCAGATCGAGTATGCGCTCGACGACGTGCGTCACCTCGGCCGGGTCTCGAGCGAGCTGAGGACGCGCCTCGCCGAGAGCGCCCGCCTTCCTTGGACCGAAGAGGCGTGCGCCGAAGCCGTGACGCGCGCCTTGAGCCGTCCGGATCCGGAGAAGCTCTACCGCAAGGTCCCCTCGTTCGCGCGCCTCACCTCCGAGCAGCTCGGCGTCCTCCGCGAGGTCGCGAGGTGGCGCGACCGCGTCGCCGAGGCGTCGGACAAGCCGCTGTCGATCGTGGCAAACGATCTCGCTCTCAAGTCGCTCGCGCTCCAGCCGCCCCGAGACGTGCGATCGCTCGAGTCCGTCCGAGGCCTCGGCATGGGCCGCTCGCAGCCCTGGGCGCGCGAGCTCCTCGAGGCCGTCGCGCGCGGCCTCGAGAGGCCCGAAGAGAAGAGCAGGCCACCGTCACGCGAGCGCGAGGCCGTCGCCGAGGGCCTCGCCATGATCCTGGGCCTCGCGCGTCGCTTCGTCGCGGCGCGCGAGGGCATCGCGGCCGAGCTCCTCGCCGACCAGGCCGAGCTACGCGCGCTCGCGGAGTGGCAGCTCGACGGTCGCCCGGAGGGCATCGCGATCGGCGCGCTCGGCGGCTGGCGCCGCGCGATCATCGGCGACCTGATGCTCGGCGTTCTGTCGGGCGAGAGCACGTTCCGCGTCGACGCCGCCGCGCCCGCGGGCATCGCGCTCATGGGCTGCTGATCCAGCGCTCCTCGCATGGCGCTCCAGGTCGCGCATCGTCTGCTACAAACGAGCGAATGAACTCGCTCCGAAGCGCTCTCCTCTGCGTGCTCGTCATCGGGTGCGGGCCCGCGGCCTCGGCCGAGCCGGAGACGCCCGCGTCCACCTCGGTCGTGTTCGTCGGGAACGCCGCCGTCCGGGCGCGGCTCGAACGGCTGCCCGCGCCCCCGCGTCCATGGTCAACGGTGGCCGCATCGCTCACGCCGGACGACTTCGTCGAGCTCTGCCCCTACCTCACCGCGAACGTGCATCTCGAGGGCGGGACCGTGACCTGCCCCGACGGATCGACGGGGACGATCAGCGAGCACGTGTGCAACCCGGTCGAGATGTCGGCGACGGCGCGCGGGCTCCCCTGCGCGATCAGCTGGGGCGAGATCGTCGCGTGTCGCCTCGCGATGGTGGAGCACCCCTGTGACGGCGGGCCGGTCGGCGAGAACCTCGAGGAGTGCCACGCGTTCGACGCGTGCACCTGCATCGGGCCCGACTCGCCATGACGCGCGCGCGCATCGCCACGGTCATGTGCTTTCTCGCGGTCGCCGCCGCCATCGTCACGCCTCTGCCCGTCGGGGTCGCGCGTGCCGACGTCGCGTTCGAGCGGCACGACGTGCCGACGATGTTCTTCATCGACAAGAGCGACGATCGCAACCGCGTCGACTACGGCATCCGCCTCGACACGAACTGCCACCCCGCGAGCGGCTCGCCGATGGTGGTGTACTGGCGCGAGTTCGAGAACGGCTCTGGTGGCCGCGTGACGCACGGGCTCAACATGTTCGAGGGCCCGGTGTACGGCGTGGGCGCGCAGCGCCTCCTCGAGACGCGACCCGACGGGATGACGATGCAGATCGACATCCGCGCGCTCTCGTCGCGGCACTTGCGAGTGATCACCGAGCGCGAACCCCACGGCTGCACCGCCCGCGCGACGCTCACGATCGGCGGCACGCTCGCGAACCTCGACCACGTCCACCTGACGCTGGGCGGCGGCCCGGGCTCGCTCCGCTTCGCGGACATCTACGGCACCGCGGTGGACGGCGGCGCTCCCGTCACCGAGCACGTCGTCCATTGACGGGCGCCGCCGCGCTCACGGCGCGGGAGCGAGAGCGCACTCGCCACGGACGCAGACGGCACGCAGGCGCGCGAGCTCGTCGGGCGTCGGGCAGGGCGGGCACGGGACGCCGTCGCAGATCGGCGCGCAGCTCGGCTGCATGCTGCGCTCTCGCTCGATCGCAGCGGTGAGCATCGCGCGCGGCTCCGTGCACCCGCAACATGCGCAGCTCTCCAGCTGCTCGCTGAGAACGGTGCACTCTGCGTCGGCGTGACAGTCGGCGATCAACGCCCGCGTATGCGCCACGAGCTCCAGCGTGCCGGGCTCGCCGCGCCCGGGCACGACGATGGCCGCATCCGGGTACGAAGCCGCGACCAGGTCGAGCGCGGCCCGCCAGCCCGAGCGATCCTGGTCGCCCACGCGGCCCGGTGTCTCGGCGTCGAGCGCGTCGACGAAGCTGCCGCCGAACACGATGCGCGTCGGCCGCTGGTAGGCGACGATCGCCTCGGGATCCGGATCGATCCGTACGAACATCCAGTGCAGCTCGGGAATGGACTCCGGCTCGATCGGCGTGGAAGCGATCGGAGCGCCGCGTTCGGCGAGCAACGCAGCCGCGCGGACCGACGCGAACACCGGCACGCCGACATCGGTGAGCGCCGAAGCGCCCCCTGCCCGATCGGGGTCCGGGCCGGTGATCATCGCCGCGCCGATCGGTCGGCCGAGCACGTCGCGCGCCCAGGCGAGGACCTGCTGCGCCTGCCGTGGAGACCAGCCGGTGTCGACGAGCACCGAGCGATCAGCTCCGGCCACCAGCAGCGCGTTCGCGGGCTCTTCGGGCGATCGGAAGGTCGTCACGAGCCACGCACCCTCCGCGAGCGGACGGAGCCGCGTGTCGGTCCCGAGCACGATCTCGCCCGAGATCGCGGCCTCTTCCGCGGGCGGCCGCGCTGGCGGCGGGGTCGGGTGCACGCACCCGGCGAGCGCGAGGAGGAGGAGCGTTCTGGCGCCCTCGAGAACTGAGTCATGGCGCGAACGATGCATTCGAGTAAGGTCGCGGCGTTCGTGCGAGGTCCTCGTACGAGATACTACGAGGAAGAACATCATGGGTAATCGTCTCTACGTCGGCAATCTCTCGTTCCAGGCGGATGCGGAATCGCTTCGGGCCACCTTCTCCCCTTTCGGTGAGGTCACGGACGTGCACCTCGTCTCGGATCGCGAGACGGGTCAGTCGCGCGGCTTCGGCTTCGTCACCATGGGCACGGCGGAAGCCGCCCAGGCGGCGATCGCCGAGATGAACGGCAAGGTCGTGGGCGGCCGCGGGCTCAAGGTCAACGAGGCCGAAGAGCGGCAGAGCGGCGGCGGCGGTCGCGGCGGCGGCGGTGGTCGCGGCGGCGGTGGCGGCGGCGGCGGTCGCTGGTAGTCGTCTCGAGGGCGAGGCGCCGCGAGCTTCACGGCTCGCGGCGCACCTCCCGTTTCTGATGAGGGGCCGCGCTCAGGGCCCGCGCGTGAGCACCGCGAGCCGCACGAGGTCGGCCCGGTTGGAAGGAGCCGATCCTCACGAGCACGCGGGCCAAGTGGTCCCGCAAGGTGTTCGTCGAGGCGAGACGCCCAGCGCTGTCGCCCTCGCGATCACGACGGAGGCGCTGTCTGCGCTCGAGCTCACGGAGAGCTCACCGGCTCGAGCGTGATCTGTGCACCCGGCGCACGGTTCCAGAAGTGGTATGGGGCGAGGTGTACGTCGCCGTGCTCGTCTTTCGCGACGAAGAGCGTCGTCGCCGCGCGCACGCCGGGAGACACGCCGTCCTGGTCCGGCGAGGCGACGATGAGCTGCAGGCCGAGCTCGGTCGCGAACGCGAGCAAGCCCTCCCGCCTGGTCGCGTCGATCCCGTAGAACGCTTCGTCGAGCAGGAGCGGGCGTAGACGCGCACCCACCGCGTCGTAGGCGACCTTCGCCAGCGCCAGGACGAGGAGGTAGTTCGGGACGCCCTGCTCACCGCCCGAGCCGAGGGCGCGAACCGTCCGCGTCAGCTCGGTCTCGAGCGTCTCCGTCGCAGCCTGCCGTCGCACCGCCAGCTGAAAGTCGAACCACCTTCGATAGTCGAGCACCTCCGGCGCATCGCCCGCCTCGCCGAGCTCGAGGTCTCCACGCCGCTCGGCGAAGTACCCGCGTAGTGCCGCGCGGCTCGACGGATCGAGGATGCTCGCCCGCCGCACCAGGCGCACCAGCTCGGCCCGCTCCGGACGCGGCGCCGCGCGGAGGCGATACGTCGCCCCTCCGAACGATGCGCGCCCCAGAAGACGGTTGAGCTCGTCGAGCGTCCTGAACATGCCTTCCACCTCGTGCTGAAGCTGACGGGCGAGAGTGCCCATCACGAGCGTGTCGAGGAGCCGGCGCGTCTTCTCGTTCACCACCTCGCGCGCCTCGGCGAGCGATCGGTCCAGCTCGGCGAGCACGCTGTCGATCGGAGCGCCGCGGCGATCCTCGACGTGATCCGGTGGGAGCAGCGCTAGCCCGAAGCGGGATGACTGCGGGGGATAGCGAACACCGCGCGATCCGTCTCCATCGAGCTCGACGAGGCAAGCTCGCTCGCGCTGCGCCCGCTCCTCACGCGCACGCTCGAGCGACTCGATCTCTTTAGCCAGGCCGCCCGCCGCGACCTCGGCGGGCCTCGCCTCGATGAGCTCGGCTTCGCCGCTCTCCGCCAGCGCAGCTTCCGTCGAGACCAGGTCCATCGCGCCCGCCGGAGCACCGTCCATCGCAGCGAGCTGCGCGCGCGCCTCGTCGCGCCTCTCTGCGGCTTCGGCCTGCTTTGCGGCGCAGCCCGCGCGCTGTTCGATCGCCCGCTCGTGCGCGCGCGTCGCCTCGCACGCGGCAGTCCCGAGCGCCTCACACAGGCGAGCGATCTCGTCGATCCCGGCGTCTTCGCGCTTCGCGCGCACCATCTCGAGAGCCGTCCGGGCGGAGGCGGCGTTCGCGCTGGCCGTCTCCAGATCGGAGCGCGCGTCCATGCGCCGTCGTTCTTCGTGGACGAGATCGCGTGCTCGCTCGGCCTGCGCCGTGCGCGCCTCGAACAGCGCGGCGGACTCGAGCCCTCGCAGCGAGCTCTGCGCCGCCGTGAGCCGGTCTACCGCGGCCCTCGTGGACTCCACGCAACGCGCGGCTGCCTGCGCCGCGCTGCGTGCGCTCGCGGCCGCCTCGGCCGCTCGGTTCACGTCCTGCTGTCTGGCTCGCTCGCGCGCCGCACGACCGAGCCACTGCGGCATCTCGCGCCCCGTCCGCAGGGCCACACCCCGAAGCTCGACCGCACCGAGCGCGTCCGCGGCGCCCACGGCCCCGAGCGCCGGAGGCTGCGAGAGAAGGGCTCCTAGCGCTGCGTGTGCGCGCACCCCGAGCGCCGTCGTGGGTCGCGCCAGGAGGCCCACCACCCACTCCGGTGTCGGCGCATCTTCCGCGACGCGGACGATGAGGCGAACCTCCGGATGATCGGCCAGCAAGGCGCCCGCGCGAGGCGCATCCCCCGCAGCCACCACGAACGCGAAGAGATCGCCCGCGAGGAGATCCTCCAGGTGCACGAGCGCGCCCGCGTCGGCGTCGGGGCGTGGCTCGATCAGCTCATAGAGAGGGATCGCCTCGATGCCCGACCGAGCGAACGCTGCCCGTGTGCTCGCGCCGTCCGTCGAGCGCTCGTCCACGAGTCGGCTCGCCGCGCCGCCCGCCCCCGTAGGTGCTCCGCGCGCGCTCACGCCTGGGTCCGCCTCCAGCCGGCTCGCAATCCGCAGCACACGCTCGGCGCGATCGAGACCCTCCTCGCGGCTCCGTTGCTCGGTCACGGCAGCGGCGTGGGCCAGCCGAGCCTCGTCGAGCGCAGCGCCGACCTCGAGCAGCGCAGCCGGATCGAGCGGGCCGGGGATCGCGCGTGCGTCCGACGAGAGGCGCGCTCGCTCGCGGCGCACCGCCTCGGCGCTCCGCGGCAGCAGCGAGGGTAGACGGCTCGCCTCCTCGATCGCTCGCGCAGCGCCTCGAACGAGCGACTCCCAGCGCTCTCGAAGCTCGGCGCTTGCTCGCGCCGCATGCAGGAGCGCGACGTCGTGCCGCTGTTCGCTCGCGACGAGGGCGGCCTGCGCCACGCCGACCGCGCGCTCGCGCTCGTGCGCATCACGCTCCACGTCCCTCCGCCGTGCCTCGATGTCTGGGTCGCCCTGAGCGCGTGCAGCGGCGTACGCCCCCTCGGCGGCCACGCGTCGTTCGTCCGTAGCGTTGGCGTTCGCCGACGCGCGCGCGAGCTCGTCCAGGCAGCGCGCGACGGCTCGCTCGAGGTCTTCGAGGCGCGCGGCCGCAGCGTCACGCCGCCTGCGGGCGAGCATCCGATCCAGGCGGGCGATCTCGCTGCGATGCGCCCTCGAGGCGGCGGCACAGTCCACCACGCCCGCGATGTACGTGCGCTGTCCCTCGAGCCCGACGACGGCCGCCTCGAGCTCGTCGAGCTGCCTGAGGCTCACGCGGATCTCGCCGAGCACGGCGACGTCCGGCGCGGGCAGGAGGCGAGGGAGGAGCGAGCCGAAGTCGCGCGCTCCGGCCACGATCTCCCGGTAGGTCTTGGCCATACCCCACAGCCGGCACGCCTCTT
>JBBSAT010000085.1:0-25320 GCA_038252025.1 Polyangiales bacterium | reverse complement strand
GCCTATCTCGGTGGGGCGGGCCAGCGTTGGCGGGCCTCGTCCGAGACGTCCGTCACGCGCATGGCGCCCTGCACCGCGATCGGCCTGAGCGTCGCCGCGTCGAGCACAGCCACGTCGAGCGCATCGAGGCGGCGCCTGTCTACGCCGATCCTCCATAGGCGTCCGCCCGCGATCGCCATCGGGGTCATCGGGAACGCGTACGACGGCGCGACGCGTGCGGAGGCGAGGACCGCGCCCGTCTCACCGTCGAGCACGTCGATCGATCCCTCGAAGTAGCTTCGCGGCGCCACGTAGACACGGCCGTCGACCGTCGCGATCGGCGACACGGGATAGCCTGCGATCCCGTGCCGCACCGTCGCGCGTCGTGCGTCGAGATCGATGAGCGCGAGGCCGTACCGCGACACGCCCTCTGCGTCGGGCCGGACGTCGATCACCAGCGGAAGCACCCGCGTCGCCGGCATCGTAGCGGGCGTGTGTCCGCGAAAGTGCTGATCGGTCGGCAAGTACGCGAGATCTCCTTCGAGCGCTACGCTCCACGCCGCGTCGCCTTCGCCGCCTGCCACCCACGACCCCACGCCGCCCCTCGTGGCGAGAACGAACGGCATCGCGTCACGCTCACTGCAGTTGCCAAATGTGCCTTCGGGCATTTCGCTCTCTCGAAGGATCACTCGATCCCCTTCCGGATCGTCCGCAAGCGCGACCAGCGATCCATCGACGTTCGCCCAGATCTCGCCTCGCGCGCCGACGCACGCGGTGTAGGCGCGGAGCGTTCGCAGCGGTGCACCGTCGCTCGCCCGCAGGACCCACACGTTGGAGTCTTGCGAGAACACGAGCCTGTCTCCCGCGACGAACGGTGGCCCGAGCATTCCCTCCGTCGCACCGGCGAGGGTGCGCCGCCAGACGATCTCTCCGTTCTGCGGCGAGAGCGCGACGATCGACACCGACGCATCTTCTTCCAGCTGCGCGAGCAAGAGGCCCGACGCCAACGTCAACGGGCCTTCGTCCGCGATGATCGTCGATTCTCCGAGGTCCGTTCGCCACCGCGGGGCGAGGTCTTCGCGCGCGAACGCCACGACGCTGGCGCGGCCGCCTCGGAGGACTCGCACGTGGAGCGCGTCACCGACGACGACGATGCCCGGCCCTCCCGACCACGTTGCGTACGAGCCGTCGAGGTCGCGCCACGTCAGCAGCCGACCATCGGCGCCGAGGCGCGCGAGCCAGCTGCGGGTGCCTGCTTGGAGCACGATCGCGGCGGTGCCGTCGTCGAGCGCGGTGAGCGCGGCGACCACGCCCTCCGGCGCAAGCGCGAGCCACCACGCGGACACGACGAGCGCAACGCCAACGAGCACGGCAAGCAACGCACGCCGCGGACGAGAGAGCCCGCGCGTCGCCGGCGAGCCATCTGATGTGGTCATCATCCTCGTGCCATCCCGGAGGATGCTCGGCGAGGTCTCCGGCGGGGTCAAGAACCCACGCTGAGGACGAGAACCGCATCGGCCGGGCCGACTCGGACTGCCCGACGACAAGCCGGACGTCACCCTCGAGACGCCCGCCGATCCCAACCGGGTCAGCAGCTTCATCAACATACGAGTGACCGACATGCACGCTGCGGACACCGAATGGAGCGCGCGCGGTACGGAATTCCTGACGCCACCGAAGCAGCACCGGCACGAGATCCGTTCTCATATCCGTGATCCCGATGGCTACCTGATCGAAGTGGAACAAGCGACGGACCCGGGGAGAGATGGGTTCCGCGAGCTTCACGCCTGGCGCCTCGCGCATCGGAATCGGCTACGATGCGCCGATGCAAGGGCGTATCGTCGGAGCTCTGTTCATCGCGAGCTCGGCCGCGGCTTGCGCGGGCTCGACGTCCTCACCATCGAGCGAGCCGCCACCTCCGAGCGAGATGGCGTGAAGGCACGACTCTCTCTCTGGACCGTCGCCTTGGTAGCGCTCGGGATGCAGGCTTGTCACCCGTCGGAGGCGGCCGGCGGCGAGAGCGCCGCGGGACCGGACGTCGGCGAGTGCACGAGCGCGAGCGATTGTGTGCTCGTTCGGACTGCCTGCGGAGGGAGCATCGCCGCCAGCGCCGAACGCGCGGCCGCGGTGGCGGCCCAACAGGCGGACCTCGCGGGCATCGCGAGCTGCGCGAGGCTCGACCTCGCCCCCTACCACGCCGAGTAGACCGCTGGTGCCTCGCCGTCCACGATGACCCGCCCAGCGTCGAGCGGTAGCGCGCGCCTCACCATCGCGGCGAGCATCCAGGCGACGCTCGCGAGCGGGGTGTTGCGGACGATGACGCTCCCCGGGATGGAAGGGGGCATGCGCCTCTTCCACGCAGCCCGCGACTCCGCGCGCGAGACGGGATGACCGACTCAGGGATGCGCGATCGGCGAGCCTCCCGCGCTGAGCGTACGAACCGTCGGCCGGCCCGCGAGCAGCGCGAGCCTGCGCTCGACCTGGGACCCTTCCCCGTGCACCAGGGTAGCGCCCACGGTCGCGTCGCTGCGGACGTCGACCGCCAGCTCGTAGTGGTCGTAGACGCGAACGGCGTTCGTGAGGTCGAAGCCCAGGACGTGCCCCGCATCGAGGTAGTAGACGGCGATCCGCGACTCGTCCTCGCTCCCGGCACCGGCGCGGCTGCGGGTCGTGAGGCGCACGACGGCATAGCTCGCGTCCGCAGTGAACACGTCGAAACCATCGATGGCGCGCGTCAGCGGCGCGCTGCCACGCGCCCATCGGACGAACGAGTTCGTGCTCGCGACGCTGCACACCTCCGCGACGCAGGCGACGATCGCGAGGACCGACTGCGTCGCGTGATGCGACGCGCCCTCGGTCCACCCGACGAGACGACCACGTGGTCGTCTCGTCGGGCTGCTCGGCGTGCGTACACGCGCGTCCGGGGGCGGTCCCGCCGAGGTGTCGCTCACGTAGATCTGCCGACAGCGCCGCGTCCACAGCCGTCTCGGCGGGCGTCTGCGCGGCGTGCAGCGCCCCGTCACCGCGACACGTGCCCCGCATGGGCGTGGTCGGGATGGTCGTCGGCTGCGCGCAGACGATCGACGCAGGCAGGCTGCACGCGACGACGAGCGACATGGCGAACATCGAACGAGCTCTCATTGGGCTTCCCTCGTTGACCTGACGACTCTCCGATGCCGGCGCGAGCATGCCATGACGAGACATGGATCGGCGACGAGACATGGATCGGGGTCACCGCGGGCAGGATCCCTCTCCTCGCCCATGCGTCATCATGCGACCGCGCTACGTGAGGTGACGGTGGCTCGGCATTCGTGGCACTCTGCGCCCATGCGCGCTTCGATGCTGGTGACCGTCGTTCTCCTCATGGCTTGCTCCTCGACGAGCTCGGGCAGCGACGCCGGACCGCTGGCAGACGTGGACCAGGACTCGGGCGTGCGCGTCCCGACGAGCCACCGCGCGATGGCCGAGATGTGCTCCACCACGCGCGGCCCGGGCACGGCCGACCCGACGCTGACCGGCGACGAGTGCACGACCGACGCCGAGTGCACGATGGGCACGAACGGCCGCTGCATGCTGAACGGCCTGGGCGCGCGCTACGACTTCTGCTCCTACGATGGCTGTGCGGGCGACGGCGACTGCATGGCGGACGAGGTCTGCCGGTGCCGCGAGAGCGCGAGCGATGCGAACGTGTGCACGCACGGCGACTGCGTCACCGATGCGGACTGCGGCGCCGGCGGCTACTGCTCACCATCGCGCGGCTTCGATCGCATCAACCTCGGCGTGATGGGCTACTTCTGCCACTCGGCGGACGACGAGTGCGTCGACGACACCGACTGCGCCGGCGACGGCGGGCAGGGCGCGTGCGTCTGGTACCCGGACCGCAGCCACTGGGCGTGCTCGTCCCAGGGCTTCTTCCCTCCGTGATCCCGCTCTTCCCCGCACGCTCGGGGCTCGCGTCGATCGCGGATCGAAGGCCTCACCGCCGTGAGCATCGCGGCCGGCGAGGACCACACGTGCGCAATGCTCGGCGGCTTGTCGCCCATCGTCTGCTGGGGCGGCAACGATCATGGCCAGCTCGGCGACGGAACGAACATCGCTCACCCGCAGCCACGCTCGATCGTCATCATGGGCGACTGGTTCCGGCTCAGCGGGGGCGGGTCGACGACCTGCGTCGATACGATCACCAGCGCGTACTGCTGAAGTACGGGCGGCGACGGTCAGCTGGCGCGTAGAACGACGGACGACGCCTTCGGGCCACGAGCGGTCGGCGCGTTCCTGAACGAAGTACGCATCGGCGCTCACCACGGCTGCGCGATGGTCTCGGATGGCGCGGCGTGCTGGGGCAGCGGCATCTGGGGACAGCTCGGAGACGGATCGCTCGTCCACGACGACTGTCCCGGCGTCACGGCGCCAGTCTCGTGCGCGCCGACCCCGGTGCCCGCGACCGAGCTCGGCCGGCCTGCGCAGCTCTTTGCGGGCGCCGATGTGACGTGCACCCTCGACACGGACGGCCGCGCGCGTTGCCTCGGATGGAACGGTCACGGTCAGCTCGGCGATGACGACCCAGATGCGGTCCGTGCCGACGAGCGTGCGACGCCCATGAGCGCGGCACGGCGCCGAAGTGGTCGAGCGAGCCGGACTGCGCGCTTCGCCGTGCTTCGTCCATCCGCCCTCGCGCTGACGTTCGTGCTCGCGACCGGCTGCGGCGCGTCGAGCGCCGAGCGCGTCACACCCGCGCAGGTGACCGACGCGCGCCCTGCGGATCAGGGCGCCCTCGGCCAGCTCGGCCGTCGCTGGCCCGACCAGACGTCGCGCACGTGCGCGATCACGTGGACCTCGCCCGGGACCACGTGGCTCTACGACGGGACGATGACGCTGAGGCGCACCGGCGCGCGGGTGGTCGGCGCGATCTACTGGCGGCTCGTCACGGCCGACGCGAACATCCCCGAGCTACGGAGCCGTCAGGGCAGCACGGCGACCGAGCAGATCGAGGGAGCCTTCGACGGGACGCTCGGCGCGTTCGTGCTGCACACGACGTCGCTCGGTGATCCAACACTGATCGGCGCAGCGACGTACCGACTCGACCTCACCGAGGATGGCTTCCGCGGCGCCACCGCAGGCGCGGAGGACGGCGTCTGGGACGGTGACCTCCGTTGCAGCGCCCCGCGCTGACGCGATAAGCGCCAGCAGGAGAACGCGTCACGATCGGCAGGACGCGGGCCCAGCCCACCGCATCCGCACGACGAGATCCGCCCGCCCGCGGGCCTCGACTCGACGGACGCTAACCATCTCCCTGCGCCGTCCACGAGCGCGTGCGCGCGATGCCGCGGACGAGAGCACGGAGCTCGGCGAGGGTCGCGCTCGCGAGCTGAGCCTCGCGGTCCGGGTCGATGGGGACCTCGAGCGCCGCGCAGAGCTCGCGCACGGCCTCGCGCGCTGCGTCGACCCCCTTCGCCTCGCCTCTGGTCTCGCCTCTGGCCTCGCCTCTGGCCTCGCCTCTGGCCTCGCCTCTGGCCTCCGCCTTGGCCTCGACCTTCGCCACGAGGTCTGGCCGTCGGTGCTCGAGCGCCGCCCAGACCGTCTCGTCCGCGGTCGTCGAGTCCAGCAGGGCGCGGATCGGCAAGCCGGGAGAGAGGCACGTCTCCTCGATGACCTCGTCCTTGTGCATCGGGCGCCAGCGGGCGAGCCGCCGGTCCCACTCGAGCACACGCTCGCGCTTCAGCACGACCGCGAGCACACGCCGCACGCCACGCCGCGAGAGCTCCCGCGCCTTCTTCGTCGGGACCGAGAGCGACTGCTTGCTCACGATCTCGAACGCGATGAGCTCGAGGCGCCGTCCGCCCGTGTCGGGATCCGGGCCTTCCGGATAGACGCTCGCGTCCGGCGCGAAGTCGCTGACCGCGCTCGTACGCGTGAGCATGTCGACGGTCGCGATGAACCCCGGAGCCGTGTGCGCCGCGAGGAGATACGCGAGCGCTGCGTGGCGCTGCGCGTGGGGCGGATCGGCGCCCGGAACCATCAGGAGCTCCCCGTCGAGGATCTCCACGCCCGACTCGGGCATGACGATGCGCTCGTCGATCGCAGGCTCGTTTCGTCGCGCGTGAGTCCGAGGCATCGCATCGGGATTGTACGGCATGGCCGCCTCCGCTCCCATCGACGGTGGTGTGGGCGGCGTCTGACGCTGCGTCGGCGCGATCCCCCGCGTTCAGCGCCCCGCGCGAAGGCGAGCTCCAACCTGTCTCGGCCGACCTCGGCAGCCTGCTAGAGTCCGGCATGGGCTCGCTTCTGAAATACCGTGTGGTGTTGATCCTCAACACGCTCTCGCTCCTCTACTTCGGGATCGCGTTCATGGTCGATCCGCACGGCATGACCGCGCAGTTCGGGATCACGCTCGCGGGCACCGACGCCATCGCCGACGTCTCGGCCGTGTATGGCGGCTTCGAGATCGGGATGGCCTTGTTCCTCGTGTGGGCCGTCGCCAACCCTCCGTACCTGAAGGCCGGCCTCGTCGCCGCCACGTTCTCGTTGTGCGGTTTCATGGCGGGCCGAATCATCGGCATCGTGCACGGCGGCCATCCCACCGACGCCACGTTCAAGCTGCTCTCGCTGGATGTCGCCGGCGCGCTGCTCGATACGGTGTTCCTGGTCCTCTATCTACGCAGCGAGCGCGCCAGCAAGCCCGCCTGACGACGCGCCGGGACCGCGTTCGTTCGCCACGGTTGGCGGCTACACACGGACGTTCCGCCACGAAGTTGACGGCCGTGCGAAGCTCGCCCTCGCGAAAGGGCAGCGAATCCGTCCATCGGTCCGGGCGCGCTTGTTGCTCGGCTCCGGCGACGCGGTGCGAGGGGCGCGCTGCGGGGCGGGAGGCGCGGCGAGTGCGAGCGGCGATCCAGACGGCGAGCGTCCTGGCATTGCTCTCCGTCGTGGGGGTCTCACCGGCCACGGCTCACGCCCAGCCCCGCGTCACGACGTTCGAGCATGACCAGTGGTGGGACGTGGTCTCGGGGCTCGCCGAGGACGTCGGCTCCGAAGGAACGCAGGTCGCGCTCTGCGCGCGCTCGACCGAGGCCGGCGCCTGCCTTCCGTGCGGCGCCTACACGCTCTCGCTCGACGCCGCGGCGGCTCAGGCGTTCGCGATCGGGGCGTGCGACGAGACGACCGGGGCGACGACCGTACGCCTGGTTCACCGCGCCGCCCTCTTCGATCATGCGCACGCGGTGCCCGTGCCGCGCTCGCTCGGGATCGGCGCCGAGCTCGCCACCGGCACCGCGTCCGAGAGCGCGACGCCACGCAGCGCGGGAAGTGCCGTCGGGTGCAGCGCGCGCGTGCGGCCCTACGTGCGCGATCTCGAGCACGGAGTGGTCGTCTTCCTTCGCCCCGACGCATACGAAGTGCGCGTCGCGCGGGCCCGCTTCCGCGTCGAGCCGAGCGTCGATGGCGAGTTCGTGATCTCGTCGACCGACGTGGCGCAGACGGACTTCGCGTACGACGTGATCGAGCGCGCGACGGGCACCGTGATCGTGGTCGGCCACGCTAACCTCACCTGCACGTCGACCGTCGATGTGCCCGCGACGGATCCCGGCGCCGTGTCCCCGACGCCCGCGTCCCACGCGCTCGCCTCGCCGCTCGGCGGCACCGGCGCCAGCGTTCAGGGCAGCGGGATTCGCGTCGTCGCGCGGGGCGACGCGCGCGGCGCGGCGGACGCGATCGTGAGCGTGGGGATCACGATCACGGCGGCCTCTGCGCTGACGCTGATCGGGATCGGGATCGCGAGCTTCGTCCAGGCTTCCCCTGAGTGCACGGCCTGGAGCCATGGCGGCTCGGGATCGCTAGGCGCGATGGGACGCTCGTGCATCGCCGCGGGCCCACCGCGGCCGACGACGACGCCGGCCGAGCTCACCTGGGCGAGCCTCGGCACGCTCGGGGGCGGACTGGCCCTCATCGCGATCGGCTGGCTCACGCAGGTGATGTTGCCAGCGCTCGACGACGACGCGCTGCGCTTCTCTCTCGATGTCGGTCCGAGCGAGGGCAGGCTTCAGCTCACCGGCCGGTTCTGAGCGCGCTCGCGCCATCCACCTCGGCGCGCGCTCTCTCGAACGCCTCGCGTCGCTTCCGCGTGATGGGATAGACGGTTCGATCGATGAGCGTCGTGCGGAGGAACGTCGGCGTGAGCCGGTCGATCATCCGCGCGCTCCTCGTCCACTCGGAGCGCGGGAAGAGCACCTGGAAGCGCTCGCCTGCGCGATCGAAGATCGGAGCCATCCGGAGGTAATCGGCCCTCATGCGCGCGAGCTCGCAGCGACCGGCGTAGTGGGCGCGATGGACGTCGACGATCGCGCGCGGAAGATCCGCCTCGATGTGAGCGCGCATCCCGCCGAAGATCGAGCGCACTGCCCGCTCGTATCGGTTCGCGCCCGCGGCTCGCTCCGCGATGGTGTGCGCACGATGCCAGTGCGGGGGCACTTCTCCCGGAAGCTCGCCGAGCCGCGCGCGCAGCGCGTCCTCCCAGAGCGGGTGAAAGGCGAGGAGCAGTCTCAGCACCCAGCCCGGGTGCTCGAAGGTCCCTGCGTCACACGCGGCGAGCTGCTCTTCGGTCACGTGCTGGTAGACGCGCGCGAACCACCCGCGATCGTCACCCTGCGCGAGCAGCCGATCGGCGAGCGCGCGCTGTGCTTCGCCCACGGCCACAGCGGCGGGCCGGAGCTCGCGAAACGCGTCGTCCTCGCCGAGCGACCGCGAGGGAGGCAGCGGCAGGGCCTCGACGCTCTCGAGGACCCGGCGCGCCAGCGCGTCCACGCTGCGCTCGAGAGGGGGCAGGAGCTGCCCCTGCGCGATCCACTCGAGCGGACGCGCCGCGAGCTCGATGCGAACGATCCAGCGGAGCCGTGAGCCGCCCAGGGTCCGCTCGAGCGTCTGCGTTCCTTCGTGCGAGACGACCATCGGATTGCCGATCACCTGGTAGACGAGCCGCGTGGGCGCCTCGCCATGGACGACGATCTCTTCGAGCACGACGCGGCCCGGCCCTGGCAGGTGAACGCGCCGCCTCGCGCCGGTCCCGCCCGGATGAGCTCCGTCGCCGAGCGCGACGCTCTCGATGCGCGCTTCGGACCAGCGGCTCATCAGCCGGGGCTCCGCGATCCAGGGCCAGGCACGCTCCGGCGGAACGGGAAGATCGCGTGAGAGATCGAGCGTCAGCACGAGGCTCAGCGTAGCCGGTTCCGAGGCGCCGGCTCTGGGTGCTCGAACGCTCGAGGGCCGCTTCTCGCGTCTCGCCGCGACAACGGGTAGCCTGATCCGATGCGAAGGTACGCGCGCGGCGGTCATCGGTCGCGTCGCTGGCTCTGGCTCTCGGCCCTGGCGATGCTCCTCGTCGGTTGCGCCAGCAGCGCCCCCGATCTGCTCGTGGATCTCCGCACCGACCTCCGCGCCGGCTACGACTTCGACGAGGTGCGAACGCGTGTCCTCGAGGCGCCGTCCGTCGCGACGCTCGGATGGGAGCGCATCATCCCGGCCGCGCGCGGCGAGAGCTTCCTCGACGGCCGGCGCGTGGCGGAGCGGGTGGACGTGGAGCGCGGCGACTATGTGATCGAGGTGTCGCTGCTCGACGCGGGTGTGGATCTCTACACGCGCAGAGTCCGCGTCCGGGTCGAGACGACCCAGTCGGTCACGGCCGTGATCACGAGCGACTGCGCCGGGATCGTCTGCCCTTCGGTCGGAGATCCGGCCGGCGCCACCGAGTGCGTCGGACGCCGATGCGTCGTCCCGGCATGCACGCCGGATCATCCCGAGGCCTGCCCGGTCGCGCGCTGCGCGAGCGACGGCGACTGCACGTCCGCCGGCGGCTGCCTCAGCCCGCGATGCGTCGCCGGAGACTGCTTCGAGCAGCCGGACGACACCGTGTGCGGAGTCGGCAACTACTGCGATCTCGGCGGCACCTGCCTGCCCTCTCCCGTTCTACCGGACGCCGGGCCGCGCGATGGCGGCGTGGCGGACGTCGGCTCCGGGCTGCACGACGCCGGCACCACGACCTGCGTGCCGAGCGACTGCGACGATGGCGACTCGTGCACGAGCGACACGTGCGGAGCGGGAGGCTGTGGGCACACGCCGCTGTGCGGCGGGGGGGACTACTGCGTGACGGGCAGCTGCTACCCGGAGCCCTCCCTCTCGATCACCGCGAACGACGGGACCAGCTGCGTCGATCTCGGTGTTCCGCACGCGTCCGGGAGCAACTACGCGTATCGGCGGGTCACGGGCGGGCGGGCCGGACGAGGCGCGACGCAGACCAACGAGCACGTGAGCTGCGGTGACCCGGTGATGGACGCGGACGTCTACTCGCTCGATGCGTCCGGCGCCGACACCTTCACGTTCTACAGCGGGGCGGTGAGCGACTGCTGGTCTTCGATCTACGGCCGCTGGAGCGTCCGGACCCGAATCGACGGACACACCTCCGCGCCCGTCGAGGTGACCTATTACAACTCCACCTGTCCGAACGTGCGCACCTGCACCGCGGGGCGATCGTTCTGCTCGCCGTGCGACTGCAGCGCGGCCGAGTACTGCTACGCGGGCAGCGGCTGCGCGCCGGTCCCGACGCTCACCATCGACACCGCCAGCGGTCCCGGCTGCGTCGATCTCGGGGTGGCCCACCTATCGCCGCCGGCCCTCGACGTGATCATCACCGGCCGCCCTTCGTCCTCGTCCACTCAGTACAACGAGCACGCGAGCTGCACCGGCTCGTCCCCCGTCGCGTCCGACGTTCGGGCGCTCGGCGCGACCGGTCGCGTCTCGGATCCGTTGACCACGGGCGCCGTCACGGACTGCACGAGCATCACGTACGGTCGCTGGAACGTCTATGTGAGCGTGGACGGCGAGGTCTCGAACACGGTCGAGGTCGTCTACTACAATTCCACGTGCCCGCTCGCGAGCGGCATTCGGACGTGCGCCTCAGCGAGCAGCGCCTGCATGCCGTAGCGCTCGGCTCTCCGTCGCCTGGCACGTGCACTGCACGAGGGTCTGCCGAGGAGACGGCCGATGCACGGAATGGCACAGCGAACGAGAGACGACGTGGCGAAGGCAGGGGGCGTCTTCACGCTCGCCGTCGGGCTCGTGGTGGCGGTGTTGCTCTTCGCATGCGAGCCGACGCGCACGCACGACGTCCTCTGGTCCGCGCAGACGATCGACGACGCGGTGCTGACCGCGTCGCACGTCACCGTGCGGATCAGCCGGAGCGCGATCGACGAAGCCGACGGTCTGATGACCATCCAAGCCTGGATCTCGACGGAGGCGCGCCCCGTTCGGATCGTCCCCGACGACGCCTCGCTCGATGCGCTCGTCACGGATGACGACCTCGGACAGCGGCTCGACATCGAAGACATCGCCACGGTCTGCCCCAGCGAAGGCAGCTGCGAGATCGGGCTCACGCTCGAGATCGCCGAGCACGAGGCCGGCGCTGGAGGCCAGATCTCGGGGACTCTCACCAAGCACCTCGAGCGCGGCAACTTCAGCGAGGCCGCGACGCTCGAGGTCGCTTTCGACTGAGTGGTGATCGGCAGCTGCGGCGTGGTCGTGAGACGATCGCAGGAGTCGCGCGCGGCGATCAGTCGTCGTCGACCTCTTCGATGGTCGCGCTCATGTGGAGGCGCACCGAGCGCAGGGACGCAAGCTCACGCTCCGTCGGTCCACGACGCGTATCTACACTCGCCGCTGCGGGCTGCAAGACCCGAGTCCGGCGCGCTACGCTCGCCCATGCTCACGCGCGCTCGCCTCGCTTTCCTCTTCCTCATCCTCTTCCTCTTCGCCGCGCCGGGCTGTGGCGACGCGAGCACGTCGAACGGACGGGCCGATGGCGGAGCCGACGCGCAGAGCGTCGATGGCGCATCCGACGCGAGCGCCGTCGACGATGCAGACCTCGACGCGTGGGCGCCTCCTCGCTGCGGCGACGCGCACGTCGATCCTGGCGAGACCTGCGACGACGGGAACGACGACCGCTACGACGGCTGTCTGCCGGACTGCACCGAGCCGCCTCCCATCGGCCCGCCCGAGCGCACGTGGACCTGGTTCCCGATCCCCGGCACGCAGTGCGTCGACGGAACGGAGACGGGGTTCGGCGTCAGCACCGTCACCGGCGCGACCGATCTCATGGTCTATCTCGAGGGCGGCGGCGCGTGCTTCAACGATGCATGCGACTTCACCGCGCTGAGCGTTCCGTTCGTGCCGCCGCCCGACGGCATCTTCGATCGGGCGAACACGGGCAATCCGGTCCGTGGCTGGAACATGATCTACGTCCCCTACTGCACGGGCGACATCTACGGTGGCGATCGCGACACGATGCTCGCCGGCGCGATTCGGCACTTCCACGGCTACGTGAACATCCAGCGCGACCTCGAAGCGATCGTGCCGGCCTTCCCGCACGTGACCCGCGTGCTCTTCACCGGCATCAGCGCAGGCGGGTTCGGCGCGGGGCTCAACGCGGGCCAGGCTGCGCGAGCGTTCGGCCCGTCGCGTCAGCTGATCATGCTCGACGACTCGGGCCCTCCGCTCGGCAACGACGTCATCCCGCCCTGCCTCCAGCAGATCTTCCGCGAGACGTGGGGCCTCGACGACACGATCCTCGCGGAGTGCGGCGCCGACTGTCCGGACCCGAACGACTTCGCGACCGGCGTGCTCGCCCACTTCGCGAGCACGTACCCCGAGGCGCGCTTCGGCCTCTTCTCGAACACCGGGGACACCGTCATCCGCACGTTCATGGGGTTCGGCTGGTACGACGGAGCCGCCGACCACTGCACGGGCATCGTCCCGACGAGCGTGCCCGTCACCGCGTACCAGAACGGGCTGCTCGGGCTTCGCACCACGTACGGCGCGCGCGCGTCGTTCTATCTCAACGGCCTCACGGGCGTCGGCCTCGGTCTCGGCCACACGACGCTGCGAACGCCATCGTTCTACACGCCGCTCACCGGCGGCGTCGCCGTGAGCGATTGGGTCGGCGACGTGATCGACGGGACCATCACGCAGGTCGGTCCGTAGCCCGGCTTCGGCGCCCGACCGCCGAGCGGCTCAGGGGCCGACGAACGCGTCGAGCAGCGGCCCGCCCAGGCGCACTGCCTCGGCGTGATCCTCGTTGTGGGTGACGCGCGCGCCCGTTCCCGTGAAGACGAGATAGGTCACGCCCGAGTCGACGCCGCCCGTCCGCGGGCTCGACGGGATGCCCAGCGCTTCGGCCATCGCGAACGAGGCCTCTCCGATGATCGCCGCCGGGCCCGCGTCTCCGAAGATGCCGAAGACCATCCGGTCGCCGTAGATCACGAGCGCGATCTGGCCTGCGCGGATCGCGTAGTCCGTGTATCGAAACCGCGCGCTCGCGAGCGGGATGACGATGAAGGGCAGGGTGCTCGCATCGAGCGGATTGCCCATCGAGTCCACGGCGCTCGTGTCCGGGAGGTAGTCCGGATCCGACATGCAGATGGCTCCGCGCCCACCGTCGCAGTCGACGTCGAGATCCGCCGTCCACCAGACGACGCTGCCCGTCTGGCAGATCGGGATGTTCGACGTTCCGCCGACGTCCTTCGCGTAGTCCCCGCCGATCCGCGTGCAGGCCCCGAGCCGTGCGAGCACGTCGCTCGGTGTGGTCGTCCCGGTCGTGCCACCGTCGGTCCGCATGCCCGCGTCCGCCGACGGAAGACAGCACTGGATGTCTGCCGGCCCCGGGCAGAGGCCCATCATCGGCATGCTGCCCCCGGTGCAATCGGCGACCGACATGCACGTCCCCATGACCCCGCCGAACGTGCAGGGTCCCCACGTCGCGTCGGGCCCCACGAACGCATCGAGGCCGGTGTCCGGCGCCGCCGCAGCGTCGAGCTCGATGGCAGCGTCCGGCGAGGCCGCATCGAAGCCGGGGCTCGCATCGAAGACGATCGCCGCGTCGTCCCCTGCCTGCGCGTCGGACGTCTCGCGCCGCTCGAGCGCGGCATCGCACGCGACCAGCTGCATCGCGAGGAGGGCGAGCCCGAGGCGCGCGCGGCCGATCGTCATGGTCGCGATCCTACAGCAAACGCCCCCGCGACCGCGCGACCCCGCGACCGTTCGAGCCCCGACCGTTCGACCCGCAACCTTTCAGTCCGTTCGGGGGTGCCGCCCGGCGTGTCGTGCCCTATACGTCCCCAAGCGATGACGCTCGAACGGCAGGCGCTGGGCAATCGCTACGACCGCGTTCGCGCTCGGACGACGGAGCTCGCGCGGCCGCTCGCCGACGACGATCAGCTCGCCCAGGCCTTCCCCGACGCGAGCCCGACGAAGTGGCACCTCGGGCACACCACCTGGTTCTTCGAGCGCTTCGTGCTCGCCACGTTCGATGCCGCGCGCACGAGCGTCGACCCGCACTTCGAGTACGTCTTCAACTCCTACTACGAGGCCGTCGGTCCGCGTCAGCCGCGGCATGCGCGCTCGCTCGCCGTGCGCCCGACGCTCGCCGAGGTGCGCGCATACCGCGAGCGCATCGACCACCAGATGCGGCGCTTCTTCCGCGAGGCCGACGAGCGCACCTGGACCCAGGCCGCGCGGGCGATCGAGCTCGGCACGCACCACGAAGAGCAGCACCAGGAGCTCCTCCTCACCGACGTGAAGGCGCTGCTCGCGGTGCCGGGCGATCGCGTGGGCTATCCCGTGGCGGCACGCCCGGAGGCCGCGCCGCTGGCACCGCTCGGCTGGTGCAAAGAGGACGGCGGACGAGTGGAGATCGGTCACGATGGTGAGGCGTTCGCGTTCGACAACGAGTCACCGCGCCACAGGGAGTGGCTCGAGCCGTTCGAGCTCGCCTCGCGCTGCGTCACCTCGGGCGAGTACCTGGCGTTCGTCGAGAGCGGCGGGTACGCGAGCCCGGCGCTCTGGCTCAGCGACGGCTGGGCGCGCGTGCGAGAGCACGGGTGGACCGCACCCGCGTACTGGCGGAAGAGCGAGCAGGGATGGCTCGAAGATCGCATCGGGGGGCGCGTGCCGCTCGACCTGGACGCGCCGGTCTCTCACGTCAGCTACTACGAGGCCGACGCGTTCGCGCGCTGGTCGGGCGCCACGTTGCCGACGGAGGCGGCCTGGGAGCACGTCGCGTCGCGCGAGCCGATCGAGGGCAACTCGCTCGAGACCGGGCTGCTGCATCCGCAGCCTGCGGGCGCGGCCTCTCAGCTCTTCTTCGACGTCTGGGAGTGGACGGCGAGCCCTTATGCGCCTTACCCGCGCTACCGCGCCTTCGAGGGCGCGTTCGCCGAGTACAACGGCAAGTTCATGTGCAGCCAGATGGTGCTGCGCGGAGGCTCGTGCTTCACACCTCGTGAGCACGTGCGCGGGACGTATCGAAACTTCTTCCCGCCAGAAGCGCGCTGGCAGATGACGGGCTTCCGGCTCGCTCGTTGGAGGTGAACGTGGGCGATCTCGAACGGACGACGGACAGCCAGAGCCAGAGCCCCTCGCACGAGCGCTTCCGGGAGGACGTGCTCGCCGGGCTGCGCGCGAGCCCTCGCACGCTCCCGTGCAAGTACTTCTACGATCGGCAGGGCTCGGAGCTCTTCGAGCGCATCACCCTGCAGCCGGAGTACTACCTGACGCGCGCCGAGTCCGCGCTGCTCCACGCGCACGCGCAGGCGATCGCCGGTGCGCTCGGTCCGAACGTCGATCTCGTCGAGCTCGGAAGCGGCAGCAGCACCAAGACGCGCATCCTGCTCGACGCGCTCGAGGCGCCCACACGCTACGTGCCGGTCGACGTCTCCGTCGAGCTCTTGCGGGCCACCGCGCAGAGCCTCGCGCGCGCCTATCCCGACATGGCGGTCGAGCCGCTGGTCGCCGACTACAGCAAGCGCGTCCTCGGGCTCGACGCCGTGCGCGGCGCGCGAAGGGCCGTCTTCTTTCCCGGATCGAGCATCGGGAACTTCGAGCCTCCCGAAGTCGTGGCGTTCCTCGAGCGCGCGCGAGCGCTCGCGCGGCCGGGCGGCGTGGTGCTCGTCGGCGTCGACATCCCGAAGGACGCGAGCGTCCTCGAGCGCGCCTACGACGATGGGGCCGGCGTCACGGCGGCGTTCAACCTGAACCTGCTCCATCGCATGAAGCGAGAGCTCGCGGCCGAGCTCGACGTCAGCGCCTTCGCGCACGCGGCTGTCTGGCAGCCAGGCCCCTCTCGGGTCGAGATGCGCCTCGTCGCGACGCGTGCTGCGGAGATCCGGGTCGCCGGGGCATCCTTCGCGTTCGCCCCCGGCGCTCACGTCGTGACCGAGCACTGCTACAAGCACGGCGTCGAGTCGTTTCGTTCGCTCGCGCGCGCCGCGGGCCTCGAGCCGGGCCCCGTCTGGCTCGATTCCGAACAGCGCGTGAGCATGCACTGGCTGAACGTCGAGGAGGTTCGAGCATGAGAGCGATCTGGAACGGCGCCGTCCTCGCCGAGAGCGACGACACCGTCGTCGTGGAGGGCAACCACTACTTCCCCGCCTCCGCCGTGAAGCCCGAGCACCTCGCACCGAGCGACACGCACACGACGTGCGCCTGGAAGGGCGTCGCGAGCTATCACGACGTGGTGGTCGATGGCGAGGTCAACCACGACGCGGCCTGGTACTACCCGAGCCCTTCGTACGCTGCGTCGCACATCACGGGCAGGATCGCGTTCTGGAAGGGCGTCGAGATCCAGCCATGACGAAGTGACGCGAGCACGCGCACTCCGATGAGCGTCGAGCGGGGCGGCGGCGCGCGCGTCGAGCTGAAGGACGTTTCCGTCGTGCGGGACGGTCACCGCATCCTCGATCGCGCTTCGCTCTGCATCGAGCCCGGTGAGCTCGTCGTCGTGATCGGTCCTTCGGGCGCGGGCAAGTCCACCCTCCTCTCCACGATCAACCGGCTGATCGAGCCCGACGAGGGCGAGGTGCGGATCGACGGCGAGGACACCCGCCTCCGCGCGCCGCACGAGCTGCGCCGCGGCATCGGCTACTGCTTCCAGAGCCTCGGCCTCTTCCCGCACATGACCGTCGCCGAGAACATCGCGGTCACGCCCGCGCTCCTCGGCTGGAGCGCACAGCGGATCGGCAAGCAGATCGACGCGCTGCTCGAGCGGGTCGGGCTCGACCCCAGCCTGCACCGCGCGCGCATGCCGGATCAGCTCTCGGGCGGTCAGGCGCAGCGCGTCGCGGTCGCACGCGCGCTCGCCGCCGAGCCTCGCCTGCTCTTGCTCGACGAGCCCTTCGGCGCGCTCGATCCGGAGAGCCGCGCGCGCCTCCAGGAAGATCTCGCCGAGCTCCACCGCCGCATGGGCGTCACGACGCTCCTCGTCTCGCACGACCTGTCCGAGGCGCTGCTGCTCGCCACGCGGATCGCGGTCGTCGTCGCGGGGCGCATCGAGCAGGTCGGGCTTCCCGCCGAGATCGTGCGGAGTCCTGCTTCGCCTGCCGTCGCGTCGCTGGTCGAGCCGGCGACCCGTCGAGCGCGTGCTGTGGCGGAGCTCGAGCGCGCGTGACGGAGGTGTTCGCGCTGGCGATGGCTCACCTCCGCCTCGTGCTGATCGCGCTCGGCGTCGCGAGCGCGCTCGGCCTCGCGACCGGGATCCTCGCGGCCCGCCGCCCATCGACCGGGCGCGTGCTCCTCGCGTTCGCTTCGCTCGTCCAGACGCTGCCCGCCATCGCGCTGCTCGCGGTCATGGTGCCGCTGCTCGCCTGGCTCGCGCGCGCGACGGGCGCGTCCATCTCGAGCATCGGAGAGCTGCCGGCGTTGATCGCGCTGACGCTCTACGCGCTCCTTCCGATCGTGCGCGGCACCATCGTCGGCCTGCGCGGCGTCGATCCCGCGATCGTGCAGGCCGCGCGCGCAGTGGGCATGAGCGACGCGCAGCGGCTGAGGCGCATCGAGCTGCCGCTGGCGTCGGCCTCGATCCTCGCGGGGCTCCGCACAGCCGCGGTCTGGACGGTCGGCATGGCGACGCTCGCCACGCCCGTCGGCGCGACGAGCCTCGGAAACCTGATCTTCGGCGGGCTCCAGACCCGGCACTACGTGGACGTGCTCGTCGGGTGCGGAGCCGCAGCGGCGATGGCGATCGCGATCGACGGTGCGCTCGCCTGGCTCGAGGGACGCGCGCGCGGAAGGCGCGCAGCTTCCGCGCTTCCCACGGCCGTCGCGGGCCTGTCGATCGGGACGCTGTGGGCCCTCGGGCTCGGATGGACGGCGAGCGCAGAGGCTCGTCCGATCGCGGTCGGCGCGAAGAGCTTCACCGAGCAGCTCGTGCTCGCCGAGGTGCTCCGCTGCGCGATCGGGGAGGGCGAGGCCGTCGAGATCCATCCATCGCTCGGGACCACCGTCGCGTTCGACGCGCTCCGCGCCGGCGACCTCGACGTCTACGTCGAGTACACGGGCACGGTGTGGACGACGATCCTCGGGCGCACGGACAGCGTCGATCGCGTGGCGATGCGGCGCGAGGTGAGAGCCGCGCTCGAGCGAGACTATGAAGTTCTCGTCGCCGCCGAGCTCGGCTTCGAGAACGCGTATGCGCTGGTCGTCCGAGGGGCCGATCAGTCCGCGCGGATCAGCGACCTCGGCTCGGGCGCCGCGCTCGCCATCGGCGGCGACTACGAGTTCTTCACGCGGGAGGAGTGGTCACGGCTCCGCACGCTCTACGGCCTCGCGCCGCGCGAGACGCGCACGATGGACCCCTCGCTCCTCTACACGGCGCTCGCCGAGGGCGCGGTCGACGTCATCGCCGGCTACACGACGGACGGCCGCATCGACGCGCTCGGCCTCCGCGTGCTCTCGGACGATCGCGGCGCGATCCCGCCCTACGACGCGATCGTGCTCGTGTCGGCCCGGCTCGCGGCGGAGCGTCCCGACGTCGTCTCGCGCCTTCGTGCGCTCGACGGCACGATCGAACCGGGCGCGATGCGCGCGTGGAACGGCGCGGTCGACTCGGGATCGATGAGCCCGCGCGAGGCCGCGATGGCGCACTCGGCCTGCGCATCGCGCTGACGGATCGAGAGCACGGCTCACGTCTCCCGGGGTCGTGGCTCGCTGCGCTTGCGACCACGCATCAGCGCGCTGGCGAGGACGACGGCGGCCACGCCGAACGCGGCCCACCACCAGGGCAGGTCGGCGATGCCGAGGCCCGACGAGAGGATCGAGACCGCACCGAGCGCGAACACGCCTGCGATCGCCCAGTGTCGCGGCGCGCCCGTCCGGATCGCCATCCCCGTGCTCCGCACCGCGGCGACCGTGCACGCGAGCGTCCAGAGCCCCGTCCTCGCGGGCTCCGGCGCCATGCCTCCTGCGAAGAGGAGCGCCCAGCTCGCGATGCGGACCCATCCGTCGTGCGACCGACCGCGCGAGGGTGTTCCATTCTGTTTCTCGAAGAAGCGAACGATGTCTCCGGACTCGGGCATCCACTCGTCCGGCGCGCCCTCCCGCGTGATGCGGAGCACGGGGACGGTCGCCCGCCCACGCGCCGCGACGAGCTGACTTCGGTGCTGCGGCTCCTGCTCGATGTCGCGCCACTCGACCTCGACGCCGAGCTCTTTCGTGGCCGTGCGCACGAGGTCGCAATACGGGCAGCCCTCGTAGTGATAGACGGCGAAGGAGACCTTCGGCGCCGCGGGCGCGTCGTCGGGCTTCGTCTCCGCGCTCGCGATCGGCAGAGCTTCTCGAGTCATCCATCAGCATGTCCGAGTTTCACGCACGCGTACGGACGAATCGATCGAGCGATGGCATGGTGCTCGCACTGAGGCGACCACTCATGCTGAACACGACCTCTCTTCGTGGAGCTCTCACCGAGGCCTGGCCCGACCACAAGGGCAGGCTCCAGGCCGCGCTCCTCGCCTCGCTCACGCTCGGGCTCGCGCCGTACTATCCGCACGCGCACGTGTGGAAACAGCTCATGAACATCGCACACGGGACCCTCACCGAGCCGATCGACATGTTCGATCTCGCGCTCCACGGCGCTCCGTGGGTCGCGCTCTTCTTCTTCCTCGGGCTCTTCCTGCGCGATGGCGCCGGCAGGCTCGGCGCCCATCGATTGCAACAACAGTGAACGGAGCTCCCCACATGTTTCAAGCTCGTGAAACACTCGCTCTCCTCCTCGCAGGCGCCCTGTCGCTCGCCGTCGGCTGCGGCACGCCTTCCTCGGGCGCGGGCTCCGGCCCGATGGCGCCGGCCGAAGCGCACGCGCTCGTCGCGTCGGGCGCGACCCTCCTCGACGTCCGCACCCCGGGCGAGTGGGCGGGAGGTCACATCGCTGGCGCCGTGCTGGTCCCGGTCGGTGAGCTCGACGCCCGTCTCTCCGAGATCCCGCGCGACCATCCGGTCGTGGTCTACTGCGCGTCGGGCGTTCGCAGCGCGTCGGCCACGCGCACGCTCCTCGCGGCCGGCTTCGATGCGCACGACCTGGGCGGGATGAGCCGCTGGGACCAATGATCGAGAAGGGACCCATGATCGAGAACGGAGCAGCCGGGCCATGATCTATTGGCATTGGCTAGCCGGGCTCTCGCTGGCGTTCGTCGTGCTCGAGCGCCTCGCGCCTCGCGCGCCCGCGCAGAAGATGCTGCGCCCGGGCATCGCGACCGATCTCGTCTACCTCGTCTTCAACGGGCACTTCCTCGGCGTGCTGCTCGCCCGCGGGTCCACGCCGGTCGCGCGCTGGTTCGACGCGGCGATGACGGCGCGCGGTATCCCCATCCATCTCGACGTCGCGTCGAGCTGGCCCTGGGCCGTGCAGCTCGTGGTCGCGTTCGTCGCGCTCGATCTGATGCAGTGGAGCATCCACAACCTGCTTCACCGGGTGCCCTGGCTCTGGGAGCTGCACAAGGTCCATCACTCGATCCGCGACATGGACTTCCTGGGGAGCCTGCGCTTCCACTTCGGCGAGATCATCGTCTACAAGTCGCTGCTCTACGTGCCGCTCGCGCTGCTCGGCGTCGACGGAACCGCGCTCTTCGTGATCGCCGTCGTCTCGACCACGATCGGGCACTTCAACCACGCGAACCTGCGCGTGCGCATGGGCCCGCTGAAGTACGTCCTCAACGGCCCCGAGATGCACGTCTGGCATCACGCGCATCCGAGCGCGGGCCCCACGAACAGGAACTTCGCGATCAACCTCTCGCTCTGGGACTGGCTCTTCGGCACCGCATATCTGCCGCCCGAGCCTGGCCCGCCGAAGACGCTCGGCTTCGAAGGCATCGAGTCGTTCCCGACCGATCCCGTGCGTCAGGAGCTCTGGCCCGCCTCGCGCGGGCGAGCTCGTCCCGCGCCGAGCGACGGAGCCGCGGAGGCCGTCGTGCCGGTCGCCGGTCCGCCGCCCGCGTGACGCGACGCCGGGGAGGCTCTCGGCCTCTCCCGCGTAACCCACGGATGCCGAGCGAGACGAGACTGAGCGCAGCGTCGATGGCCATGCTGCTCGTGCTGGGATGCGGAGGCGCGCAGACCGCCGCGCCCCAGGCCACGCAGCCGCGCTGCGGGGAGGTGGTGGGAGAATGGTCGAGCGTCGTCGACGGCCTGCGCGGCCGGATCGTCACCTCGGGATCGCGGGAGGATCGGTCCTCGCTCAGCGTCGCCATCGAGCTCGAGAACGTCTCGACCGAGCCGCGCGCGATCCACTGGGACGGCCGACCGACGCTCGGCTTCGCGACGTTTCAGCTCGAGGACGAGACCGGCACCGAGGTGCCCGATCCCCCGTGGGCGCTCGGAGGCAACGAGGCGGTGGGAAGCCTGCGCGAGGTGATCGCGGCCTCGTCCACCGTGCGGCACGTGCTCGGCGACGTGCTCGATGAAGTCGACGGAGGGCGCATCCTCCGCATCGGCGCGTTCTGGTCGCGCGAGATGCCCGCGGACGGCTCACGCCGGCAGCTGCGCGCTCTCATCACGGGGCGCGCGCCGCTGCCCGACGATCTTCCCGTCACCGTCGGCGATCACGAAGAGGGCATGGCCGTCAGCGACTCGCGCGAAGCACCGCAGGGCCGCGCCTGGACCGGTCCGCTCGAGCTACCGCCCGTCTGCATCGACTGACGCGCGCTCACCAGCTTCCGACGTTGGGCATCGAGCTCCACGGCTCGGCCGGGGCGAGCGCCGGGCCGCGCTGGAGCAGCTCGATGGAGTGACCGTCGGGCGACTTCACGAACGCCATCCGGCCCTCGCGCGGCGGGCGATGGATCACGACGCCCGCGCTCGAGAGGCTCGCGCAGAGCGCGTAGATGTCGTCGACCTCGTACGCGAGATGACCGAAGAAGCGACTCGTCGGATACGCCTCGCTCTGATCCCAGTTGTGCGTGAGCTCGACCTCGGCCGTGTCGCCGGTCGTACCCGTACCGAGGAAGACGAGCGTGAAGCGGCCCTGCGCTTCGTCGCGGCGCCGCTGCTCCTTCAGCCCGAGGAGCGAGAAGAAATGGAGCGCGGCGTCGAGATCACGCACGCGCAGCATGGTGTGTAGAAATCGCATGGCGTGAGGTTCGTCCGCGCGCACCGCGTTGTCGAGCCTCGCGTCTCGCTCGCTCGCGGCTCACGGCCCCTCGAGCGCCTCGGGCCAGGTCACGCCCGCGGGGAGGCGGCTCGGCTCGATCACGAAGGAGCCGTCTCGGGCGAACGTCTCGCGTGCTTGCTCGAGCGCTCACGCGTCGCCCGCCCGTCGATGCGCTCAGCGGCCCAGCTGCCTCCCGCGGCGGCTCTCGGCGACCGCGACGTCGAGGAGCGGCGCGAGCTCGCTCAGCTCGAACGGCTTCGACAGGAACGCCGACACGCCCGCCCCGAGCGCGGCGCTCGACGTCGCCGCATCTGCGAAGCCGCTGAACAGCACGAAGGGCGGTCGCTCGTGCGGCGGTGTCGCGACGAGTACCTCGAGGCCGGAGAAGCCACGCATCCGGACGTCCGAGAGCACGACGTCGTACGAGTCCCGCGGGTGCACGGTGAGCATGTAGAAGAGCTCGACACCGCTCGCGACGGCGGTGACGCGATAGCCCTCCGCCATCAGCACGTCGGTGAGCAGATCGCGGAAGTCCTCGTCGTCCTCGGCCAGGAGAACCCTGCCTCGACTTCGCTCTCTCGGGTTGGGCCGCTCGTCTCGCGCCGCGCTCATCGTGCCTCGCATCCCGGCGGCCCCACCGCGGGACCAGCCTCCCAGCACGCTTCGTGCCGGCTCGAATGCGGCGTTGGGGCGTGTTCCAGCGCGTTCCTGTCACGCGAGAGCGAGGCGATCTGACACTCCCTCGTTCGTGAGCCCCGCTTCGCCACGATCACTTGCGGGATCCAGCGCGCGCCCGCTGTTCGTTGCGCAAACCGTCGCTCATGATGCCGGTCGATGGTTCGGCGAATCGTCGACTTCGCGCTGCGACAGCGCCTCGTCATCCTGATCGCGGCCGTCATGCTCGTCGGTCTGGGCGTGCACGCCTTCACCGTCGTTCCGATCGAGGCCTACCCAGACGTGGGCGACACTCAGGTGACGGTCATCACGCAGTGGCCGGGGCATGCGGCGGAGGAGGTCGAGCGTCAGGTCACCTCCCGATCGAGCGCGTCATGAACGCTCTCGGTCGTCATCGTGACGTTCGCCGGCGGCTCTGAGCAACGGGATCGGCTCGGACTCGCAGAAGCCTCTCGCGATCGTGGTCGTGGGCGGGCTCGTCTCCTCGCTCACGCTCACGCTCTTCACGCTGCCGCTTCTCTACAAGCTCTTCCCCGGCAATCCGCCTGCCGAGGGCTCGCCGGCCGGTCGCGAGGACGGTGACGAGGACGCGCTCCGCGAGGGCTCGCCGCTCTGAGCGATCCGAGCGCGCTGGTCTTCGAGCTGATCGGCAAGGCGGTGAACCGAGCGCGCCAGCCGTCCGATCTCGTCCTGTCTCGCTTCCAGGTGGCTCCGCGCTTCGAGATCGCCCTCCGCCATCAGATCCGCCAGCTCTGCGAGCTCCGCGAGCGGCTGGCCGACGGCGCGACGCAGAAACAGCCACGCGAACGCGCCCGCGAGCACCGCGATGGCGAACGACGCGGCGGTGGCCCAGCGCAGGTCGTGCCACGCGAGGTGCTCGTAGCCTGCGACGGGCTCGTCGAGCTCGAGCCATCGCTCGGAGCCGCCGATCGGCACGAGGGTCGTGATGCGCTCACCGCGCACGCCGGTGATGACCTCGCGTCGGTCGAAGCGCTCCCACTGGGCGGCCGGCATCTCTCTCGCGATCTCTCGCGCTGCACCTTCCTCGTCCACCGAAGCGTCGATGCGCGCTCCGCGGACGCTCTCCCCCGAGAGGATGCGATGCATCGCGGCGTCCGGGTCGGGTGAGGGCGCGTCGACGAGGCGCTCGATGATCTCGCCGAAGAAGCGACGATCGTGCAGCGTCGACCGGACGATCAGCGTGTGCTCGGACGCGACGCGAAGCGACGCCGCGACGCCGAGCGCCAGCGCGAACGTGCCGATGACGACGAGCCAGACGTAGGAGGCCAGGGCCCTCTGCGGGAGGTCGCGCAAGGTCGATGTCGTCCTCAACGCGCTCGGCGCGCCACAGCCGCCGGGGGGGCGCTTCGCGTCGGGGCCAGCGTCACGAAAGAAGGCGAGGAGCGGCGAGCGCGCTGCGGCTGGGTCGATCGCGGTCGCGCGAGCAGCACGGGGCAGGGGGCGATGCCGACGAGGTGGCAGGCGAGGATCCCGGGCGCGCCGGAGCGCGTCCTGTGCGCCCCGAGCACGATCAGGTCGGCGTCGAGGTCGCCCGCGAGCTGCTCGAACGCATGGGCCGGCTCGTCGAAGATCACGTGCTCGTGGACGACGACGGCCTCCGGGTGAAGCCCCGAGAGCGATGCGTCGAGCGCCGGCGCCGCGAAGGCGCGCATCTCCTCGGGCAGGTGCTCGACGCGCGCCTCCTCGAGCGCGTCGCTCTCGCGGAAGTCGTTCGGCCCGTGACCGGCCGGCCCATGATTGGCCGGCCCGTGATTGGCCGGCCCGTGATTGGCAGGAGGGCTGATGGCATGGACCAGATGCACCTCTCGCACGAGCCCGCGTTCGGCGAGATCGGCCACCTCCCGGACGGCGTCGAGCGACCCGACGCTGAAGTCCACGCCGATGATGACGTTCATGGGGAAGCGGTCGAGCGTGAGCTGAGAGTGCATGAAGAGAGGTCCTTTGGTTCCGCGGTGAGGCCCCAAGGCCACGCTTCGCAACATGTGCGCCACGCACACGACGCAGGACCCACGCGGATCGCGCTCGCGGGTCGCCGTGAGGGAGGTCCGAAACACCACGGTGAGCTTTTCGCCCCCCCCCCCCCCCCCCCCACAGAAAGCCAAAGGGACCGCCCCCCCCCGCCGCAAGCGCGCGGGAGAGCCCGCCCCACCGGGGGGGAGGCCGGGGGCCCGGGGGGCGAAAAGCCCCGGGGC
>JBBSAT010000084.1:0-25700 GCA_038252025.1 Polyangiales bacterium | reverse complement strand
GCTACGTCTCGATCTCGAGCTTCCAGGGCAACACGTTCGAGGACATGCAGCGCGCGCTCGCGCAGCTGCACACGCAGGGCCTGCGTGGGCTCGTGCTCGATCTTCGGGACGACCCGGGCGGACTGCTCGACCAGGCCGTGCGCGTCGCAGACGCGTTCCTCGCCTCCGGCACGATCGTCACGACCGAGTCCACGGATCCGGAGCAGCGTGACGAGCGGTCGGCGCGCCGTGAGGGCACCGAGGACGACTACCCGATGATCGTCCTGGTGAACGGAGGCTCGGCCTCGGCGAGCGAGATCGTCGCCGGAGCGCTCAAGAACCACGATCGCGCGCTCATCGTCGGCCAACGCACGTTCGGCAAGGGCTCCGTGCAGGTGCTCTACGACTACGACGACGGCTCGGCGCTGAAGCTGACCATCGCGCAGTACCTCACCCCCGGCGAGATCTCGATCCAGGGCGTGGGCATCACGCCGGACGTCGAGATCGACCCGATGACGGTCGACCGTCTGGACATGGATCTCACGGTGGACCAGCAGTACCTGCGCGAGGCGGACCTGGCGTCCCACCTCACGAACAGGAGCGCGCGCGAGGCGGACGAGCCGTCGGTGACGCTGCGCTACTACCTGCCGCTCGCCACACGCCTGCAGCTGCAGGAGGCGGCGCCCGAGGACCACGAGGACAACGCCGAAGAGGACGAGTTCCTCCTGCGCTTTGCCCGCGAGGTGCTCTCGCACGCGCAGCGCTCGGGCCGCGCGGAGATCCTCGAGGATGCGCGGCCGATCATCGCGCGCATCGCCGCCGGTGAGATGACCACGGCCGCACACGAGCTCACGACCGTCAGCGTCGACTGGAGCGAGGGCGCCGATCAGGGCGCGAGCCCCGTCACCGTCCAGGTCGACACCGTCCAGGCCGGCGCGCACGGCACCGCCGGCCAGCCCTTCGATCTGCGCGTTCGCGTGACGAACACGGGGACCACGCCGCTCTACCAGCTGCGCGCGATGACCCGCAGCGACTACGCGCTCTTCAACCACCGCGAGCTCGTGTTCGGTCGCCTCGACCCGGGCCAGACGCGCGAGTGGACGACCACGCTGGGCTACTGCCGCACCGAGGACGAGCAGCGCGCCTGCACGCTTCCGATGGAGGTCTCGGACCGCGCGGATGGCCTCCGCGTCGAGTTCTCGGAGCTTCATGGCCATGCGCCGGCGACCGCCGAGCTCCGGACGACCGTGAGCGCCCTCCCGCGGCCGCAGTTCGCCTACTCGGTCCAGGTGGCGGACGACGTCCACGGGAACAGCGACGGCGTCATCCAGCGCGGCGAGACGGGGAGGATCTACCTCCACGTCCGCAACACGGGCGCTGGCGCGACGCACCACACGGAAGCGCACCTCCGCAGCCTCGCCGGCCGCGGGCTGCTGATCCACGCCGGACGATTCGAGCGCGAGGACCTCGCGCCCGGACAGGAGTGGATGGTCTCGTTCACGTTCGAGGTGCTCCCGGACTTCGAGGACGACTCCGCCCGCCTGGAGTTCGGCGTCGCCGACACGGACCTCCGCGAGGTCATGACCGAGCGGCTCGACGTGCCGATCGCGAGCCAGGGGGTCACTCCGACCGCACGCCGGGGCCGAGTCACGCTCCGGTCGGGCGCGATGATCCGGGAGGCGCCCGCCGAAGGCGCGCGCAGCTTCGCCCAGGTCGAAGGCGGTGCGCTCGCCTTGCTCGCCCAGGCCGACCTCGAAGGTGCCGTGCGCGTCGACATCGGTGGGGGGCGCCCGGGCTGGGTGTCCAGCAGCGATGTCGTGAGCGACCACGCGACCTCGTCGGCCCACGTCGCGGACGTGCTGGTCTACATGCCGCCGCGGATCGATCTGGAGTCGACGCCCACGCTCGTGACGACGGACGACCACCTCTCCATCCGGGCGATCGCCCGGGACGATCAGATCGTCCGGGACGTGTACATCTTCGTAGGAACTCGGAAGGTCTTCTATCACTCGAACCGAGGGTCCACGACGCCGGCCGAGTGCCGAGTCGAGGCCTCCCTGCCGCTCCGGCCGGGCATCAACTACGTCATGATCTTCGCTCGAGAGAGCGACGACTCCATCTCCAGGCGCTCGTTCGTGGTCCGCAGGGACGGACGGGACGGGGCCCTGCTCGAAACGCCACACCTCGGCGAAGAGTGGTTCCACATGGGGATCGAGGCCGAGGAGTAGCCGCTCGCGACACGGGTTTCGCGTCGTCTCCGACCGAGGCGGCGCGACACGTGCTTTACAATCGCGATCGCGAAGTGGTATGCGCCAACCGTCCGGGAAGCATTGGCTTTCGGGGAGGCGGAAGTGGCGAAAAAGAACAGCGCATCGAAAGCCGGTCGCGCAGCCGCGCCCAAAGCAGCCGCGACCAAAGTGGCAGCGCCGAAGGGCAAAGCCGCGAAGGTAGCCAGAGCAGGGTCCAAGCCCGCGAAGGCGACCTCCAAGCCCGCGAAGGCCGCGTCCAGACCCGTGCACGCGACGCCGAAGCCGGTCGCCAAGGCGAAGATCGGCACGTCGAAGGCGCCGGGGCCGAAGCCGCCCACGCGCATGGAGCGGGCACCTTCGCAGAAGGCGTCCGCGGCAGCGAAGCCGGGGATCACGCCTGCGGCGGCGCCGAGCCCGGGCACCCAGACGTCGATGCTGCGCAAGTCGCGGATCCCGCCTCGGCTGACGATCAGAAGCCCCGTGGGCGCCGATGAGCTCAAGGCCAAGATCGGGGCGCTCTCGACGGCGACCTCGCAGATCCGTGCGCTCAAGCGCGGGCTCTCGCGCACCTTCCACGAGATCGGCACCATCCTCGTCGACATCCGCGACCGTCGCCTCTACGAGGCGAAGGGATACGGCTCGTTCGACGCCTTCGTCGAGCGCGAGATCGAGCTCGGGAAGCAGCTCTCGCTCCGCCTGGTCCGTATCGTCACGACGTTCCAGAAGGACGCGGCCCTGGCTGCTGGCCTCGAGCGGTCGTCGGCGGCGGTGGCAGCCCTCGACGGGGACGCGGACCCGGCACAGCCGACCGCGCCACAGACCCCTTCGAGCGTCGGCCTGATGCGCTCGCCGATCCCGTTCCACAAGCAGTGAACGGACAACCCCCACCGGCCACCCCCCGCCGGGATGGCAGATTCGTCGCTCGCCCGCGGGTCGGGGAGCGCTTCTACTCGGTAGACGCGCTCCTGGCGCGGGGCACGAGCGCCATCGCCGAGGGCCTCCTTTACACGCGCTCCCCGCGCGGGTAGGCCGGACGCCGTGCTGGCACTGCTGGGGGCGCTCGTCTGTGTGCTCGCGAACGGCTTCTTCGTCGCGGCGGAGTTCGCGCTCGCCAAGGTGCGACCGACGGCGCTCGAGGCGCGCATCAAGAACGACGACGATCCGCGCGCCAAGCGGGCGCTGACCATCGTCCGGCAGCTCGATGCCTACCTGCCCGTGACCCAGCTGGGCATCACGCTCGCGTCGCTCGGCCTCGGCTGGCTGGGCGAGCCCGCGCTCGCCGGGCTCCTTCGCCCGCCGCTCGAGCTCCTCGGGCTGAGCGAGCGCGTGATCGAGGGCATCGCGGTCACCGTCGGCTTCGGCGTGATCTCGGGGCTGCACATCGTCATCGGCGAGCTGGTGCCGAAGTCGCTCGCCATCCAGAGGCCGGAGGACATCGCCCGCTACTCCGCGGCCCCGCTGCGCGGCTTCTATCTCGCCGTCTACCCGGCCCTCATCCTGCTCAACTCGGCCTCCAAGCTCGTCCTCCGAGCGCTCGGCCTTCCGGCTCCGGATCACGCCGAGGGCAAGCTCTCGCTCGAAGAGCTCCGGCTGCTCATCCAGGCCTCGTTCGGCGAGCTCGAGACGCAGAAGCGCGAGCTCCTCGAGCGCGTACTGCGCGCGACCGACCGCCCGGTACGCGCGATCATGGTGCCTCGCGTCGACATGGAGTTTCTCTCGCTCTCCGACGACTTCGACGCGTGGATGGCCAAGGTCCGGAAGTTCGGTTTCTCACGCTACCCCGTGAGCCAGGATCGGAACCCCGATCACATCGTGGGCTACGTCTACGTGAAGGATCTCATCCTGCGCGGCGGCGCGGCGCCGTCGGTCCTCAAGCGCGACATCCTCATCGTCCCGGAGTCGCGAACCGTCGGCGAGATCCTCGACGAGTTTCAGCGGACCACGATCCCCATCGCGCTCGTCGTCGACGAGTACGGCGGGACCAGCGGGCTCGTGACGCTCGAGGACGCGGTCGCCGAGATCGTCGGCGACCTGACGGGCGAGCTCCAGGGAAGCACGCAGCCGCGGATGGAGGAGCAGCCGGACGGCACGTATGTCGTAGACGGCGCGCTTCCCATCGACGACGTCGAGCTCGACGGCCTGAAGCTCGGAGAGCTCGAGGGCACGGGGACCGTGGGCGGCTTCGTCATCGCGACGCTGGGTCGGCTCGCGAGCCCTGGGGACGTCGTTCCCGCAGGAAAGTGGGAAGCCGTGGTCGAAGACGTGCGAGCGCGCCGCGTGCACCGTGTCCGCTTCAGGAAGCGCGTCGCGACCGACGAAGACGACGAGGATGGCTCGCCCGCTTGACGTCTGGCGCCGGCGCCGTGTATCGACCGAGACCGATGGCGGGGTCCGAGGAAGAACGATTCATCCGGGAGCACGAGGGGCTCGTGCGCGGCATCGCGACGCGACTCCGCGGCGAGATGGACCTCAGCCTCGACTTCGATGACCTCGTCGCCTGGGGCTATCACGGGCTCCTCGAAGCGAAGGCCCGCTTCGATCCGGCGCGACGCGTCCAGTTCAACACGTTCGCGTACTACCGAGTCCGCGGCGCGATGATCGATGGCGTTCGCAAGATGGCGTACCTGCCGCGGCGCCTTCATCAGATGCGCAAGGTGGCGGAGGCCGCCGATCTCGTCGGCGAGTCGGTGGCCGAGTCTCAAGCGGGCGCGAGCCCAGCGCAGAAGTCGGACGTGGAGGCCAACCTCGCCGCCATCGACGACACCCTCGGCAAGATCACCGCGGCGTACGTGATCGAGGCGATGGGCCAGTCGGAGGACGAGAGCGACGCGACGCCGGAAGAGGTCGTCGCCGAGCGCCAGCACACCACGAAGCGAGAGGCGCAGCTTCACGCTTTGCTCGCGAAGCTCCCCGAGCGCGAAGCCATGGTCGTGCGCGGCTTTTACTTCGAGGGCCGCCTGCTCGACGACATCGCGGCGGAGCTGGGTGTGTCCAGGTCGTGGGCGAGCCGGATCCACACGCGCGCGCTCGGTCTGCTCCGCGATCAGATCGTCTGGTCGGAAGTGACCCAGCGCGGGCGCTCCGAGTAGCGCTCCCGGTGCGCTAGGGGCGCAGGCGGCTAGGGGCGCAGGCGGGCGAACGAACGCAGGAAGTTCGCGCCCAGCACGTTCTTGATCCGCTCCTCGCGCCATCCGCGCTCGAGCATGTAGGCCACGAGGCGATAGAACGCGGTCGCACCGTCTCGCAGATCGGGCGGCGGGATGATGAAGCCGTCGTAGTCGCTTCCGAGGGCGACGCATTCCTCGCCGCCCGCGGCGATCGCGGCCTCGATGTGGTCGAGGATCACGCGCCCGTCCCGGACGCGCGGCCCGAGGAACGCGCGGTGGAAGATGATCGCGACCACGCCGCCGGTGTCGGCCACCGCGCGGACCTGCTTGCCGTCGATGTTGCGCCACATGGGATGGACGTCCGACATCCCCGTGTGCGTGACGACGAGCGGCTGTGTGCGGTCGTGGACCTCGACCGCGTCCCAGAACGAGCGCGGGCTCGCGTGCGCGAGATCGATGAAGATTCGTTCGCTGTCGAGCCACCGCACGAAGTCGCGGCCGCGGTCGGTGAGCCCGGGATCCGCGCCGCCGCGGAGCGGACTGCTCGTCGCGCCCAGCACCGAGTTCGAGAGGTGGACGACGGTCACGCGCGTCACGAGCCCGCCCGGGTTCACGAGCGCGCCCGCGCCCTCGAACGCGTTTCCGCCCTGCACGCTGATCAACGCCGCGTGCTTTCCGTCGGCGCGCACTGCGGCGTACTCCGTGTGGGTCGTCGCGATCTCGATGCGTCCGCTCCGGCGGAGCGTCGCAGCGACGTTCCGGACGTTCTCGCCGAGCACGTCGAAGCGCCGCTTCGAGGCTCGCGAGACGTTCGTCGCGATCGACCACATCGCGCCCGTGAGCCCCGCCTCGATCGTGCGCGGCACGTCCAGGTGCCCGAAGAAGTAGCCCAGCGACGGGAACAGGTGGGAGTGGCGAGCGAGGACGTCGTATCCGTAGAGCCGCGGCGGGAGGAACGTCTCGAGGTGGAGATCGATCACCTCCGACCCCCAGACGAGCTCCACCGCCTCGCGAGGCACGCCCAGCGCGCGCGCGTGCTCATCCGACGTGCGACCGAGAGCCCGCTCCGCCATCGACTTCCCCGCCGAGGAGGGACCCGCGTTCAACGCGAGACGCCGAACTGCAAGCGATAGCCGGCGATGGAGTCGAGGTTCGCCTCGAAGCGATCGCCCTGATGCGAGGCGGGGTACATCTGCCAGCGCGTCTGGGTGCTCGAAACGAAGTGCTCGCGCTGGCTGCTCGACTCCTCCACTCCGAGCGCGAGATCCTCCTCTGGATAGCCAGCCGGGAACCGAACCGCCGTCACGCTGAAGTGAAAGCCTCCGCGTCGTGAGCCCTCGACGGCCGGCGTCAGATCCACGAGCGGCCCCAGCGGCGTCTGGGTCTCGGGCGTGTCGAACACGTGCGCGTCGGTCCCGACACGCATGACGATCTCGACCTCGTCCGTGAGGACGCCCTCGTCGATCTCGAGCCTCGCGCCGTTGGCGAGCTCGAGCGTCCCGCCGAGGCGGCCGACGCGGGCGCGCACCTCGTTCGAGCCGCGCGCGTGGGTCACCGCGCTGGGCGGCGCGACCTCAGCGACGGGTGTGGTCTCTCGAGGTGGGGGCGTTCCGCCTCCACAGCCTGCGAGAGCGAGCGCGGGCAGGACCCACGCGAGAACCTGACGGTCACGGTTCGTCATGTATAGAACCTCCCCCCAACCAGATAGGTCTAACACGTCGACCGCGAGCGAACCGCCAGCGCCGCGGTACGGCCCCCGGAAACGGCCCCCCCGAGATCCCTCGAGCACGGCGCCGCTCGTTCTCGTTGACCCCGGCACGGTGGTTTTGGCAGGCTCGGCCTCGTGACCCTCCGGGACATCGCCTCCTTGCTCGCGATCGCCGGGGCCTTCACGTCCGCGGCAGGCTGCGGAACGGTCGACCTGGGAGAGAACATCGTCCAGCCGAACGGTCGCCTCGACGAGGACTACTTCTACTGCGTCATCCAGCCGGACGTGATGCAGGCCGCGAGCTGCGCGACGGGCGCGGCGGGCGACACGGGAGGCTGTCACGCGTCGCAGTCGTCCTTGCGGCTCGTCGACACCTCGGGCGTCGCGCGCCCCGACTGCATGGATGGCTCGCTCTCGCCCGGCGCCGTCGTGCCGCTCGAGTACATGAACAACCTGCAGAGCGTGCAGTTCACCCTCGGCCCGGACGCCGAGTCGAGCCCGTTCTATCGCCGACCGACGATGATGGACTCGCACCCCCGCCGCACCGTCGACATGGCGCAGGAAGCTCTCATCCTCGAGTGGTTCGCGCGGGGCTCGCTTTGAGGATGCCCGCGTCCCTCCGTCGCGGAGGGTGGCTCCTGGGCGCGGGATGGGTCGTGCTGGCCCTCATCGGCGCGCCCGCTGCGTTCGCGCAGGAGGCCGAGGCGAGCGCCACGGTGGCGGACGAGGACGCTCCGCCCGAGGGCGTCTACGCACGCGTGATCGTCGATCGCTCCGAGCTCCACAGCGGGCCCGGCGCGTCGTTCCGACACGTGTACACGGCGTCGCGCGGGGACGTGCTCCGCATCGTCGAGCGCGGCGCGCGCGGCTACTGGTTTCGCGTCGAGCTGCCGGACGGGACCTTCGCGTGGATCCAGGGCGATACGGTCTACACACACGAGCTCTCGGAAGAGGAGGCTCACGCGGGTCAGTTCGCACCCGAGGTGTTCGCACCGCCGCCGCTTCCACAAGCGGTGGGCGAGGTGTCGTTCAACTTCGGGGCCCTCGGGCTCGTGCAGGGCTTCATGGCCATCCGGCCGGCGTTCTACATCGCGCCGGAGCTCGGGCTCGAGCTCACGGCCGCGGCTGCGGTCGGCGATCGAGGCAGGCTCCTCATCGGCACGGCCGGCGGCATCGTCAACGTGTTCCCCCATTCGGTGGTGATCCCGTTCCTCGTCGTCGGCGGCGGCGTCGCGTACGCCGACCCGAACGCCGACGCGTTCCTGCTCCGCTCCGGCGCCACGGGCGCGCTCTACGGGGGCGGCGGGCTCCGCTTCGCATTTCGCTATCGGATCACGCTGCGCCTCGAGGCGCGGCTCTGGGCTTTCTACGACGCGAACCGATACGTCGTTCAGGAGGAGTACAGCGGTGGGCTCACTGTCTTCTTCTAAGCGGGCTTCTTCTAAGCGGGCTTCTTCTAAGCGGGCTTCTTCCAAGCGGGCTGAGGGAGCTTCTTCGAAGCCGCGGTTCATCGCGATCGCGATCGCGATCGCGACGGCGTCGAGCTTCGCGCCGGGCTGCGTGACCGTGCGGCCCGAGCAGCGCGAGTTCCTCGCCGATCCCGCGATGACGTTCGGCTCCGGGGGACAGGCTGCGGCCGACGAAGAGCACGTGCTCTCGAACCGCGAGGGCAGCTATGGCGCCGGTGCGGTCACCGGAGGCGGCTGCGGGTGCAACTGAGCTCTCTACACGCGAGCGGCGCCGTTCGAAGCGCCGCCGGACTCCGCGGTCGCCTCGCGCGACGCGCGACGTTCGCCGGCATGCTGATCGCCGTCGCCGTGGTCACGGGCCACGTCCGCGCCGACGCAGGCGGAGAGGTCGACGTCGGCGCGACGGTGTTCCACGAGGGCGGCGGCCCTCTCCAGATGAACGTGGTGACGCCGAGCGTGACGGGCCGTGTGGACCCGATCGAAGAGCTCGGGATCCGGGTCGGCTGGGAAGCGGACGTCGTCAGCGGCGCCTCGGTCGCCGTCGTCGACGCGCCCTCACCCTCCCCCGACGTCATCAGCACCGCCACTCAGCTCAACGACTTCCGGAACGTGTTCACCGCGGGCACGGAGATCCGGAGCGACTTCGCGACGATCCGTGGGAGCTATTCGTACGGCTTCGAGAACGACTACCGCAGCCACGCGATGACCCTGGGCGCCCGCGCGGAGGCGTTCGAGCGGACGATGGTGCTCGACCTCAGCTACGCCCGAGGCTGGGACTCGGTGTGCGACGTCTTCCAGCCGCGTGCCCAGGATCCGGTCGACCGGCGCAGGCTCTCCTCGTCGACGGGCTGCTTCACCGCGAACCCCGACTTCACGACGCGCGACGTCTCCCTCCAGACGTTTCAGGGGAGCTGGACCCAGGCGTGGGCGTCGATCTTCACGACGCAGGTCACGGTCACGGCGCAGCTCGTGGACGGTTTCCAGAGCAACCCATACCGCGGCGTCTGGCTGGGACGATCGGCGGCGCAGGAGCACCACCCCGATCACCGGGCGCGCTACGCCGCATCGCTCGGCGCACGCCTCTGGGTCGAGCCGCTCTCGGGCGCGCTTCAGGCCAACGCGCGGATCTACACCGACACCTGGGGCATCCAGTCGATCTCGGCCGAGCTCGCCTTCGAAGAGGTGATCGAGGGCGCGCTCCGCATTCGGGTCCGCGGCCGCTACTACACGCAAGGATCGGCCGCGTTCTACTCGGACGACTACGGGCTGATGCCGCTTGGTCAGTACTTCACCGGCGACCGCGAGCTGTCCGCGATGTCCAGCGTCCTCGTGGGCGGCTCCATCGCCTACAGCGCGACCAACCTGGGAGACCCGCTCTCGGAATTCGACGTGCTGCTTCGAGCCGACTGGCTGCACAACGACTTCCCCCAGTTCCACTACGGCGCGGCGGCGGTGCCCAACGTGGATGCCGTGATCGTCACGCTCGCGCTAGAGCTGCACTTCTGAGGCTCGGGTTGCGCCGCCCGCCATGCTGGCGCACCGCTCCTCGGCACTCGACACGTCTCAGTCTCGATCCCGAGTGATGCTCGGTTTGACGAAGGGCCCCGGATGAAGCTTCGACCTGTCGCTCGCGCTGCGCTGCTCTCCGGAGCCACGTTCCTGGCCGGCGTCGCGCTCTTCGCATGCAACCGCCGAGGTGCCACGCTCGATCCTCGCGGCGAAGGCACGAGCACGACCGCGAGCCACGCGTCGGACGACACCGACACGACGCCCTCGAAGCGGCCCCCGACGGGCACGAGCTGCGCGGGACGAGAGGACTGCCCGAGCGATCAGGTCTGCGTCGACCGCAGCTGCCGCTATCGGACCACGAGCATCGCGGGCGAGATCCTCGCCACGAGCGCCGCCGCGCAGATCGAAGCGGGCGACTGGGAAGGCGCCATCCGCACCTACGACCAGTCCATCGAGGCGTTCAACACCGCGCATGCCCCGGTGCCGCCCGAGCTGCTCTGCGAGTCCGCCGCGATCATCTTGAGGACTTCGACCGACGCCGAAGGGCGCGAACGTGGGGCACAACGCGCCGATCTCTGCTTCCGGAGCTCACTCCCCGGCTTTCCGCAGCGTGAAGAGGTCCGGCGCGCCGTCGCGCGGCTGCGCTTCGAGGGGCTCGACGTCGCCTTGTTCGATCGCGCGGACCCTGCCGAGCGCTTCTTCACCGCCGAGCCGAGCCGGCCGACCGTCGACGCGCTCGCGATCGATCTCCAGCTCCCCGAGTCCGATGATGCCGGGATCGAGACGCTCCGCACGCAGCTCGCCGGCGAGGCCGCCCGCCGAGCGATCGCGGACTGCTTCGTCCAGGACTGGGAGCTCCGCCACGAGCGATCGGCGAACGCGTCGCTCGTCGTCCGGTACTCCACGCGGCTCCACGACATGGGCACCTACGACGTCTACGAGCCCGAGCTGGTGATCGAGCGCACGACGAGCGCAGAAGACGGGTTCGAGCCCTGCGTGGCGGCCGCGCTCCCGTCTGCGATCACCTTCCCGCGTGGCGCGCGGGTCGTTGCCTGGCAGACATCGCTCGACATCTCCGTCAACGTCCAGTAGGCCCGCGCCGGGAAGGCGATGCTCCTACTCGACATCGGAATCGTGTCCGCGCTCGCGCTGGGCGTCGTGCAAGGGATCACGGAGTTCCTCCCGATCTCGAGCGATGGGCACCTCGCGATCGCCTCGATGCTGCTCGGCGACGTCGAGAGCTCGCTCGCGATGGTGGTGCTCCTCCACGTGGGCACGCTCATCGCCACCGCGATCGTCCTCCGCACCGACGTCGCGTCGCTGCTGCTCGTGCTCGTCTCGCCGTCGAAGTGGCGCACCACCGAGGAGGGTCACGCCATCGGAACGATCCTGGTCGCGTCGGTGCCGACGGCGATCATCGGGCTCGCACTGCGCGACGTCGTCGAGCCTCTGTCGCGCTCGGCGACCGTCGTCGGTCTCTGTCTGCTCGGCTCCGCGCTCGCCGTGGGATCTACCCGCTGGACCGCGCCGCGCGCCGTCGACACCTCGCTCAGCTTGCCGGTGTGGAAGGCGCTCGCGATCGGTGTCGCGCAAGGTCTCGCGGTGCTCCCGGGGCTCACGCGGAGCGGCTCGACGATCGGCGTCGCGATGCTGCTCGGCATGTCCGGGCCGGCGGCGTTCCGGCTCTCGTTCTTGCTCTCGCTTCCGGCCATCGCCGGCGCGGCGGTCCTCGAGCTTCGCCACCCGGAGGTGATCTCCGAGCTCGGCGCACCGGCCGTGGCGGGCGCGGTGATGGCGTTCGCCGTCGGGCTGGTCGCGCTCGTCGGCTTGCGCCAGATCGTGGCGCGCGGTCGCTTCTGGGCGTTCGCGCTCTACCTCGTGCCGCTCGGCCTGCTGCTGATCGCGGTGGATCTCTTCGGTGGACCTCGATGACGACGAACGAGCACGCCTGGGCTGTGGTGATGGCCGGCGGCGCGGGCACGCGCTTCTGGCCGCTCTCGCGGCGAGCGAAGCCGAAGCAGCTCCTCGCCCTCGCGGGGGACGAGTCGCTGCTCGCGGCGACGGTTCGGAGGATCGCGCCGATCGTGCCCCCGTCGCGCGTGCTCGTCGTGACCGCCGCGCACCTCGTTCCTGCGAGCCGCGCCGAGCTGCCGGACGTGCCGGCGTCGAACTTCCTGGCCGAGCCTGCGCCGCGCAACACCGCGCCCTGCGTCGGCTGGGCTGCTCAGGTCGTGCAGGACCGCGACCCGGAGGGCGTGATCGCCGTGCTCGCCGCGGACCACCACGTGGCCGACGAGCCCGCCTATCTGGACGCAGTGCGCGTCGCGCTCGCAGCGGCCGAGAGCGGGGCGCTCGTCACGATCGGCCTCGAGCCCACGCGGCCCGAGACCGGCTACGGCTACCTCGAGCTCGGCGAGCCGCTCGGCGACGGATCTCACCAGGCCCTCCGCTTCGTCGAGAAGCCCGACCGGTCTCACGCCGAGGAGTTCGTGGCCTCGGGCCGCTTCCTCTGGAACTCGGGGCAGTTCTTCTTTCGGAGCAGCGCCGTTCTCGACGCCATCTCCGAGCACCTCCCGGCGCTCGCGGAGGGCCTCACGAGGCTGGCCGCTGCCGGGCTCGATCCGGACCGAGTCGCGGCCGTCTTCGAGACGCTCCCCTCGGTCTCGATCGACCATGGCGTGATGGAGAAGGCCGAGGGCGTACGCATCGTGCGGGCGGACTTCGGCTGGTCGGACGTCGGCAGCTGGATGACCGCGTGGGAGCTGGCGAGCAAGGACGAAGCGGAGAACGGCGTGACCGACGCCGACGCCATCCTGCTCGACAGCGAGGGCTGCTACGTGCGGGCGCGCTCCGGAAAGATCGTCGCGCTCATCGGCGTGAAGGATCTCGTGGTCGTCGACACGGAGGACGCGCTCCTCGTCGTCCCGCGCGAGCGCGCGCAGGAAGTGAAGCTCGCCGTCGAGGCGCTCGCGCGCCGGAAGCCTTCTCGCGGGATCTGAGCCGCCGTTTCGAGGGAGAGAAGACCACCGTGAAGATCGACAATCCCCACGTCTTTCGAGAGTACGACATCCGTGGCGTCGCGGACCGGGACCTGCCGGACACGCTCGCCCACGCGCTCGGCCGTGCGCTCGGGACCATGTGGTCGAGGCGTGGCGGCAAGCGCGTGTCGGTCGGACGAGACTGTCGCCTGAGCGGGGATCGCCTCCACGCGGCTCTGCTCGGCGGCATCGTCGAGTGTGGGCTCTGCGTCATCGACATCGGCATGGGGCCCACGCCGCTCCTCTACTTCTCGGTGTTCCACCTCGACCTCGACGGCGGGGTGCACGTCACCGGCTCTCACAACCCGCCGCACGAGAACGGCTTCAAGATGATGGCGGGCAAGGGGACGCTCGCCGGCGAGGAGATCGCCGAGCTCCGCGGGATGATCGAGCGCGAGGACTTCGATCTCCGGCCCGGCGGCACCGTCACGCCGCGTGATCTCGAGCCGGCGTACGTCGGCTTCGTGCGCGGCAACATCCGGCTGGGCCGCACCAACGTGCGCTTCGCCGTCGACGCGGGCAGCGGCGCCGCGGGTCCGCTCGCGCTCGCCGCGATGCGAGCGATCGGTCTCGATCCCGTCGCGATCCTCTGCGAGCCCGACGGCCGCTTCCCCGTGCATCACCCCGACCCGTCGGAGCCGGAGAACCTCGAGCTCCTCGTGCGGGCCGTTCGAGAGCAGCGCCTCGAGCTCGGCATCGCGTTCGACGGCGATGGCGACCGCATCGGCGTGATCGACGCACGCGGCCACGTCATCTACGGCGATCGTCTTCTCGCGCTCTTCGCGCGCGAGGTCCTCGCGCGTCGGCCGGGCGCGGCGATCATCGGCGAGGTGAAGTGCTCGCAGACGCTCTACGACGACATTGCGAAGCACGGCGGCCGTCCGATCCTCTGGAAGACCGGGCACTCGCTCATCAAGCGCAAGATGAAGGAGGAGCACGCGCTCCTCGCTGGCGAGATGAGCGGGCACGTGTTCTTCGCGGACCGGTTCTTCGGCTTCGACGACGCCCTCTACGCGGCGCTCCGGCTCATCGAGATCGTCAGCCTCGCGGGAGCCCCGCTCCACGAGCTCTTCGACGGCCTGCCGGAGACGCTCAGCACGCCCGAGCTCCGGGTCGACTCGAGCGATGCGACGAAGTTCGAGATCGTCGAGCTCGTCCGCGATCACTACCGAGGCACCCACGAGGTGATCGAGGTGGACGGAGCGCGCGTGCTCTTCGCGGGCGGCTGGGGCCTCGTCCGGGCGTCGAACACGCAGCCCGTTCTCGTGCTGCGCTTCGAGGCCGAGACCGCAGCTCGCCTCGACGAGATCCGCGCAGATGTCGAAGCGACCGTCGAGCGCGCGCGCGCCGCGCTGAGCTGAACGAAGACGAGCGCTCGCGACCCAGAGCGCGAGGTGATTGATCGAGGAGCCAGAGACCCATGTCCGCACGAACGATCCAGGTCGACGATCGACTGCACGCCTATCTCCTCGCGAGCTCTCTTCGCGAGCCCGAGCCCCTCCGCCTCCTGCGCGAGGAGACTCACGCGATGCCGCAGAGGAACATGCAGATCTCGCCCGAGCAGGGCCAGCTCATGCAGCTCCTCGTGGAGCTGACCGGCGCGAAGCGCATCGTCGAGGTCGGCACGTTCACCGGCTACAGCGCGATGGCGATCGCGCTCGCGATGCCGGCGGACGGACGCATCGTGGCGTGCGACGTGAGCGAGGCCTTCACCGCCGTGGCGCGCCGCCACTGGAAGCTGGCCGGCGTCAGCGAGAAGATCGAGCTCCGCCTCGCGCCCGCCGTCGAGACGCTCGACGCGCTGCTCCTCGATCCCGGGCCGGGCTCGTTCGACATGGCGTTCATCGACGCCGACAAGTCCAACTACGACGCCTACTACGAGCGCGCGCTCGGCCTCCTGCGGCCTGGTGGCCTCTGCATGATCGACAACGTCCTCTGGAACGGACGTGTGGCGGACCCGCTCGTGCTCGACGAGGACACTGCCGCGATCCGCGAGCTCAACGGGAAGATCCACGCAGACGCTCGCGTAACCGTCTCCATGGTGCCGATCGGCGATGGGCTGACGCTCGCTCGCAAGCGTGCGTGAGACCCCTCCCGCTCCCGCCTCCCCGCGCCACGTGAATCGGTTCTCCCGCTCGCCCGTCCTGATTCCGTGTCGTATGTCTCTGCTTCGTAGCTTCAGCTTCACATCGCGCCTGCCCCGATGGGGCCGCGCTGCAAGGGGGTCGGTTCGCATGACGAAGATCGTCGTTGGTACGTTGGCAGCGCTCGTCGTCGCCGGCGCTCTCGCAGCCCCAGCCGGCGCATCGGCGCAGGTGATCATCCAGGGCGAGGTCACGGCCTACCCGTCTCAGCCTCAGCCCTACGCGCAGCCCCAGCCCTACGCGCAACCGACGCAGCCCGCCTACGTCTCACCATACGTCCAGCAGGGCACCGCGCCACCGCCACAGCGCTACATCCACCACTCGGAGTCGCTCCGCGCGCTCTGGGTGCCGGGTGTCCTCGCGCTCGCGGGCGGCTTCCTGTTCTCGGTGTTCGCGGACCTCGGCGTCGGCCAGGAGTGCCTCGGCGGCGCCAGCCGAGGCTGCCCGGACACGACCTGGTCGCTGACGACCTGGATCCCGCTCGTCGGCCCGTGGATCGGCCTCGGTGTCGGGAACCCCCGCGACTACGCCTGGGTCAACTACGTGGGCGGCATCCTCGAGGGCGCAGGCCTCCTGATGATGATCCTCGGCCTCGCGATCCAGGACGAGTGGGACGAGCCGCTCTACTCGTTCAACCCCTCGGATCCGCTGGCGCCGACGCTCTCGATGGACGGCGGCCCGACCGGCGGCACCGTCACGCTGACGTTCTGAGACCCTGCCTGACCGTTCGAACGGGCGCACCGGGAGAAATCCCGCTGCGCCCGTCCTGCTTTCGCCTCAGTATGCGGACGACGGATGGCCAAGGAGAAGCCTGCACCGCCACCGCTCGATGTGGCCCTGAGGCACTCGCGCCAGACGCTGGGACTGGTGTTCGAGACCCATCGGGGGCTCACGATCGCGATGGCCGCGCTCGCCGTGGTCTCGGGCCTCCTCCCGGCCGCCATCGCATGGGCGGGACGCATGCTCGTCGACGCCGTCGAGCGCGCCGCCGTCGATCCGTCCGCACGTGAGACGGTGGCCTGGCTCGTCCTCGCCGAGCTCGGCCTGGTGCTCGCCGCCAACGCGTGCGCGCGGGGCCAGCGCACCGCGACATCGCTGCTCGGCGCGCTCGTCGCGGAGCGCGTGAACGAGCGCATCCTCGAGAAGGCGCTCGGCCTCGACCTCGCCGATTACGAGAACCCGAAGCTCTACGACGAGCTGACCAAGGCGCGTCGCGAAGCGTCGTACCGGCCGCTCGGGCACGTCGAGCACCTGATCGGACTGTTCAGCAACGCGCTGACGATGCTGAGCCTCGGCGCCGTGCTCGCCACCCTCTCCTTCTGGGCGTTGCTCGCCCTCGCCCTCGCTTCGGTGCCGGCGTTCTTCGCCGAGCTCAGCTTCGACAAGGACGCGTTCCGGCTCTTCTCGTGGAAGTCCGAGGAGTCTCGCAAGCAGAACTACTACGAGATGGTCATCACCAACGCGGCGCACGCGAAGGAGGTGAAGCTCTTCGGGCTCGGGCCGATGTTCCTCGCGAAGTACCGCGCCATCTTCTGGAAGCTCTGGAAGGAAGACCGTGACCTCGCGATCCGGCGCGGGCTCTACGGGTTCTTGCTCGGCGAGATCGGAACGCTCGCGTTCTACTCGCTCTATGGGCTGGTCGCGCTTCGGGCCGCGCGGAGCGAGATCACCCTCGGCGAGATGACGATGTACCTCGCTGCCTTCCGGCAGGGGCAGGTTGCGCTCAGGGAGCTCCTCGGCGGCGTCTCCGGCGTGCTCGACGACCGGCTCTACCTCCAGACGCTGCTCGGGTTCCTCGAGCATCGCGGGCACGAGCGGCCCGACGGCGGCGCCGTGATCGGTCCCGACCCGGCGGACGGCGTTCGCTTCGAGAACGTGAGCTTCGCCTACCCCGGCTCCGACAAGCCGGTCCTCGCGGGCATCACGCTCCACCTGCCCCCGCGGCACAAGCTCGCGCTCGTCGGAGAGAACGGGGCCGGCAAGACCACGCTCATCAAGCTGATGACGCGCCTCTACCGACCGACCGGCGGGCGCGTGCTGCTCGACGGGCTCGACCTCGAGTCGTGGAACGAAGAGGTCCTCCGCCGCCGCATCGGCGTCATCTTCCAGGACTTCGTCCAGTACCAGCTCACCGTCGGCGAGAACATCGGCGTCGGCGACGCGAGCGGCATCGACGACCCGGCGCAGCTCGAGGCTGCCGCCGAGAAGGGCGGCGCGAAGGAGGTCATCGAGTCCCTGCCGAAGGGCTACGCCACCCAGCTCGGCAAGTGGTTCGACGATGGCCGCGAGCTCTCCCTCGGGCAGTGGCAGAAGATCGCGCTCGCACGCGCGTTCATGCGCACGACGGCCGACGTGCTCGTGCTCGACGAGCCCACCGCCTCGATGGACGCCGAAGCGGAGGCCAAGATCTTCGCTCGCTTCCGGCAGCTCGCGGCGGACAAGACCACCGTGCTCATCTCGCACCGGTTCTCCACCGTTCGGATGGCGGACACGATCGCAGTCCTGCACGATGGTAACATCGAGGAGCTCGGCTCCCACGATGAGCTCGTCATGAAGAACGGTCGCTATGCACGCCTCTTCACGCTCCAGGCGCAGGGGTATCGGTGACCCCAGCTCCATCGATCGGGCGCGGCTCGCTCTCGCCGAAGCTACGCATCGCCGCGTTGGTCTCCGTCGTCGTCACGCTCACGGCGTGCGCGCACCTCTCCGGCTTGGGCGCCGCCGTGACGCGCGAGAGCATCCAGCAGATGGCGACAGGCTGGGGCAACCTCGGCGTCGCGCTCTACCTCACCGCCTTCTCGGTGGGCGAGGTGCTGCAGCTGCCCGGCGTGATCTTCGTGCTGGCGGCCGTCGCCGCGTATGGGCCCTGGGTCGGCACGGTCGTCTCGTACTTCGGGATGCTGGGCGCATCGACCACGGTGTTCCTCTTCGGTCGGATGATCGCAGGACGTGCGCTGGCGGAGGTCGAGCACCCGCGCGTTCGCGCGCTGATGAGGCACGTCGACCGCGCGCCCATCGCCACCGTCGCCTTTCTTCGGGGCGTCCTCTTCGTGCTCCCAGGCGTCTCGTACGCGTGCGCGCTCTCGTCGATCCGGCTCCGCGACTACGTGATCGGATCCGCGATCGGCCTCGTCGTTCCGTCCGTGATCACGGGGGCGCTCGGAGAGTGGGCGCTCTCCTGGTTGGCGTAGCCAACTACACGAGTGCTCGCGGAGCCGCCCGCGAACGGGAGTGCTCGCCGCGAGCACGGACGGCAGCGGGCTGCGCAGCGCGCCGAGCCAAATACACGAGTGCTCGCGGAGCCGCCCGCGAACGGGAGTGCTCGCCGCGTGCACGGACGTGATGGGATTGGCGCCCCGTGCGCGATCGCGTCAGGCTCGCGGCGCCGTATGACCGATTTCCAGCGCTTCCACGGGACCGACCGCTACCTGACCAACGACGCCCTCGAGGCCGCCGTGAACTGCGCGCTGCTGCTCGAGCGGCCGCTGCTGGTGAAGGGCGAGCCGGGGACAGGCAAGACGCTGCTCGCCGAGGCCGTCGCCGAGGGGATGGGGCTTCCGCTGCTCACCTGGCACGTGAAGAGCACGACGCGCGCGCAGGACGGCCTCTACGTCTACGACACCGTGCAGCGGCTCTACGACTCGCGCTTCGGCGACGGCGACGTGAAGGACATCCGTCGGTACATCCGCTTCGGTCCGCTCGGACAGGCGTTCCGCGCGGAGGGTCGCGTCGTGCTCCTCATCGACGAGGTCGACAAGGCCGACATCGAGTTCCCGAACGATCTCCTCCACGAGCTCGATCGGATGCGCTTCCGCGTCGTCGAGACGGACGACGAGGTGATCGCGAAGCAGCGCCCCGTCGTCATCATCACGAGCAACAACGAGAAGGAGCTGCCCGACGCCTTCCTCCGCCGGTGCGTGTTCCACTTCATCGACTTCCCCGACCAGGAGCTGATGAAGCGCATCGTCGACGTGCACCATCCGGACGCCGATCCGTCTCTCGTCGCGCAGGCGCTGAGCGTCTTCTACGAGATCCGCGACATGAAGCGCCTCAGGAAGCGGCCGTCGACGAGCGAGCTCGTGGACTGGCTCGCGGTCCTTCGCGCGGCGGGCCTCGGCGGGATCTCGCTGACCGAGAAGATCCCGTTCCTCGGTACGCTCTTGAAGAAGGAGCAGGACCTCGCGGCGCTCGCCGACCAGCTGAGCGGCGGCCGCAAGTACAGGAGTTGATCCCCAGCAGTAGTGCTCGCGGAGCTCCGGCGACTTCAGCCCGCGTCGTACGCGACCAACACCGACCACTCCGGGCTCGGGCCGTCGGAGATCGTGATCTGTCGGTGGGCGACGTCTAGCTCGAGGCGAGGATCGCCGGACGACGACGTCGGGTTCGAGTCGGCCCCCGACTCCAGTACGTGGTCGCTGACCTGGCAGTGGAAGTAGCCGCCGCGCCCCGTCCGCGGATAGAGCGACTCGCTCCCACAGAACACGTCCGCGCGGCAGTCGGAGCTGGCGGCGGCGATCGAGATGCGACACCTCGCGCGGCGTGCGACCGGAGCGTCGCCCGTGACGGATACGACTCGCCCGTCGCGGAGGATCGCCGGAAAGTCGATGCTGTGATCGACGAGCGACGCGGGATCGATGGGCGGCTCCGGGAGGAGCGGCACGGGCTCCGGCGCGACGCTGCTCGGCGCGACCGGGTCGATCGCGGCGTGCGCTTCGGCCTCTCGTCGCGCAGCTTCCGCTTCGCTGCGAGCGAGCGCCTCGGACAGATCCTGCGCGCGCTGCTCCGCCTCGGCCGCGCGCCGCTCGGCGTCCGCGCGTGCCCAGTCGTCGCCGCCTCGAGGTCCGCTGCTCGTGGCGAGGAAGACCCCGGCCATGGCGAGCCCGGAGACGAGCAGCAGGACCAGCCCGCCGAGGAGGAGGAGCGACGCGCGCAGTCCTCCTCCGGATGAGCCAGGCTTCGGGAGGCCAGCCGCCGGTCGCTGGAGCTCTGCGACGAGGCGCTTGTTCTCCTTCTCCGCGATCTCGAGCCGGTCCACCTTCGGCCGCGCGATGCTCAGCTCGCGCCGCGCCTCCTCGAGCTGCTTCTCGAGCGCGCGGACTCGCTCCTCACGTGCGTCGTCGTCGCTGCGAAACGTCATGTCAGCCTCGTATCACCGGAAGCGCGCGGATGGGGCCGACGCGGTCCTCTTCAGCGACCTTCCAGGGCGGCTCGGGGACGTCGTCGAGCTCGTAGAAGCCGCCGCAGACGAGCTGGTGCGGGCACGGGCCGCAGACCGGCTTTCGCACGCGTCGCTCGGCGAGATAGTCGGCGAGGTTCACGCTCTCGTTGTTCACGAACGCCATGTGGCGCGCGAGCTTGCCGAGGTCGCCCGTCAAGAGGTGCGCGTGCTCCGGCATCATGCAGAACGGCAGGTTGATGACCTGGAAGCGGATGCGATCTCCGTACTCGGTGATCGTGCGTGACGCGCTCGCCGTTGCCTCGTTCTCGTCGGGCGCGATCCACTTCGTCGCGCGACCGAAGGGCGTCAGAAACTGGAGGTTGATCCACGCGAGCCCGAGCGAGAGCGCCAGCTCCGCGATGTCCGGAAGGAGCGCCTGATTGCCCTTCGTGATCGTGACGTTCATCCCGATCTCGACCGTGCTCGGGGCGAGCCGCACGCAGTTCCGGATCCCGGCCACCGTCTGATCGAACGCCTCGGCCACGCCGACCTGCTGCGCGTGCGAGCGCGCGTCGTTGCCGTGCACGGAGAAGAGCAGCGTCGTGATCCCGCTCGTCACGAGCGCCTTCGCGAAGTCTTCGTATTGCGCGCGCCGACCGTTGGTCGTGATCGTGATGCGCTCGTAGCCGATCGAGCGCGCGTGCCCGATGATCTCGAGCACCTCCGGGTGGAGCGTCGGCTCGCCTCCGTCGAAGTCGACCATGCGCACGCCATTGTCGCGGTAGATCTGGAGGAACTCGCGCTGGCGATCGGCATCGCCATGCACTCCGTCGCGCGTGCCGACCGCACAGAAGGTGCAGTGGTTGTTGCAGGCGTACGTGAGGTTGACGATGAGCTTGTCCGCGCCGCGCTGGGACGCGACGCGCCGCTCGAAGCCGTGCTTGAAGGTCTCGAGGGCCAGAGCGTCGACGAGCATCCCCGGCTGCGACGGTCGCTTCTGGAACGCGGGGCCCCACTCCTTGATCACCGGTAGCGACCGCCCCTCGGCGAGGCGCGTCCCGGGGAGCGGCGTCGCGTACTGCACGGCCGGCTCGATCGCGAAGCGCGCGTGGAGGTCGGCCGCCCACGTCAGCGTCGCCGCGATCTCTTCCGCTCGCTCGCCCGGCATGCCGATGATGAAGTGAACGAGCAGCGGGACGGAGAGCTCGTGGGCCCAGCCCGCCACGTGCTCGATCGCGGCGGGGTCGAGGTCCTTGCCGACGATCTCGTCGAGCACGCGCTGGACGCCGCTCTCCGCGCTCACGCTGATCGTCGTGACGCGCCTGCCGAGGCGCTCCACGTGCTCGCGGGTCAGGTGATCGGCGCGCAGGCCGTTCGGGATCTCCAGCGCGAGCCCGTGCTTCTCCGCGCTGGTGAGGACGGCGTCGAAGTGCGCGCGGTTCACGTTGAGGAGCTCGTCGAGGATCGCGACGCGGGTCGCGCCGAGGCTCTTCAGTCTCGCCATCGCCGCGTCGACGCGCGCGGGCGAGAGACGCCGCTGCGTCTTGACCTCGCCCGGGGCGCGATCGGGGTTCGAGCTGCAGTGCGCGCAGCGATATGGGCAGCCGCGCGAGGTGATCATCGGCATCGTCCGCCCGTCGATCGGAAAGGCCCAGCGCGGGCGGCCCGCAGCCCCGATCACGCTGGCGCGGAACGCGTCGTGCGCGTCGAGGTCGACGAGGTCCCACGCAGGGTCGGGCAGATCATCGAGCCGCTCGGGCCGCACGCCGCGGTGGATGCCGGCGGGGCGCTCGCCGCCCGCCAGCGCGTCGAGCAGCGCCGGCACGGTGACCTCGGCCTCGTACTTCACCCACGCGTCGGCCTCGGGGTACGCCGCGAGCACGCCGTCGCTCTCGACGTAGTGCTGACCCGACTGGTAGGCGTCGGCGAGGACGATGGGCGTCCGCCCGTGGATCGCGCGGATGCCGCGGAGCAGCCCGGCGTAGAGCGCGTCGCGGTGCGGCGGGCGATGGAACGGCGTGTAGGCCACGACGACGGCATCGACCGCTCCCGCAGCCGCGATCGGAGCCCCGAGATCATCGAGCGGCGCGCCGAGGTGGCGGCGATCCTCGCGGACGTACATCCCGGAGCGCGGCAGCGCGTACGCATCGACCAGCACGACCTCGTGCCCGCGCGCGCGAACCACGGCCGCCAGCTGCACCGCGCCGAGGTCCGCGAAGTACGGATAGTCGATGAAGTCCCGCGCGATGAGCGCGGGCGGATGGACGACGAGGACGCGCACGTGCCCGGATAGTAGCGTGGTACCTTCCTTCACGGTGCTGACCGAAGAGCAACACTCGGGATCCGTGCTCGACGAGCGCGTGACCCAGCACGAGGACGCCGCCCACGAGAAGCGAAATTGGGTGCGGCTCACGTTCGCGTGCAACGACCACTGCGTGTTCTGTCTCGACTCCGACACGCACGACGGGCAGATGCGGGACGCGGACGAGGTGAAGCGGCAGATCCTCGACGGGCGGAAGAAGGGCGCGACGCGGCTGATCCTCTCGGGCGGCGAGCCGACGATCCATCCGAAGTACGTGGACTTCGTGAAGCTCGGGAAGCTGGCCGGCTACCGCAAGGTGCAGACGGTCACGAACGGGCGGCTCTTCTCGTACCCCGAGTTCCTCACCGCGTGCATCGACGCGGGGCTCAACGAGATCACCTTCTCGATCCACGGGCCGAACGCTCGCGTGCACGACGCGCTCGTCGGCACGAAGGGCGCCTACGAGCAGGAGATGAAGGGCCTTCGCGGCGCGCTCGCGAGCGGGCGCGTCATCGTGAACGTCGACATCGTGATCAACCGCGGCAACGTGAAGGTGCTGCCCGAGATGCTCGACGGGCTCTACGCGGAGGGCGTGCGCGAGTTCGATCTCCTGCAGGTGGTGCCCTTCGGGCGCGCGTTCACCGCCGGCAAGGACATCCTCTTCTACGACCTCGAGGACGCAGCGCCGTACCTGCAGCGCGCGCTCGCGTTCTCGAAGAGGCCGGACGTGCACGTCTGGCTCAACCGCTTCCCCCCGCAGCACCTCGAGGGCTTCGAGCACCTCATCCAGGACCCCTACAAGCTCAACGACGAGGTCCGCGGGCGGCGAGACGAGTTCACCCGCCAGCTCGACATCGGCGAGAAGCTCGACTGTCGCGATCCGGGCCGCTGCAAGTACTGCTACCTCCAGAAGCTCTGCGACACGCTCGAGGACGTGCAGACCGCGACGCTGACGCCGGCGTACGAGGCCGTGCGGGTCGACGCCGCCTGGGAGGCCAAGCAGCCGGCGGCGTTCGGCGGGGACCCTGCGAGCGCGAAGAAGGCCAAGCGCGGACTGCCGGTCGTGGGCACGTCGACGGCGAAGAAGCGCACGCCGGAGGAGCTCTCGGCGGGCGCGGGGGTGCTCGTGATCGAGGCGACGGACGTCGCGGCGGCTCGCGCGCAGCTCGGTACGTTCGCGGGCATTCCGACGGTCGCGCTCTTCGTGGAGGACACGACGGGCCTCGCGGACGCGGTGAAGGACGGCACGCTCGATGGGCGGACGCTCGCGCGCGTGACGGTCCGAAAGCCCGACGACGCGGCGGCGCTGCTCGCGGAGGACACGGCGTTCGAGATCGAGGTGCTCCTCTCGCGCTTCACGGGCGACTGGCTGCTGGCGCTGCCTGCCCTTCCCGCGCGGCTCGCGCTGCGTCAGCCGACCTACGAGCGCCTCACCGAGGCGGCCGATCACGACCTCGACCTGCCGTCGTTCTTCGCGCAGTTCCGCTCGGCGCATCCGGCGACCGAGATCCCGGTGCGCGGTGTCCCGGCGTGCATCCTCGGCCGCGAGCCGGCCCCGCTCCCGACCACGCTCGACACCACGATGATGACGCCCGAGGGCTCGCTCGAGATCTTCCGGTACACGCGCCGGTTCATCCTCGACCACTACCGGACGAAGTCGCTCCGCTGCGGCCACTGCGCGCACACGAGCACGTGCGCCGGCCTGCACATCAACCAGGTGCGCGCTCACGGCTACGCGTGGATGCAGCCGGTCACGGCCGGAGCGGCCGCCGCAGAGTAGGCATGCGCGCGCGGGTCTCGGCCATCGTGGCCTCGGCCATCCGGGTCCTGGCCATCGTCTTGGCCTCCGCGGCGCCGGCCCTCGCGCGAGCGGACGCCGTCGGGATGTTCGACCCCGAGCTCGCGCGCGTGTGCGGCGGGAGCGCGCACGACCCGCGATGCTCCTCCGAGCTGCTCGGACTCTGCTGCTGCGGCGGCTTCGTGCTCGTCGCGATGGGCGTGGCCGTGTTCTTCACGATGGGCCGCCGCGAGCGATAGCCGCCGCCTCTCCACGCGCGCGAGCAAGCGTCGTTTACCGCTACCGCGGTGAAGGGCCGGGCTCGGACGGCGCGCCGTATGCGGAGACCGGGACGGGATCGGGATCGGGCGTCGGCGGCGTCGTCTGGGTCTCTCGGTCGTCGGTCTCCCTGGGTCCGGCGTCGACCTCGGTGTTGCCGCCGTTCGTGTCGTCGTCCTCGACGGGCGGCCCCCCGGTCGCCGTGGCCGGGGCGCCGCAGCCGGTGGAGATCGCGAGCGCGGTCCCGAGCGCGAACGTCGCGGCGCGCACGAGGCGTGGCCCGGGGGTGGGGCGCGCCTGCGAGCGGCCGAACGACGCGTCGAGAACGCTCGCGCAGAAGGGACACGACGCGTCGCCTCGGCGAACGTGACGCGAGCAGGTCGGGCAGGGGAGCAGAGAGGAGCTCATGACGCGCGAGGGTACACGGAGGATGGCGCTCGCGTGAGAGGTCAGCCCTCGGCGGGGCTCGGCGCGGCCGGCTCGTCGGTGTCGTCCGTCTCCGCCGCTGCGCCCTTGGCGCGACGGACCCGGGAAGGGGTCTGACCCCTCGACGGCGACGGACCCGGGAAGGAGTCTGACCCTCGACGGCGCGGCTCGCGAGACAGAGGCCTCCGAGGGGGGCCTACTGGGTAATGCCCGAGTTGAATGGGTCGTTCGGCCTTCAGCGCTCCGCGGATCGAGCCGCTGATCGACGTGTTCGACTTCGCGAACCAGGCAGAGCGGGACGCACTCTCAGCGCACGTCCCGCAGCTCTCGCTCCTCATCGACGACCTCGCTGCCCTCGATGAGGGACGCCTCGATCAGCGGGACATGCCCGAGACGGCCAAGCTCGCGCTGGACGCGCTGCGACTCGCGCGGGCGCGGAGCACGCTCGACGAGCTCTTCGGGCGGCTCGCGCGCCGGATCGAGCTGCTGCCCGACACGCCTGTCGGCCGAGAGATGCTGCTCGCCGTGCTTCACTACGTGGCATCGACCCGAGGG
>JBBSAT010000083.1:0-25720 GCA_038252025.1 Polyangiales bacterium | reverse complement strand
AACTTCCGCGCCGCCCTCGACACCCCCGGCGGCCACGAGACGCCAGAAACTGGCCCTTCGCGCGCCGGCAGACGACGGCGAAGGGGGCGCTTGCGTCGGCGCAGACGGCGGGGCCGGAGGAAGCGGCGGCAGCGCGGGCGCTTCGAGCGATTGCTCGACCCGGCCCGTCGACCCGACCGGTCCTGCGAGGCGCGCGAGCATCGGAGTGTCGACACGCGCGCGCGGCGTGCTGGGCGGGATCTGCGGATCGTCGAAGAGGTCGACCTTCGTGTCGAGCTCGTCGTCCGAAGACGAGAGCGCGAACTCGGTCGCGCTCGCGGGCGCGACGCTGTCCCTCAGGACGCCGACGAGCGAACGCGGCCCTTCGGATCGAGACGGCGCCGAGCGCAGATCCGCCGTGGGCGGTGGGGGTGGCGGCGCGCTCGGCTCCGCGGTCCCCATCGTGAGCGTCGGGCTGTGCATCGACGGGGGCGCGACCCGCGCTGGGCGGCCGAGCCCCACCGCCGGCGTGTGCTCGGACTGCGCGCCCATCACGAGAGTGTTCTTCTTGGACGCGGTCGGGCGGGCCGAGGCCGCGGTGTCGTGCGGCGGTCCGAGGCTGCGCGCCTTGAGCGTTCCCGGATCGGGCGGCGCGCTCGGACGGCGCGGCGGCGGGACGTCGACCTGAGCCGCACGCGCGAGCTCCTCGCTCGCGTAGATCCTCGTCGAGTCGTCGGACTTCGCCGATTCCGCTGGGGGAAAGAGCGGCTTCGACTCGCCGAACGCGGAGAGAGCCGCACGCGGGCGAAGCGCCGGCTGGCGCGCCGGACCGATCGACGGCGACGCGCTCGTGAAGAGGCCCTGCGGCGGGACTTGCACGGTGGACGGGCGCGCAGCCTCGCCGCTCTCCGAGTCGGTCCACTTGAGATCACGCGACGTGGCGTCGGCGCGCGCAGCGAAAGCGGCCGGTCGTGGGACGGGCGCGCCGCGACGCGGCCCTTTGCTGTCCGCGTCATCGTCGAACACGCCGCGACTGACCTCCGAGGCTGCCGGGAACGGCTTCGGTCGAGCGCCGCGCAGCCCGCCGTCGAGCGGCGGAGGTGGCGAGGACACGGGGATCGGCGCGGCCTCGAGGCTCGCCTGTGCGAGCGCCTCTTCTACGGGCGCCATGAGGTTCGCGAGCGAGGGATTGGCTCGCTTCTCGACGTGTACCCGCGAGCTCGCCATCGCCAGCATCGCGGCGAGCGCGCGCGTCCCCTCGATCACGTCGCCAGCGGCCCGCGTCGCACGCGCGCCCACGACGAGCCCCTCCGCCACGTCGACCTCGACGTGAGCCTTCCGGTTGCGCAACGACACGTGGAAAGGCCCCGGGAGCGACGCGAGCACGCGCAAGAGCCGGCTCGGTCCGGTCGCCTCGAGACGCGTGTCGAACGATGGCTCCTTCGTCGCCCGCTCGCGGAGCGCGCGGTCGTGGACGACGAGCGGGCGGATGCGCTCGACGAGCTCGGTGAGGTCCGGCGTGTGCGCGGTCTCGGGCCAGATGTCGGCCCACGGCGCGACGAGCATCGCCGCCCAGCGCAGACGAACGTCGCCGCGGATCGCGCGCACGACCTCGAAGCCCGGCCCCTCGATGCCCGCCGCGTCGACGATGACCACCTCGGGATCGAGCCCACGCGCGCGGTCGAGCCCACGCGCGCTCGGATCGGCAACGGCGACGACGGCTCCGTGCGCGCGGAGCTCCTGCGCGAGCGTGTCCACGCGCGACGCGTCGGCGTCGACGAGGATGATGCGCAGGCCCGCGAGGACGCTCAGGTCGCCGTGCCCGCCCGGCTCGGGGTCGAGCAGGCCGACGGGGCCGCCAGTGCTCGCGTGGAGCTCGTAGACGAGCGGCTCCGCGCGCGACACGAGCGGCCGCAGCTTTCGGACGAACTCCTCGACGGCATCCGCGACGGGACGCCCGGCGCCCAGGACGATGCGCATCGGCTCGCCCACCTTGTTCGCGCGACCGACGGAGAGGATGCCCGAGCGCAGCTCCTGCGCGACCATCGAGACGAGCTCGTCGAACGTCGCCTCGCCGAGCTGGTCCTGCTGAACGTCGCCGCGCTCGCTGAGCTCACGCGTCACCTCGGCCACGCGCGTCGCCATCTGATCAGCGCTCGCGGTTCGCTGCACGACGGCGACCGCGCCGGAACGGAACGCGGTCACGCGAGCATCGAGCTGGTCGGCGTGCCCGAGGACGATGACGGGCACCACGCTCGTCACCGGGTCGATCGCGAGCAGATCGAGGATCACGCGGCCGCCGTCCGCGGCTGCATCGCCCACGAGCAGGACGACGTCCGGCGCAGCCATCCGCACCGCGCTCTTCACGTCCAGCGAGCACTCCTCCACGCGGAGCCCGTGGCGGTCCAGAGCGAGCCGGAGGGCGGCGTCCATGGGTTCACCCTGCCCGACCATCAGGAGGGTCGGTTGGATGTCGTTGGCGTCGGGCACGTGCAGCGATCTTCACCGATCTGGCATCGCCGATCCAAGTCACACGAGAACAAAATGTCCGCCCGGAGGCGCACTGCTACCATCGGGGCCCATGGGCAAGACCCTTCCGGTGATCGGCGCACGAGGTTCAGCGGACCCTTCCTCCGACCTGTACGCGCACTTTCCGAGCGGCTGGTTCATGCTCGCGTACTCCGGCGAGCTGCCGGCGGGCGCGGTCTTGACGAAGCGATTGGCAGGACGAGACGTCGTTCTGTTCCGGACGGACGGGGGCCGAGCCATCGCCGTCGACCCGTACTGTCCACACCTCGGGGCCCACCTGGGCCACGGCGGCTGCGTCCAGGGGGAGAGCATCGTCTGCCCGTTCCACGCGTTCCGCTTCGGGCCGGACGGGAGGTGCGTGGCGACCGGGTACGGAACGCCGCCCCCGCCCAAGCTGCGGGCGACCACGTACCCGGTGAACGAGACACACGGCCTCGTGATGGTCTGGTACGGCGCCGCGGCGCCGACGTTCGAAGTCCCGGACATCGAGACCGCTGGCTGGCGTGCCCCGCTGACGAAGACCTACGTGATGCGCGGTCACCCGCAGGAGACCAGCGAGAACAGCGTCGACATGGGCCACCTCGGAGTGGTGCACGGCTATCGCGACGTGAAGGTCCTGCGTGAGCTCCGGTGCGACCCCGGGCACCTCTCGGTGAAGTACTCGATGGTCCGGCCGTACATCCAGGAGCTCTCGATGCTCGGCGACGTGTACGCCGAGTTCTCCATCAACGTGATCGGCCTCGGATACTCGCGCGTCGAGGTCGAGGTCCCCCGCTTCGGCCTGCGCACGCGGCACTTCGTCTTCGCGACGCCGACGGACGCGGAAAAGGTCGAGCTCCGCATCGCCTTCTCGCACCGAGGGATCGAGCGCCCGAAGGCGCTCCCGCGCTTGCTCGCAGCGCTCCCGTTCGCGGCCTTGAACCGCGTGCTCCTTCACGCCGGCATGAGGGCGTACTCGCACGACATCGAGCAGGACTTCGACATCTGGAACCACAAGAAGTACGTGCACCCGCCGCAGCTCGCGATGGGCGATGGACCGATCGGAAGCTACCGACGCTGGGCGAAGCAGTTCTATCCGGTGCAGGCCGAGCCGGGCGCGACGAGCACGCCGACTCCCGACGTCGAGGAGAGCGGAGCGAACGCCGCCGCGGAGTGAGCCGCCTCAGGGCAAGGTCGGCGTCACGGTGCCATCCGCTACGTTCGCCATGACGAACTCGAGGATCCGGCCGGGGACGATGTTCGCCGCGCTCGCCGGCGCGCTCAGCGGATCGATGTGCGTCATGAACGTCGCGTCGAGGACGTCGAACGCGGACGGATCGCTCCGCGGGGTTCCCTCCGCCACGACCCGCCCGGGGCCGATGCTCGCCGCGCGCGCACGGCTCGATGCGTAGTCGGAGACCGTGCGTAGGCCCGCTGCGATCGCGAGCACCGGCGCGTCCATGAGCGCACCGTCGAACGCACGAAGGCCTTCGCCCGCCTGCCAGCCCGTCTCCGGCACGGCGAGCCCGCCGACGGCCGTGAGATCGAGCGGGAGGCGCTGCGGGAAGTACCACTCGGCGAAGTTCGTGCGCCCGTCCACCCAGGCGTGCGCGAGCGACGCGACCGGAGTCAGCTCGGGCGGGTCCGCGTCGAACGCGTCGACCCACGTGTACGTCGCGTGCGGATCGGACGGGTGTATGAGCGTCGGGCCGAGGATGCTCGCGTACTCCGTCACTGGACCGCCCGCGTGGTGGCCGAGCGAGACCGCGGCGAAGGAGAGGCCGTTCGACGCGTCGTCGAAGCCGAACCCGAACGCAGCCTCGTTCGTCATCGGTGGAACGGCCGGCGCCGTGAGCCCGAGGAGCGTGGCGAGCACGCGGCGGCGGCCGTCATCCTCGATGACGTCGTCCGGATGGCTCAGCGCGTCCATCGAGAGGATCTCGGCGCGCGCGTAGACGGCGAGCCCGAGCAGCGGCAGCGCGAAGAAGCGACTCTCGGAGCGGATCGCGTCGAGCCCGGGCGAGGCCGTGAAGCCGGTTCCACCGCCGGAGCGATACAGCGTCTCGTCGACGGGCGAGTCGCTCTGACCACCGTCGATCAGGATGATCCCCGCAAGCTCCTCGCATCCGCGCACGCCGTCCTCGAAGCGCCATGCCGCGTAGGTCTCGGCCATCGTGCCGCCGAGCGAGTGGCCCATGAGGAACACGTGGCCCCTCCGCGACGCGGCGGCGACCGTCCGGACCAGCGCGCGAAGATCGGCGAAGTGCGTGGCGAGGCCCCACTCGCTCTCGTACGGCACGTCGCTCTGGGTCAGGAAGCCGCCGAAGGCCTCGCCGCCCACCGTGTCGGTGCCGAAGTAGTAGCCACGCGCGACGTTCGAGTCGCCGAGCGCCTCGGCCGCGTCGAGGCCGCGCAGATCTTCGAGGAGGTTTGCGCGTCGATCGATCGCCCAGACCTCGATCGGCTCGCCGGCCGTGATCGAGCGAGACACGAGCTCGCGCGCGAGCGACTCGAAGCTGCCTGCGCCGCCGAGGAAGCCGGGCATCGCGAGGACGACGGCACGAGGCGTGTCGACTCCCGCGGCACGGAAGCGGAGAAACTGCGTCCGGTTCAGCTCGAGCGGCGTGGCATCGCTCGTCGTGGGGTTGGGCGGCGCCGCCGGCGTCTCGATCGAGAGGAGCTCTCGCAGCACGCCCGGCACGGGCGTCGTCTCGAGCGGTGGCTGCATCGCGGGCCAGTCGATCGGCGGCACGAACGCATCGGTCCCTGCGTCGTCGGGGCTCGCCGCATCGGGCGAGGCCATCACGGCGGGGGAGCCGCACGCGGCCGCGAAGATCGAGGAGACGAGCGCGAGCCGAGCGAGAGGACGCACGTTCATGCGCACGAGTGTGACCCGATCGCGGGCGCGAGGAAACGAAGCGTCCTGCTCAGGCGCCGTCGCTCCGGGCCGCCCTCTCTGCGGGCGCGCCACAGTGCGGACACGTCGGTAGCTCGGCGGCGAACGGGCCGTGGCAGTAGCTGCAGTCCACACGCCCGCCGAGCGCGCCGGGCAGCTTCTTGAGGTCTGGATAGATCGCCTCGAGCGTCGCGGTGCTGATGCGGTCGCTCGGGTCGGCCGGAGACCATGCGACCTCGAGGGCGACGAGCTGCTCGGTCGTGAGGCGCGAGAGGTCCGAGAGCACGCCGAGGATCTGGCTCCGATCGCCGCCGTCGAAGTCGATGATCTCGCGCTTGGCGGCGACGACGATCGTGATGAGCGCCACGCCCTCCCCGTCCCTCGAGCGCGCCGTGAACTCGGGCCCCGTGCTCTCCGCGAGCTGCCCATCGGCGTTGCGGACGAGCTCGTGCTGGAACTTCGAGCGCGCGTCCATCGCGAGCCGTCGGAAGGCCGCCTCGCCGACAGGCCCGCTCATGGGTCGGAAGTTCGACGCCCCGCCGTAGATCCACGCCGCGTCGCACTTGCGGAGCAGCTGCACGACTTGCCGGAGCGACAGCAGCAGCGCCGCACGGCTCTGCGTCGAGCCCCGTGCGACCTTCGCCAGCTCGGCCTGGATGAACGCGCGCGCGCTCCCGTCGACCGCGACGCGCACGGCGGTGACGTCGATGTACATCCACGCTCGCGCTTCCGGCCCGGGAAGCCCGCGCGCTCGACTGCTGCGCGTGCTGTACCGGACCAGCAGGAAGATGACGGCTCCGATGCCGAAGATGATCGGATGCTCGATCGCGAGCACGAGGAGCGCGCCGGTCCCTCCGCCTCCGCCTCCCGAATAGCCGCCGCCGCCCGAGTAGCCGCCGCCGCCCGAGTAGCCGCCGCCACCACCGCCGCCGAAGTGCGACCCGCCGAAGCTCCCTCCGGTGTGCTGGGCCAGCGCCTCGGGCGCGAAGCCGACGAGAACGAGCGCCAACGCGAGGAAGGCTAGAAAGAAGAGAGCGGCTCGAAGCGCGCGGGGTGACGGACGACGCATGGGCTGCATGGTATACGCGCATCCGCATGTTGGACCCGCGCCATGTCACCGAGCACCTCGAGGAGGTCCGCGCCGCCATCGGCCGGCGATCGAGCGCGCACGGTCCCGTCCTCGACCAGATCGCGACGCTCGCCCTCGAGAAGCGCCAAGCGCTGACGGAGATCGAGACGCTCCGCGCCAGCAAGAACGACGCGAGCGCCGCGATGGCGAAGCTCGACAAGAAGGGCGAGGAGTTCGCGAGCCGTCGCAAGGAGCTGTCCTCGCTCGGTGACCGCATCAAGGAGCTCGAGGCGAGCGAGAAGCTCCTCGACGCGCGGCTCGAGGAGCTCCTCCTCCACGTGCCGAACACGCCCGACCCCAGCGTTCCGGACGGGCTCGACGAGACGCACAACCGGGTCGTGAAGACCTGGGGCGAGAAGCCGGTCCTCGCGTTCGAGCCGAAGGATCACCACGACCTCGGCGTGCAGCTGGGCATCCTCGACTTCGAGCGTGCCGCGAAGATCAGCGGAGCGCGGTTCACCGTGCTCGTGGGCATGGGGGCGAGGCTCGAGCGCGCGCTCCTGTCGTTCATGATGGACCTGCACTCGAACGACCACGGGTACACGGAGATCTGGCCGCCCGCCCTCGTGCTTCCGTCGGCCATGCGCGGCACGGGACAGCTGCCGAAGTTCGCCGCGGACATGTTCAAGACCGAGCGCGCGCAGCTCGGCCCCGACGCGACCGCGGAGGAGCGCGCGTCCAATACCCTCTATCTCGCGCCGACGGCCGAAGTGCCGGTCACGAACTTCCACGCGAACGAGATCTTCGAGCCGGGCGATCTGCCGAAGGCCTACTGCGCGTACACGCCGTGCTTCCGCGCCGAGGCGGGCAGCTACGGAAAAGACACGCGGGGCCTCATCCGTCAGCACCAGTTCGACAAAGTGGAGCTCGTGCGCTTCTGTGCCGGCGAGGTGGGCATCGATCAGCTCGAGCTCTTGCGGGGCCACGCAGAGAAGGTCCTCGAGACGCTCGGTCTCCACTATCGGACCGTCGAGCTCTGCGCGGGCGACATGGGGTTCGGCGCACGCAAGTGCTACGACCTCGAGGTCTGGCTGCCCGGACAAGGCGCGTACCGCGAGATCTCGAGCTGCAGCTGGTTCGGCGACTTCCAGGCGCGCCGCGCGAAGATTCGCTACCGCGACGAAGCGCGCGGCAAGCCGCAGCTCGTGCACACGCTGAACGGCTCGGGGCTCGCGATCGGACGAACGCTCGTCGCGATCCTCGAGCAGAACCAGCAGGCCGACGGAAGCGTCATCGTGCCGGAAGCGCTCCGGAAGTACGTGGGCGCCGAGCGCATCGCGCGAAGGTCGTGACGAACTTGGAACAGGCCGTCCGTGCGATCCGTGCCTGTCCGATGAGACGCGAAGACGTGACGGGGCGCTCGACTTGAGCCCGCGCGCGAAGATTCGCGAGAACGAGCCGCTCGCGCCGCGGACGACGTTGGGCCTCGGCGGTCGTGCCCGCTTCCTGGTCGACGCCGAGTCCGACGGTGATCTCACGTCGGCGCTCGAGTCGGCGCGCGCGCGCGGGCTGCGCGTCGCGATCCTGGGCGGCGGATCCAACGTCGTCGTCCCCGACGCAGGCTTCGATGGGCTCGTGGTGGCGATGACCTCGCGCGGCGTCACCGTCGAGGCCGACGGACCGAAGGTCCTCGTGCGCGTCCGCGCGGGTGAGCCCTGGGACGCGCTCGTCGAGAACACGGTCTCGGAGGGCTACCAGGGCATCGAGTGCCTCAGCGGGATCCCGGGCCTCGTCGGCGCGACGCCGATCCAGAACGTGGGCGCATACGGTCAAGAGGTGATGGAGACCATCACGCAGGTGCGCGTGCTCGAGCGGCGCTCGATGAAGTTTGCCACCCTTCGGGGTGACGAGTGCGGCTTCGCGTATCGCGACAGCCGCTTCAAGCGCGAGCCCGATGCGTTCGTCGTGACCGAGGTGACCTTCTCGCTCACGCCGGGCGGGCCGGCGAAGACGACGCACGCGGAGCTCTCTCGCCGGGTCTCCGAGATCTCGAGCGGGAAGCCGACGCTCGCGAGCATGCGCAAAGCGGTTCTGGAGCTGCGGCGGTCGAAGTCGATGGTGTTCGATCGCGCCGATCCCGAGTCGAGGAGCGCTGGCTCGTTCTTCCTCAATCCGATCGTCAGCGAGGCCGAGGCGCAGCGGGTCCTCGTGCTCGCGACCGAGCGCGGCCTCATCGACCGGGAGCGAGCGTTGCCCGCGTTTCCTCAGCCAGATGGAAGAACGAAGCTCGCGGCGGGATGGCTGATCGAGAACGCCGGCGTCGCGCGCGGGACCAAGCGCGGCAACGTGGCCATCTCCAAGGCGCACGCGCTCGCGCTCGTCCATCACGGCGGAGGCACCACCCGAGAGCTGCTCGCGCTCGCCGACGAGGTGAAGGCGAAAGTACTTGCGGCCTGGGACGTGACCCTGATCCGGGAGCCGGTGCTCCTCGGCTGAGCCCGCCACGCGCAGACGGCTTTCGCCTCGCCTGTGACCGTCCTGCCCTGCTCCGCGCTCGACGCCGGTGGACCCGCCTCGGCACACGACTCGCAATCGAGCCGTGACGAGGCTCCATGACGACCTACAGCAAAGCCACCGTCTTCGGACATCCCATCCACCCGATGCTCGTCGGAATCCCCGTCGTCCTCTACATCGCGACGGTCCTCGGGTTCGCGGTCTACGCGACCCATCACGACCCGCGCTGGTTCCAGCTCGGCCTCATCGCCAACGCTGCCGCCATCGTCGCGGCGGTCGTGGCGGCGGTCCCCGGGCTCTTCGACTGGACGTTCGCGATCCCGAGCGGCACGGAGGCGAAGCGCATAGGCGCGATCCACATGATCGCGAACCTGTCCGGATTGGTGTTCTTCGGTGCAAACCTCGCGGTGCACCGGGCCGCGCTGCTCGACGCGGTCGAGGGCCGACTGGATCAGTTCGCGAGGCTCGATCCGTACCTGCCGCTCTCGCTCACTGCGGCCGGCATCTCGCTCGTCATCCTGGCCGGAGCGTTCGGGGTTCGCCTGGTCCACACGCTCCACGTCGGCGACGTGCCCACGCCGAGCGCGACGGGCCCAGGCGCGGGGCGTCCGATCCGTCACTGACGCCGGTCGAAGAGACGACCGCTCCGAGCGCTACGGAGAGCCGGCGCGTCTGCGCATGATGAACGGCGCGTGGACCTGGTCGTCCTTGTAGTCGAGGCAGAGCGAGTAGAGGACGATGTTCACGCCGAGGCGAATCGCGAGCTCTCGCTGCGCGTCGCCCCCCGGCTCGACGGCGTTCTCCCAGTTCCCGAGGTTGTCGCGCGCCCAGGCGCCGCCGAGATCGTGCCGGCTGTAGACGATGGCGACGCGATCGCCGAGCGTGATCGCTTCCAGATGATCGGGGCCTTCGACGCGGCCGAGCGGACGCGTGAGCAAGTAATAGCTTCGGAAGAGCGTGTGATCGTTCGAGAGGGTCGTCAGCGGCCTCGTCGGAAACGCGCGAGAGAGCTCGCGCCTGACCGACGCATCGAACCCGCCGGCTTCGGGCGCAGCGTCGTCGATGAGCACGAAACCGCCGAACGTCACGAAGCGCCGCAAGCCCGAGCTCTCCGCATCCGAGAGCTCCGGAAAGGCGGCGTCGCCCGACCAATAGAGGAACGGCGTGTCGAAGATGCCGGGGTCGTCGAGGCGCGCGCTCGTCGGAACCATTCGCGTGTCGACGCTCGTGCGCTTGCGGAGCTCCCACGCGAGGCGACGCGGCGCGCTCTCGCGAGGGGTCGGGTTGCCTCCTTCGTACGAGACGACGCGAACGTCGAAGAGCGACGTCTCACCGAGCGCAGAGGCGGCGTGAGGTGCGAGCGCAGAAAGGAGGAGCGCCGCGCCGAGCGTGAAGGACAGCCGTGAGAAGGTCCTCGCGGAGGTGTCGGGGGATCGCGGCGTCGACATCGTTCGCTGCGCAATGTAGCCGCGATCGCGAGCAGCGCCTCGGAAGACTCACCGCCGAGACGACGGGCACGCCGAGCGGTATCCTCGCCCGATGACCTGGCTTCTTCGTGCGCTCCCGGTCGCGGTTCTCCCGCTCGCCTTGACGGCCGGATGTGTCGGCCAGCTCGGATCGCTCGACCCGGACGGTCGCGACGCCGGCACGCTCGACGGAAGTGGACCGCGGACGGACGGGGCTGCGATGGCCGATGCGAGCGCGGATGATGGCGGCGCTCCCGCCGAGGATGCGGCGAGCGTCGACGCGCCCACGCCGGGCCCGTGCGACGGCGTGACGTGCGGCATGAACGCGGCCTGCGAGCCGAGCACTGCGAGCTGTGCGTGCATCCCGGGCTTCGTGAGCAGCGGCGCGAGCTGCGTCGCTGCGCCGCCTGGCGATCCGAGCACGCGCACGCTGAGCGAGGTCTGCGCGGCGTGGGCCGACGGCCACGTGCAGACGGCGACGACCGCATGGATCCCGGGCGCCGGCGGCGCGTGCGACCCAGGCTCGATGACGCGCGAGGCGATCGACGACACGCTCCGCCGCATCAACATGTTTCGCTGGATGGTCGGGCTCGGTCCCGTCATCGATCGACCGGCAGATCACGCGCGGCAGCAGGAGTGCGCGCGGATGATGGATGCCAACGGCGCGCTCAGTCACATGCCGCCCACGAGCTGGGCTTGCTACACGGCGGAGGGCGCGGCAGGCGCGGGCTCGTCCAACATCGCGCTCGGCGTGAGCGCGGCCGCCGACACGATCGACCTCTACGTCGGCGACAACGGCACGGCGTCGCTCGGGCATCGTCGCTGGGTGTTCAACGGTCCGCTCGGCAGCGTCGGCATCGGTCAGGTCGGCCGCGGTGGTTGCCTCGGCGTCTTCGACTCGAGCGGCTCGACGACCCGCACGTGGACGGCGTGGCCGCCTCCGGGGCCCGTGCCGCTCGACGCGATCGGAGGCTCGCTCTGGTCGTTCCATGCCAGCGGCGCGAGCGGCGGCTCCGTGCGCGTCGTGCGCGTGAGCGACGGGATGGATCTCGGGGTGACCGCGATGGCGCTCCCCGATGGCTTCGGGCCTTCGACGGTGGCGTGGTCGTCCGCGCTCGCGCGCACGGCCGACACGTATCGCGTCACCATCAGCGGCATCCCGCTCGGCGAGGTGACGTACGACGTCACGCTCGTCTCGTGCCCCTGAGCGAGCGCGGGCCCCTCGAACGAACGGCGCGACGGAGCACGCGCGGCTACGATGCGCGGCGCCGAGAGCGCGCAGGAGGCTATCCGAGATGGGCATCTTCGATTTCTTCGCACCCAAGAAGAAGGTATTGCCGACGAGCGTGGCGAGCTTCGACGACTTCCGTCGCGAGGTGCTCGACAGCAAGGTGCCCGTGATCCTCGACGTGTGGAGCGCGACGTGCGCGCCCTGCCGACAGCTCGAGCCCGTGCTCATCGAGGTCGCCACGCGCTACGACGGACGCGTGAAGGTCGCCGAGGTGAACGCCGCAGCGGATCCGCGGATCTTCGCGAAGCTCGAGATTCGCGCGACGCCGACGCTGATCATGTTCGAGCGCGGCAAGGAGATCGGCCGCGCCTCGGGCTATCGCCCCGCTGCGTGGTTCGACGACATGATCGCCGCGGAGCTCCTGCCCGAGCCGGGCGAGCCCGAGGGCGCATAGCGGTCGGCATTGCACAGGTGAACAGTCGCGCCTCACTCGTGACAAGGGGAGCCGACTCAGTCGTGACGTGACGGCGCGATTATCGTGCACGAGTCGGCCCACATCGGCGCGCATGGGCGCGGACTGACTGAGATTGGATCAGGACGGCGCCGCGAAGCCGTGGGCACCGCGAGTGCAGACGCGCGCATCGATGCGAGCTCTTGCTTCTGCGGTGCGGGCCAGTGGGCCTGCGTTCTTGTCACTCGCTCTCGGAGCAACTCCCGTGAGCGCGCAACGCGTGCGCCCGCCTGAGCGCGAGACCATGCAGCTCGTGCTCGCACGCATCTGCGCGCACGAGGCGTCGCTGCCGGAGCGCGACGGCGATGATGCAGATGGCGACGGTGACGCGACCGAGTGGGTGAGACGTCGCTCGCCTCGCTCGCCGTACGGCACGGACTGCGCGGCGATCCACGAAGTGCTGCTGCGCGGCGCGTTCCACATGGAAGACCTGCGACGCGAGCGGGCCTCGCGCGACGGACGTCGAACGGTTCCGCTGAGCGACGAGAACGCGTACATCCGCTTCGCGCATCTCTACTCGACGCGCGTCTTCGTCGCGGTCGAGACGGACACCAACCGGTGGGCCGCCGATCTCAGGTCCGATGGATCCGAGCCAGTGGGATGGCGACGCGATCACGACGTGTGCACCAACGGTGTGTGTCGGATCGTGCATGGGCCGTCGTGGGCGCGCATGGGCCGCGACGCGTGGCTCTTCGTGTATGAGCTCGCGGGCGAGCTCGTGACGCGCACCCTCGACGACGTGGAGAACTGGTCTGCGTGCGAGAGCGCGATCGACGATTGGGGCGGCCGGATGGACCACGAGCACGCCGCCGCGATCGGTCTGATACCCGTCGTGTGCGGCGCCGACGGCGCGACCGCGAACACGTTCTACGCGCGGCCCGGCAGGATCGCGATGCGAGAGCGGTGGGCGACAGGAGAAGATGGAGGAGGAGCACGTTCGGAGATCATCGACCCGAGCGAGCTGAACTAGCCCTGGCTTCCGGGCCGACGTGCCGGCGCCCCGCTGCGAGCAGCGGCGGGTGCGCGTCCGTTCCGTTGCTATGCTCGCGCGCGTGCGCGACCTCCCCACCGTCGATCGCTACGTCCTCGAAGGCGAGATCGGTCGAGGCGGTTTCGGCGCGGTCTATCGCGCGCGGCACGCGGTCCTCGATCGCAAGGTCGCGCTCAAGGTTCTTCATCCGCAGCGCCAGGGCTCGGGCAGCGTGCTCCAGCGATTTCTCCGCGAGGCGAAGGCGGTCGCGCAGCTCGGCAGCCCTCACATCGTCCAGGTGCTCGACGCGGACATGACGCCCGACGGGCGCGCGTTCATCGCGATGGAGCTGCTCGAGGGCGAGGACCTCGCCGCACGTCTCGCGCGCACGGGACGACTGCCCACCCACCGCGCCGTGCGCCTCGGTCGAGAGGTCCTCGCAGGTCTCATCGTCGCGCACGCGCACGGCATCGTGCATCGCGATCTGAAGCCGGGAAACGTCTTCCTCGCACGGGACGCGAGGGGCAACGAGACCGCGAAGATCCTCGACTTCGGCATCAGCAAGGTGCGCACGGAAGATCCTGGCGAAGAGCTCACCCGAACCGGAACGATGCTCGGCACGCCTCACTACATGGCGCCGGAGCAGTTCACGGCCTCACGCTCCGTCGACGCCCGCGCCGATCTCTACTCGCTCGGCACGCTCCTCTACGAGGCGCTGAGCGGGCGCTTCCCCTACGATGCGGACACGCTCGAGCGGCTCATCGCCGTGAAGCTCTCCGAGCCGCCGGCGCCGCTCGCTCACGCAGCGCCCGACGTGTCGCACGCGATCGCCGACGTCGTGATGCGCGCCCTCGCCGACGATCCCGCTCGCCGATACCAGAGCGCGCGCGAGATGGACGATGCGCTCGCCGAGCTGGAGAGCACGATGTCGATGCCGGGCGTCGTCCTCGGCCGGACCCCCAGCGTGGGCCCGTCCCCGAGCGCGTCGCGCGGGATTGGCGCGACCACGCCGATGGCGAAGCCAGGCCGCTCGCGCGCGGTCACGATCGTCCTCGGCATCGCGCTGGTGCTGCTCATGTTCGGTTTCGCCATGCTCGCGCTGACGATCGCCGGCGTGTGGTTCGCAGGGCGGGAGCTCGACGCGTGGCGGCAGGACACCGCCGCGGCGCCTCTGGTCGAGCCAGGGCCCGTGCCCGTCGCTCCTCCGCCCCGCGCGCCCGAGGCGATCGCGCCCGAGCCGATCGCGCCCGTCGCTCCGGCGAGCGCCGACGTGGTCGGCGTGCGCGTCGTGGCCACGGCGATGGGCATGGCGGACCCGAGCGCGCTCTCGGCGCTCGCGGAGCGCGCGAGGCCCGCCCTCGCTCGCTGCCGGACCGCTTCGCCGTATCGCGAAGAGCTCACGTTCGTGGTCATGACGGGCGGCGCGCTGCACGATGGTCAGCGCGCCGTGGCGATGCCGAGCGCGACGCGCGACTGTGTGGTCGATGCGCTCGTCGGCGCGGGGCCCGTGAGCCCGATGCCGGGGATCGCGCGCTTCCTCGTCACGCTCGACGCGAGCTAGTACCTCGGCCGGTGCCTTCGCTCCGGGCTCGCTCGCCGCGGCGTAGAGCCGCGCTTGCGGCCGCGTGACGGGCCGATCTAGGGTTCCGCGCTTTCGTCGGTCGACGGTCGCAAGGGGTACGAGATGTTGAAGCGACAATGGAAGCCCGCCGAGCGAACGCTCGGGATGGCGATGCTCGTTTGCGGCGCGCTCACGACGGCGAGCTCGATCGCTGGGGCTCAGGAGGGCGCGCGCGACGTACGCAGCGCAGCGCGCGTGCTGGCGACGGCAGGCATCAACGGGCGATTCGGCGCGGCCATCTGCGCAGGCGACCGGACCGTCGAGCCGCACGAAGCGGCAGTGTTCACCGGCGCGCTCGTCGCGCGCGCCGCCGGGGATGACGAGCCGATGATCGTCGACACGGGAGGCCTTCTCGCCCCGCACGGCGTCGCGCGCTTCGCGGCGCGCGATCTCCCGGAGGCGCTCGCCGATCTGGTGACCGGGCTGGGCTACGACGCGCTCGCGCTCGGCGAGAACGACCTCGGCGCGCCGAGGCCGCGCACGATCCAGCTCGCGCGCGTGATGGCCGCTCACGGCGTTCCGTACGTCGCGTCGAACCTCCGCTGCGACGAAGAGGCGGGGTCGCTGTGTGAAGCGGTGCTCGACGCGACCGATCCGAGCCCGATCATCGTGACAGGGAGCCAGCGCGCGGCCTTCCTCTCGTTCCTCGACCCCGAGGTGCTCGACCGCGTGGCGCCCGATCGTTCGCGCGGGCTCCGCGTCGATCCGATCGGCGACTCCCTCCCCGCCGCGGTCCGCGCAGCGCGCTCCGCCGGCGCGACCCTCGTGGTCGCGGTCGTCGACGTGACGAGCGACGTGGCCTTCGCGCTCGCGCGAAGCCTTCCCGCGGATGGAAGGCCCGATCTGGTCCTCATCGCCGACGAAGGGGACGATCTACTCTTCGCGCGTCCTGCCACGGTCGTGCCCGCGCTGGTCGCGCCGCCGCCCGGCGACGGCGTCGAGATCCTGATCGGCGAGAGCGACGAGCTGCGCGCCGGCTTCGAGATGCTCGCCGTGCCGCTGCACGTCGAGGGAGAGACCGCGGCCGCGCCGGTGGCCGCGTTCGCCAGCGCAGTGGGGCCGCCCTACTGCCGTGCGTGGGGCCGCGCGCTCGCCGGCGGCCATCTCACCCGAGAGATCGACGCGCCCTCGGTCGCGGGGCTGGCTGCGCAGATCATCCGGGAGTTCGCGGGCGCCGACGTGGGCTTCCTCAACGTCGAGGCGATCGACGACAGCTTCGCGGCCGCCGATCCGACCCAGCTCAGCGCGAGCGACTTCTACATCGCGCTCGAGTACGACGAGCCGCTCGTCGTTGCCGAGGTGCCGGGCCGCTGGCTGCAAGAAGTGCTGGAAGCGCAGGAGGCGCATCCGCTGCTGACGCCGGGGCTCGGGAGCGACGGGGACGACGAGGATCCCCAGATCCGGGTGCGAGGACGGCCTCCCGTTCCTGCCGCGACGTATCGCGTCGTGACGATCCGATTCCTCGCCGAGGGAGGGGACGAGGCGCTTCCGGAGCTTCCCGAGGGCAGCGCATGGCAGACGCTCGAGTACACCGAGACGGACGGCACGGTGCGCTATCGCTCGCTCCGAGACGTCGTCATCGCCGCGCTCGATCTCGAGGATCCGCGCGACCCACGTGACGCTCGCCCTACCCCGAACGACGCCCCGGAGTGGCTGATCCGCGGAGGAGCCGACGGCGACTTCGCCGGCTCGTCGGTCTCGAACCCTGGCGGCTACGATGCGGCGCTGCTGGCGACGGAGACGTCGATCGCGATGGGGCTCGAGATCGCGCTCCACGCCGATGCGACCGCGCCGCTCTTCACCTGGGAGAACCAGATCCTCGGCCGCTACCGCACGCAGTGGGCGCCCTCGACCGAGCCCGGAGCCCAGGGTGCGTTCATCGAGGCGCAGGACCAGCTGCAGCTTCGCACGATGGCCTCGTACCGAGGGCTCCGCGCGACGCCTCGCGACGTGTGGGTGCCCGACCCCTACGTCGAGCTCTTCGTCGAGTCCGAGATCACGCGGCCCGACACCCGCGACTGGCACTGGCTGCTCGTCCGGCCGACGGTGGGCGCGCGCTTCCCGTTCACGAGCGAGCTCGAGGTGAAGCTGCAGCTCGGCTTCCAGACACAGGCGCTCCAGCCGGGCTCGTCGGCAGGGCTCGGCGCAGGCGCGTCGCTCTTGTTGCGACCGTGGATGATCTTCGAGGTCGACGACCGCTCGCTGAGCCTCGAAGGTCAGGCCGACTTCTTCGCGTTCGATCTGTTCAACCAGAACCTCTGGCAGCTCCGCGGCCAGCTCGACCTCGCGATCGATCTCGCCGGCCCCCTCGCACTGACGTTCGGCGCGACGTGGTACCTCCAGCAGGACGGCGCACAGCCGCTCGGCGTCGCCTTCACCGCGACGTGCGGGCTGAGGCTGGCGGCCGTCACGCGCGTCGTGGGGCCCTGAGTTGCTCTCTCACGGCGCGTCGAGCCGCGTCGCCGACGAACGGCTCGCGCTGGCGAGGCGTTAGGGCATACGATCGCGCCTCGTGGACGCTCGCCTCGATCTGCCGCCGACTCTCGAAGCGCTTCGCGAACGAATCGAAGCGAGCCTCGCGCCGGCGATCGTGCTCTCGCCGGCGGAGGACGACGGCGTCACGCGGACGCGCTTCGGTGGTGCGCCGCTGCTCTCGCCGGGCGCCACGTGGCCACGCTCTGATCGCGGGCCGCTGAGCTTCATCGGGCAGATCGACTTCCGCGAGCTGCGCGGGTTCGGCGGTGATGGCCTCGTGCTTCCGACCGACGGAATCCTCGCGTTCTTCTACGACGTCGAGGAACAGCCGTGGGGCTACGACCCACAGCACCAGAGCGGCTGGGCGCTCGCGTACGCGCCGGACTCGGCGAGCGCCGTGGACGTGGAGGCGCCGCTCGGCGCGATCCCGTTCAACGAGGAGCCGCTCGCGCCGACGTCCACGCTGTCCCTGCCCTGGCCGGGGGACCTCGCGCTCCGGAGCTATGCCGAGCATCCGGACGATGCGCCGTGGGCGCGCGCCTACGCGCGCTTCGTCGAGAGCTTCACGGCTTCGAACGCTCCGCCGCTGGCGCTCGGTCCGAGCCGTCAGCAGATCGGCGGTCATCCGCAGTGGCTCGATGGCGACGGTCGCATCACGGCCGAGCTCGCCTCGAGCGGAATCCACGCGAAGGACCGTGACGCGCTGCGCTCGAGCGATCGACGACGTGCCGAGAGCGGGGCCGCGGACTGGCGGCTCCTCTGGCAGCTCGAGCCGCAGGACGATCGCTTCACGTGGGTCGGCCTCGGCACGCTCTACGTGCTGATCCGCGACGAAGACCTCGCGCTCCGGCGCTTCGATCGCGCGTGGGTGATCTTCCAGGCCGCGTGACCGGCGCGCGAAGGGGTTGAGGCGCGCGCGTTGGCGATGCACCCTCCGCCCCCTCGGAGGCCAGTCATGAAGATCCTCGTCGTCGGAAGCGGTGCGCGGGAGCACGCCCTCATCGCGAAGCTCCGCGCGAGCCCGCGCGTGACCGAGCTCGTGGCCGCGCCGGGCAACGCCGGGATCGCCGGGATCGCCCGCACGGAGGCCGTGGCGTTCGACGACGTGCCGGGGCTCGTCGCGCTCGCGAGGCGAGAGAGGATCGACCTCGTGGTCGTCGGTCCGGAAGCGCCTCTCGTGCTCGGGCTCGTCGACGCGCTCGAGGCGGTCGGCATCCCTGCGTTCGGTCCGAGCGCTCTCGCGGCCCGTCTCGAGGGCTCGAAGGTCTTCGCGAAGGAGATCATGGCCGAGGCGGGCGTTCCGACCGCAGGGTTCGCCGTGTTCGACGACGCCGCGTTGGCCGAGGCCTACGTTCGCGCGGCGAACCGACCGCTCGTGATCAAGGCCGATGGGCTCTGCGCGGGAAAGGGCGTCGTCGTCGCCAGCGATACGGACGAAGCCCTCGAGGCGGTCCGCGCGATGCTCGTGGAGCGAGCGTTCGGCGACGCGGGCGCGCGCATCGTGATCGAAGAGGTCCTCTCGGGGCCCGAGATCAGCTTCCATGCGATCTGCGACGGCGAGCGCTTCGTGCCGCTCGCCGCGGCGCAGGATCACAAGCGTCTCTCGGACGGCGACCGCGGGCCGAACACGGGCGGGATGGGAGCGTACTCACCGCCGCCGATGATCGACGCGCGCCTCGAGGAGATCATCGCACGCGACGTCATCGCGCCCGTGCTCGCGGTGATGAAGCGACGCGGCGCACCGTTCCGAGGAGCGCTCTTCGCCGGGCTGATGATCACGGACGGGCAGCCGATGGTGCTCGAGTTCAACGCGCGCTTCGGCGATCCCGAGACCGAGACCCTGATGGCTCGGCTCGAGGACGACGTGCTGCCCTACCTCGAGGGCTCGGCGCGGCGCGCACTGCCCACGAGCGCGCCGCGCTTCGGACCTGCGGCGATCACGGTGGTGCTCGCGGCGCACGGCTATCCCGGGGCGGTCCGGAAGGGCGACGTCATCACGGGGCTCGAGCGCGCCGCGACCATCCGCGGCGTGACCGTCCTCCACGCCGGAACCCGTGCGGAGGGGGGAATCGTCTACACGAACGGCGGACGCGTGCTCGCCGTGACGGCGAAGGGAAGCGATCTCGACGATGCGGCCCGCCGCGCGTACGAGGCGGCCGACATGATCGATTTCTCGGGCAAACAGCTCCGCCGGGACATCGGGCATCAGGCGCGCTCGCGCACGACCCGCTCGTCCAGCTAGACTCGGGCCATGCCTCTCTTCCGCTTCGCCCTGGTCTCGCTCGCCATCGGCTCCGTCGCGCTCGCGCCCTCGTGCACGAACCCGGGACGAACCGCGCGCTATCTCGACGGTGGCGCTGGCAACGGTGACGGTGGAGGAGGAGGCACCGACGGGGGCGCTGGCCACGACGCGAGCTATCCAGACACGGGCATCGCTCCGAGCGGCTGCTCCGACGAGGCGCGCTGGATCTACCTCGTCGACAGCGACAACGCGCTGCTTCGCTTCGAGCCGGACGCGAACACGCTCACGCGGATCGGCACCCTCGCCTGCTCGGGCTCGGCCACCCCGTTCTCGATGGCGGTGGATCGCAACGCCACCGCGTACGTGCTCCACAGCGATCACAACATCTATCAGGTCAGCACGCGTGACGGCGCGTGCTCGCCGACGGCCTACACCCCGAACCGGATGGGCTTCGAGCTCTTCGGCATGGGCTTCGTCTCCGACGCGGCGGGCAGCGACAGCGAGACGCTCTTCATCGCGGGCGGCCCCGAGGTCGGCATCGGCGGCGGCAGCGCGACGCTCGGCGCAGTGAACGTATCGGGCTGGTCGATCTCCACGCTCGGGAACGTCACCGGCTCGCCCGAGCTGACCGGCAACGGCAACGCGGAGCTCTGGGGCTTCTTCCCGGACGCAGATCCGATGGCCGTGCGCCAGATGGACAAGACCACGGGCGCGACGATCCGCGAGTTCGACGTCTCCGCGATCGACACGGGCTTCTTCCCCGTCCCGAGCGCCTGGGCGTTCGCCTTCTGGGGCGGTCGCTACTACATCTTCTACATGGGCGCGTTCGACACCTCGACCGGCATCTACCGGCTGACGCCCGACACGGGCGCGGTCGAGCCGGTGATGATCGACATCGGCTTCCGCATCGTGGGCGCCGGCGTCTCGACCTGCGCGCCCACCATCCTCATCTGACGGTCATGCTCACTCGCACGCTCCTCGCGCTCGCTCTGTTCTCGTCGATTCTCTCCCCGGTCGCGCGCGGGGACGCGCCACACGTCGCGCCCGAACAGCGGCTCCCGCCGACGCCGGAGTGGCGCACGCTCTACGACGCAGGCAGCGCGGCGTTCGACGCAGGACGGCTCGAAGAAGCGCTGGACGACTTCACGCGCGCGCACGATCGGGGCGGCCCGGCCGCGCTGCTCTACGACATCGCGCTGACGCTCGACCGGCTGAACCGCCGGGCCGACGCCATCGCCGCGTACCACCGCTACGTCGACGCCGTCCCCGAGGCGAGCAACCGAGACGTCGTCGAAGCGCGGCTCTCACAGCTCGATCCGCCGGCCGGCACGGCGACGCACGTCGCGCCGAGCACCGGGCCCATCCTCAGCCTCGTCGCGCCCGATCCGGTCGTCACGACGGCGTCGACGCCGACGGTGTACACGACGCACGACAGCGGCGGTCCGGTCGGCGATCACTGGGAGCAGCAGGGCCCGGAGTGGGGCGCGAGCTGGGTGATGCTGGGTCTGACCGCGCTCACGACGGGCGCCGCGATCATCGTCTGGTACGACGGCCAGGCGCGCTTCGATGCGCTCTGGGATCTCTGCAACAGCGCGATGGGCTGCACCGCGACGGACATCGCAGAGTCTCCTGCGCACGCGAACGAGGACGCGACGAACGCGCTCATGGGCGTGAGCATCGGCCTCGGCGCGCTGACGATCCTCACGTTCATCGTCGAGGGCGTCGTGTCCGGGAACCGGCTGCGCATGGTGCGCGCCGCGCGCTCGAGCGAGCCGCACTTCTCTTTCGGGCTCGGGGCAGTCTCCGTGTCGGGGTCGTTCTGATGCGGAGCAGGATCGCCCTCGGCGTGCTCTCCGTGGTGTTGACGGGCTGCTCGTACGGCTTTGCCGATCTCAGCCCTGCCTTCCTCCGCGTCGACTCGGGCCCTGGCATCGACGCCGGCCCGGGGGTCGATGCGGGGTCGGACGTCGATGCGCACGCTGCGAACGATCCCCGCGATGCGCTGGATCCCGAGTGGGAGTGCAACCCGGTCTCTCATCTCGGCTGCAGCGCGGGCTCGAGCTACTGCCTCGGCGACATCCAGAGCAACGTGAGGATCGAGACCCTCCTCTGCCGCGGCGGCTTCGGGTCGGGGAGCTACGGCACGTACTGCGCGGACCTCTCGTTCTGCGTCGCGGGTTTCCTCTGCTGGACCGACCCGGCGATCCCGAGCGCGACGGACGGCACCTGCGGCGAGCCGTGCTTCGACTCCACCGACTGCACGCCCGGCTATCGCTGTGACACCGCTTCGAGCTATCGCGTGAGCTTCGCGAGCACGACGCTCTACCGCTGCGTTCCCGGCACCTGAAGCGCCGCGCGCGGTCAGTGCTGCGACGTGCAGGCCAGACAGGGCGGCTCGGGGCAGGCGACGGCGAGGCTCTCGCTGCACACGCCCATCGGGCCCGAGGGGAGGCGACAGGGATCGCCGACGTGCTCGCAGGGATCGCTCGCGACGGTGGTCGTCTCCGGGCAGCCCGCGAGGGTAGCGAGCGCGACGAACGCGAGAGCGGCGCGGGCGAGGCGAGCGAGCATCGAAGCGGGGTATCGGGGCGGCGGTCGGACGTCAAGCACCGAGGTTGACCGAGCTGGGCCCCCCGAGTAGGTCAGGCGCAACTCGACAGGAGGCACGATCGATGGACGCGCGCATGAAGCGGTTGGCTGGGGCCGGTATCTTCTCTCTCTCGATCGCGTGCGGCGGCGGAGGAGCCGCGGAGCCAGAGCCCGTCGCTCAGACCGGGGGCGCCGAGGCCGAAGCCGAAGCCGAGCCGGAGCCGGAAGCCCCGCCCCCGACTCCGATGTCGCGGGTGCGCGTCATCCACGCGAGCTCCGACCCGGCCGCTGCGTCGGTGTCGATCGCGCTCGATGCTCGGGCCGAGCCGATCATCGCCGACCTCGGCTACCGGACCGGAAGCCCGTACGCGGAAGCGTCCGCGGGACATCACTCCGTGGTGGTGCGAGGCCCTGCGACCGAGGCGGGCGAAGGCGCGACGCTCGCGCTCGCGTCGGACGACCTCGAGCCGGAGCACACCTTCACGGCGGTCTTCGTGAGCCAGGTCGTCGCTGACTCTCCCTTCACCGTATTCGCCTCCGAGGACGGCGGCACGCCGCGAGAGGGCGAGGCCACGGTTCGCTTCTTCCACGCGCTCGTCGGTGTCGATCGCGCCGACGTCTGCCTCGCCGGGGCCTCGGCGCGCGCAGAGGCGACGCCGCTGTTCGCCGACGTCTCGCGGAACGCCTTCGGCTCGGTCTCGGGCACGCAGTTCGGCGACGTTCCGGCCTCGGGCGAGGTGACCCTCCAGCTTCGCGCGCACAAGACCCCGGTGTGCCACGGCCGCGTGCTGGGCGTCGCGCGGTTCACCCCGACGGCGGGCACCAGGTACACGCTCGTCGCGATCGGAAACGCCGCCGGTCGGCCGCGCGTCGAGCGTGAGCTGCTGATCTGCCCGGATGCGCCGGCGGACGGCGCGTGCACGGCGATCCCGATCGCGGCGCACTGAGCGGTAGGCGGCATTCGGCGAGCCGCTAGCGGAATTTGTAGCCGGTCTGCTCCTCCAGGATGACCATGAACACCTGGAAGTTGGCCATGTTGCTCACCGGGAAGCGGAAGACTCCGTTGCTGGAGAACCAGCCTTCCTGCGCGCCCTTCTTCTTGATCACGAGCCAGCCCGTCTCGAAGTGGAGCGCCTGGATGTCGGCCGTCGTGAGCCGTTCGGTCTGGCCCTTGAACTTGATCTCGATGACGCCCTTCCCCACGCCGACGTAGTCCGCGCCGACGGGGAAGCGCGCCATCCCGGTGTTCGCGATCTCGCGATCGACCTGCGCGATCTTGAACTTCGTCCACGCGGCCTCCGCGGCGAACGCGAAGCGCACCGGATCGGATGGCGTGATCGGCTGTAGATCGTTGTACTGGCCGTCGATCGCGAAGCCCTTCTGTCCTGGCCTGCCGAAGAACGTGTACGCGTAGCGCGTGCCCGTGTACGCGCCGTTGTAGAAGTGGCGGGTCCGCGCGACGTTGAGCTGCACGCAGTCCTCGAAGCGGATGACGTCGAGCTTCGGGCCGAAGAGGTGGCGCTTCAGATAGCTCTGCAGACCGAGCGTGCCGACGTACGACGAGCGACGACGACGCGAGAGATAGACGAGGCCGACCGCCGCGACGGCGGAGAGCACAGCGCCGACGACGCCGCCGGCGATCGGCAGGATCTCCGCGATCGTGCGGAGCACCTCGTCCATCGGCCCCGGCGCCGGCGGGTTCATGCCGTAGCCGTAGAACTGGCTGGGCCGGATCACGCGCGCGATCCCACCCGCGACGGCGGCCGACATCAGACCACCGAGGATGAAGGCCAGGATGCCCCAAACGACTCGCTGGCTCTTGAGCTGGCCGTCCATCGGGTACCAGCCCGAGCCGGTCCGGTTCGTCTGCGCGGAGACGACCTGGCCGATGCGAGGATCCGCAGGCGCGAGATAGTCGTCGTCGCGCTCGCCGGGCGTTCGGTCGTGCCGCGGCCAAGGCGGCCCCGAAGGCAGGCCAGGCTGAGGAAGGTGCGAAGGCTGGGAGTGCATGGCGGGGAGCTTACGCGACTCGGGGCGGTCAATTCCCGCACCCGGAGCGGGACAATCCGGAGCGGACAATCCAAGCGCGGACTTGCGGGCAGCGCCCATGAAAGGTACTCCCCGCCGCGATGCCGACGTACCAGCTGAGTCACCTGCGCGCGCTCGAGCACGAGGCCATCCACATCCTCCGGGAGATGGCGGCGGAGCGCGAGCGACCGTGCCTGCTGTTCTCTGGCGGCAAGGACTCGATCGTCCTGCTCAAGCTCGCCGAGAAGGCGTTTCGTCCGGCGCGGTTCCCGTTTCCCATCATGCACGTCGACACCGGGCACAACTTCCCGGAGGTGATCGCGTACCGCGACAAGAAGATCGCGGAGATGGGCGAGCGGCTCATCGTGGCGAGCGTCGAGGACTCGATCAAGAGCGGGCGCGCGGTCGAGGAGAAAGGCCTGCGCGCATCGCGCAACCGGCTCCAGACCGTGACCCTGCTCGACGCGATCGAGCAGCATCAGTTCGACGCGTGCATCGGCGGCGCGCGGCGCGACGAGGAGCGGGCCCGCGCGAAGGAGCGGATCTTCAGCCACCGCGACGAGTTCGGGCAGTGGGATCCGAAGCAGCAGCGGCCCGAGCTCTGGAGCCTCTACAACACGCGCCTGAAGAAGGGCGAGCACTTCCGCGTGTTCCCGATCTCCAACTGGACCGAGCTCGACGTCTGGCAGTACATCAAGCAGGAGAAGATCGAGCTGCCGAGCATCTACTTCGCGCACGAGCGCGAGGTGTTCTCGCGCGACGGGATGCTCTACTCACCAGCGCCTTTCATCGAGCGCCTGGCGACCGAGATCACGTACACGGAGTGGGTCCGCTTCCGCACGGTCGGCGACATGAGCTGCACCGGCGCGGTGAAGAGCCGCGCGGTCCTGCTCGACGACGTCATCGAGGAGATCGCGGCGTCGCGGATCACCGAGCGCGGCGCGACTCGGGCCGACGACCGCGCGACCGAGGCCGCGATGGAAGACCGGAAGAAGGAGGGATACTTCTGATCCCAGGCGGAGCGCGTGCGTAGCCGAGCGGTCGGTCGACGAGCTCAGTCGACGCGAACCCAGCCGCCCGGCACGAGGACCCAGGTCCCACCGCGATCGACCCAGCGCGGCTGGTCGTAGCGGTGCCCGTGACGGACGCGCTCCCAATGGCCGGCCCTCCATGCGTACTCGCGCCCGGTCCACTGCCAGTAGCCCTCGACCCACACGTCGTCGCCTCGCGAGGGGCGCGGCCGCTCGACCACGCGCGGCGCCGGCGGAGCAGGCTGCACGATCACGACGCCCGGCGGCCTCGGCGGCACCACGACGACGGACGGCGGCGCGGGAACCACGACGACCGGAGCACGCGGGACGGGCGCGACCACCACCGGAGCACGAGGCGCTGGAGGCTGCACCACGACGACGCCGCGGCGCGGGCGGGGCGCGACCACCACCGGAGCGCGCGGGCCCGGCGGGGTGACCACGACGACGCCGCGATCGTGGCCGTGGCCGTGCCCGCCGCCGTGACCATGACCATGACCGCCTCGTTGCGCGAGCGCGGGGGCGACGGCCAGCGAGAGCGCGACGACGACGAGGGAGGCTCCCAGGATGTGGATACGCATCGGTTCTCCTTT
>JBBSAT010000082.1:0-25865 GCA_038252025.1 Polyangiales bacterium | reverse complement strand
GTGTCCGCGTCCTTGTTGAACGCGTCGAGCACGTCGACGAAGTTCGTGCCGTTGACCGGGTCGCCGCCGATGCCGACGCACGTCGACTGTCCGATGCCGCGCGACGTGAGCTGCCACACGGCTTCGTACGTGAGCGTGCCCGAGCGCGACACGACGCCGATGTTGCCCGGCTTGTGGATGTGGCCCGGCATGATGCCGATCTTGCACGCGCCCGGCGTGATCACGCCCGGGCAGTTCGGCCCGACGAGGCGGGTCTTCTTCGGGCCTTGCTGCGCATCGAGCACGCGACGGACCTTCATCATGTCCATCACGGGGATGCCCTCGGTGATCGCGATGACGAGCTCGACGCCCGCGTCGATCGCCTCGAGGATCGAGTCGGCTGCCGCCGGCGGCGGAACGAACACGCAGCTGACCGTCGCGCCCGACCGCGCCACGGCTTCCTTCACGGAGTCGTAGACGGGCACTTCCTTCTTGGAGGTCGCGCCGGTCCACTTCTGGCCGCCGCGCCCGGGCGTGACGCCCGCGACGACCTGCGTGCCGTACGCGATGCACTGATCGGCGTGGAAGCCGCCTGCGCTGCCGGTGATGCCCTGGAAGAGGACCTTCGTGCTCTTGTCGACGAGGATGGCCATCTCAGGCTCCCTTCCCGGCGGGAGTCGCCGCAGGCGTTTTTCCGGAGACGAGGTCGACGATCTTCTGTGCGCCGTCCGCCATCGTAGTCGCGGGTGTGATGGCGAGGCCGGAGCTGCCGAGGATCTCGCGCCCCTTCTCGACGTTGGTCCCTTCGAGCCGGACCACGAGCGGGACCGAGAGGCCGACCTCCTTCGAGGCCGCGATGACGCCCTCGGCGATGATGTCGCACTTCATGATGCCGCCGAAGATGTTCACGAAGATGCCCTTCACGTTCGCGTCCGCGAGGATGATTTGGAACGCCTTGGTGACCTGCTCCTTCGTCGCACCGCCGCCGACGTCGAGGAAGTTCGCGGGGTCGCCGCCATAGTGCTTGATGATGTCCATCGTGCTCATCGCGAGGCCGGCACCGTTCACGAGGCAGCCGATGTTGCCGTCGAGCTTCACGTAGGAGAGGCCGGCGTTCGTCGCCTCGGTCTCCGTCGGCTCCTCTTCGTTGGCGTCGCGCTGGTCGGCCCAGTCCGGGTGGCGGAAGCTGGCGTTGTCGTCGAGGTTGATCTTCGCGTCGAGCGCGACGACGTGGTCGTCCGCCGTGATGAGCAGCGGGTTGATCTCCACAAGCGAGCAGTCTTCTTTCACGAAGAGCTCGTAGAGCTTGCTCGCGAGCGAGACGAACTCCGGGATCGCGGTGCCCTTCAGGCCGAGCGCGAAGGCGAGCTCGCGGCCGTAGTGCGGGGAGAACCCCTCGATCGGATCGATCGAGACCTTGAGGATCTTCTCGGGCGTGTCGTGCGCGACCGTCTCGATGTCCATCCCGCCGGCGACCGAAGCGATGCACGCCACGCGACGTGTCTCGCGATCGACGAGCATCGAGAGGTACATCTCCTTGGCGCCCTCGAGCTTCATCCCCTGCTCGACGTAGAGGCGCTTGACGACCTTGCCGGCGGGCCCGGTCTGGGGAGTGATGAGCGTCATGCCGAGGATGGCCTTCGCCTTCTCCTCGGCGCCGTGCGCGCCCTTGGCGACCTTCACGCCGCCGCCCTTGCCGCGTCCGCCCGCGTGGATCTGCGCCTTGATGACGACGACGTCGCTCGCGGTCTCGGCGATGAGCGCCTCGGCGGCCTTCTTGGCCTCCTCGACGGTGAACGCCGGGATGCCCTTCGGGACGGGGATTCCGTAGCGGGCGAACAGCTTCTTGCCCTGGTACTCGTGAATGTTCATGCGACTCCAGTCCGGCCAATAGTGCAGCGCCCGGGTCGCCGGGCGGGAGCGGACGGTAGCGAGATCCGCGCGCGCTCACAACGACGCATTCACGCGCTCGCGAGAGGGGTGATCGCGGCGCTGGCGATCAGGTCCAGTACATCGCGAAGCGGGTGCCCTGCGCACCGTCGGGTGTGGCGCGAACCTCGGGCTGCACGGCCCCGGCCCGAACGAGCACGCCGACGAGCGTCCGGCGTCGCGACTCCATCCAAGCACCGGGGAACAGGAGCGGCGGGTGCGCGAACGCCACCTCCGCAGAGCGCTCGCGTCGCGCGACGATCGTCATCGTGCTGCCACGATGAAAGCGCGCCCAGAGCATCGGGAAGTGCTGCACGGCCTCGGCGGGGCAGCGCACGCGGATCTCGGTCTGCTGGAGGTGCAGGACCTCGTGGTTGAGCGCGTCCACCCAACCCAGAAAGTGCGCCTCGCCGGCGGGGCCTGGAAAACGCGCGTCGCGAACGGCCAGGAACGCGCCGACGCTGAGGACCTCCGGAAGCCAGCCCGAAGCCGGGTGCGATCCGGCGAGGAGCCGATCACGGGCGGGAGGTTCTCGAGGCCGTCGAAGACGCTGCGGTCGCGCAGGCCGAAGAACAGAGAGGAGTTCACCTCGCACGCGGGAAACGACGACCAACCGTCCGGCAGTTCCGCGAGGTAGCGCTCGACGCTCGGATACCTCGAGGGCTGTGCTCGCGGGGGCATCGCGCTCGACTACTCGCGACACTGCGCCGGAACGGCGGTGCCCAGCTCGCGCAGCGTCTGCCGAACCGTGGCGAGCTGGGATCGACAGAGGTCGGCGTGGGTCTCGTCGGCGTCCCGGAGCTGGCGGCATCCCGCCTGGAGCGTCGCGGCTCCGAGGATGCCGAGCGCGCTCGTGGCGGCGGTGCAGCAGTGGTACGCCTGCCGGCAGATCGTGCTCTCCGGCGCGGCGGGCGGGACCTCGGCGACCGGCGCATGCGGGGTCGGCGGCGTCGCAGGAACCAGTGTCGTGGACGTCGTGGACGTCGTGGACGGTGCGGGCGCGGGCGGCGTCGTGGGCATCGGCGCGGGCCCGCTGGGATCCGGCAGCTCGGTCGTGGTCGTGCCGCTGGCCGCGACGGTGTCGGGCACGGCGACGGTGTCGGGCGCCGCCACGGTGTCGCTGCTCGGAGCGGGCGCTGGAGGCGGTGGCTCGTGCTCCGCCGTGCCGCACGCGACCAGGAGCAAGATCACGCACGAAGAGGTTGCCCGCATCGCGCTATCAGAAACCCGGAACGGTACCGGTGCGCAAGCCCCGCGTCGCGCCTTCCGGAAACGAGCACGCCCGCCCCGTGGTCCAGGGTGGGCGCGCTCGTCGAAATCGATTCGTCGTTCGAGACGCTCGATCAGCCCATGTGCTGGATGATCGCGTCTCCGAACTCGCTGCACTTGATCTGCTTGGCGCCTTCCATCATCCGCGCGAAGTCGTACGTGACGGTCTTCGCCGCGATCGAGCCATCCACTCCCTTGATGATGAGGTCGGCCGCCTCGTGCCAGCCGAGGTGACGGAACATCATCTCGCCGCTCAGGATGACCGAGCACGGGTTGACCATGTCCTTGTCGGCGTACTTCGGCGCCGTGCCGTGTGTCGCCTCGAAGATCGCGTGGCCCGACACGTAGTTCGCGTTGCCCCCCGGAGCGATGCCGATGCCGCCGACCTGCGCCGCGAGTGCGTCCGAGAGGTAGTCGCCGTTCAGGTTCAGCGTCGCGATGACGTCGAACTCCTTCGGGCGCGTGAGCACCTGCTGGAGCGTGATGTCCGCGATGCTGTCCTTGATGATGATCTTGCCCGCCTTGATCGCGGCGTCCTGCTCGGCGTTCGCGGCCTCTTCGCTCTTCGCCGCCTTGGTCTTCTCCCACGCGTCCCACGTGTAGACCTTGTCGGCGAACTCCTTCTCCGCGAGCGCGTAGCCCCAGCTGCGGAACGCGCCCTCGGTGAACTTCATGATGTTCCCCTTGTGGACGAGGTTGACGCTCTTGCTCTTGTGCTTGATCGCGTACTCGATCGCCGCGCGGACCAGACGCTCGGTGCCCTCGCGGCTCACGGGCTTGATGCCGATGCCGGCGGTCTCCGGGAAGCGGATCTTGCCGTACTGCTTCGGGAACTCCGTCTTGAGGAAGGAGAGGACCTTCTTCACCGCGTCGCTGCCGGCCTCGAACTCGATGCCTGCGTAGATGTCCTCCGTGTTCTCGCGGAAGATCACCATGTTCACGTCCTGGGGACGCTTCACCGGTGAGGGCACGCCCTCGAACCAGCGCACCGGGCGGAGGCAGACGTAGAGGTCGAGCATCTGACGAAGCGCGACGTTGAGCGACGTGATGCCGCCGCCGATCGGCGTCGTGAGCGGGCCCTTGATGCCGACGAGGTACTTCCGGAAGTCCGCGATGGTCTGGTCGGGCAGCCAGGTGTTGAACTTCGTGAAGGCCTTCTCTCCGGCGAAGACCTCGTGCCAGACGATGTGCTTCTTGCCGCCGTAGGCCTTGGCCACCGCGGCATCGAGGACACGAACCGACGCCCTCCAGATGTCCCGGCCAGTGCCGTCTCCCTCGATGAACGGGAGGATGGGATCGTTCGGGACGTGGAGGACGCCCTCCTTCGACATGGTGATCGCGGTACCGTTCTTCGGCTGTTCCCAGGTGCTCATGATCGCGCGTTCTCCGTTGGGTGTGTGGGGGCCGCCCGGGTGAGCGGGCGCCTCGCAGCGTGGGGCGCGGGCTCTCGCGAGCGGGAGCGCGCCGAACGTTGGGAGCGCTATGTACCACGACGATCGCGAGCCGGGCGACGGTTGACGAGAGCGCGCCGACCGCGAGACGCTCCGTGAAGCTTGCGTACCTTTCTTCCGCTCCTCGCGCTCCTCGCGCTCGTCCCCGCCTGCGGCGCGGGTGAGAACGTCGCCGCCTCTCGCGACGGCGGGTCCCGAGACGGTGCGGTCGAGCCCAGCGTGGACGCGCGCGCGCCGGACGACGTGGGGCACGACGCGGCTCCTCGACCGGACGGCGGACCGGTGCGCGACGCGGGTCGTCCTCACACGCTCGGGCCGCCTTACCCGGTCGTGTTCGCGCACGGCTTCTTCGGGTTCGAGGACTTCGCCGGGATCGACTTCATCCAGTACTTCTTCGGCGTCCGTGCCGCGCTCGAAGCGGCGGGCGAGACGAACGTCTACTTCCCTGCGGTCGACCCGTTCAACACGTCCGAGGTGCGTGGCGCGCAGCTCGCGGCGGCGATCGAAGCGATCCTCGACGAGACCGGCTACCGCCAGGTCAACATCGTGGCGCACTCGCAGGGCGGCCTCGACGCGCGCGTCGTCGCGCACGATCACCCCGAGTGGGTCGCCTCCGTGACGACCGTGGCGACGCCTCATCACGGGACGCGGCTCTCCGACGTGCTCGACGGGATCGTGGCGGACGGACGCTTCCGTGACGCGCTCGACGCGATCGCGACGCTCGTGCTGGCGCCTCTCTACGACGCGGACGGGAGCACCTCGAGCGTCTGGCTCGGCCTCGATCAGTTCAACACGCCGAACATCACGGCGTTCAACGCGGCGTACCCCGACTCGAGCGACGTCTTCTACTACTCGATCGGCGGACGAACGCAGAGCTCGAGCGGCGGCGCCGACTGCGCCCGGAGCGGACGGCCGGCGTTCATCACGCGCTGGGATCGAGACCGCGATCCGGTCGACGTGCTTCTCTCGATCACCGCAGCGATCGTGCAGGAGGACGTCCTGCGTCCCATCCCGAACGACGGCCTCGTCAGCGTGCCCAGCTCGATGCATGGGATCTTCCTCGGCTGCATCCCGGCCGATCACCTCGACGAGATGGGGCAGTTCCTCGGAGACTCACCGGGGCTGTTCAACAGCTTCGATCACCTCCAGTTCTACACGGAGCTCGTGGCCTATCTCCGCGATCAGGGGCTCTGAGCGTCAGCGCGCCACGATGATCGGGTCGGGCCCGGGGCGCACCACGATGACGCCGCCCGAGAGCCCCGCCAGCGCGCGTCGGCCGAGCGCCGTCGGCGAGAAGAGCACGACGAGATCCGTCACGGCGACGCCCGCTGGAAGCCCGGACGTGAACTGAGCCGCGGCGGGTGTGACGCGGATGGTCGCCGGGTCGACGAGGCTCTCGAACGTGGCGTCGGGGTCGAGGTGGCTCGCGGCCGCCCCCACGGCGAGCTGATGCGCGATCGAGCCGCGCGGCCACGTCGTGCGCGCGGCGCCCGTGCCGCCCGCGTGGCCGATACGCTCCGAGAGCATGCGCGCGATGAACGCCTCGTCGCCGTCTCGCATCGCGAGCACGAGGCCGACGAGGACCTGCCGCGCCTGCTCTTCTCCGCCGGACACCATCAGCCCGACGGGAGCGCCGGTGTGAGCCGTCGCGGAGGGCGGAGGGAAGTACGGCGCCGGGTCGCGGGCGCTCGAAGGCACCGGCGTGGCCGCTGGCGGCAAGCTCGCCGAGACGTATGCCGCCGAGCCGCACGACGACAGCGCTACGGCGCACGCGAACAGAGAGCAGCCCCTCACGTCGAGGTGACCGTGACTCCCAGCTCGCGGTCGATCAGCAGCGCCTGCCCGGTCTCGATCTCGCGGTACTGGGGCGCGCTCACTCTCTCGTTGCCGCCGACCACCATCACGTACCGGAGGACGCTGCCCGGCCCGCGCATCAGCCCGCGCGGATCACCGGGGAGCTCGCGCTCGACGTAGCTCATCGGCAGCCCGCGCCGGACCGCGAGCATCATGCGTCCGTTGGTGAGGAGGAAGCTCAGCGTGGGCGCCGGCGCCGACACTTCCTGCGCGAGGCGATCGACGAGCGACAGGGCGGAGCGCGCCGCTCCCAGAACGACCTTCGGATCGATGTCGACGTCGTCGAGCCGATCGGTGTCGTGGAGGAACGAGAGCACGGAGTGGAACACGTGCTCGCTGTCGGTCGTGCCGCGCACGTTGCGCCGCAGGAAGTCCGGCATCGAGTCGAGCATCGGCTCCCGCAGCGCATCGAAGCCCTTCACTGTGCCGACGTGCGCGAAGAGCCACTGCCCCATCCGGAACGGGTGTGTGTTCTCGGCGCGATAGTCGCCGACCGTGGCGGAGCGGAGATGGATGATCGCGGCGTCGGTCTTCACGTTGCCGGCGATGTCGGCCCAGGTCACCCGCTCGCCGGAGAGCTGAGGGCGCTTCTTGTGAAGGACCTCGCCGCCTTGGTAGAAGCCGATGCCCCAGGCGTCTGCGGCGGGCGACGGCGTCGCGCCGATCGCGAGCGCTTCTTCGGTCAGCGCCTCGGGCAGGCGGTCGACCCGGTTCGCCATGTACCCGATCAGTCGTCCCATTCGCATACCTCCTGCGGCTTGCCTCGAACCTCCGGCTGCCTCGAACGGACGTCCGCGCGGGACCGGCGCGGGTCGCTCGAAGCTTCGAAGCCAACGAGCGGGACCAGGGAACGACCTGGTGTATTCACTCAACCTTGGGGCGAGTCGTTTGTGTCAGTCAAGTGCGACGCGTCCCCTGGCGATGCGGGCAGGGGGGACCGCGATCGCGATGTCGCACTTCCGTCCTCGATGCCCGGCTCGATCTGCTCGAGCGCTTTCAGGAGCGCGTCCGATCGCTCCGTCACACCCCGATCGGCGATCGATGCGACGATGCGCAGCGCTGCGAGGACGACGAGCGGCGACGCGAGCACCAGGAGCGGGAGCGTGAGATCGACGTGAAGCACGTGCTCTTCCTCAGGCTCGCATCGCTCGCGCTCGCGTGCACGCCGATCCTGGTCGTTCCGCGGGCCCGAGCGGCCGAACCGGAGCGCTACGCGATCGACGCCGTGATCGACGGCGCGGCCGGCACCGTCACCGCGGAGGTCACCGTTCGCGTGCACGTGGAGGAGGGGGAGAGCGCCGTCGTTCTCTGGCTCTACGCAGATCGCCTCGCCGTCGCGCCTTCGCCGATGGAGGAGCGGAGCTGGCGCTGGATCTACCCTGGCGAGATCGATCTCGGCGGCGTGACGGTCAGCGAGGTCCGGGTCGACGGCGAGAGCGTCGCCGTCGAGCCCGTCGCGAGCTCGGAGACGGAAGATCGTGGTCGGGACTTCGGCGGATCCGATCTGCGCGTGCCCGTGTCCCCGGGGCCCTCCCGGACCGTCGAGCTTCGGTTCTCGATGCGGCTCGACGTTCCCGATCGCTTCGGGCGGCTCGGGCACGCGGCCGGCGTGCTCTCGCTGGCGGGGCCCTGGTATCCGCTGGTCGTCGACGGCGACGCGTGGTCTTTCGACGTGCCGCACACGCTCCACGCGCGGGCGCTGTCCGGCGAGATCGCGACGCCGGTCGGGCGCGGCCAGGAGATCGACGTCGAGCAGGTCGGTGCGTTCGTCCCGGCGATCGTCGCACCGCGTCTCTCGACGCGGACGGTTCGCGCTCTCGGGCACGACGTGGTCGTCGTCTCGGGCGGCGAGCTCTACGCGCCTCCGAGCGCCGAGACGCCGGGCGTTGCCGGTGTCATCGATCTCGCGGGGATCGATGTCGCGGGGATGATCGGCGAGGTCGCTGCGCAGGCCTTCACGACGGCCTCCTGGCTGAGCATCCCGATCCCGGAGCCGATGACGGTGCTGATCGTTCCTTCGCGGACCGAGCTCGCGTCGAGCGCTCCCGGCGCGTTGCTCGTCTCCGATCACGCGCTGCAGATCTTCCCCCTCGACGTGGTGCGTGAGTTCCACCTCCGCGCGATCCGGCGCGCGATCTTCCAGCTGCTCGCGCAGTCGATCTCGGCGCGCGTCGAGGCGCCGACGGACCGCGGCTGGGTCGACGACCTGAGGAGCATCGTCCTGCTCGACCTCGACGAGGCGCGGCGCAGCTCGACCGCGCAGCGTCCGGATCAGCTGCTCTCGCTCTTCGCGTTTCACCCCGCCGTCGACCAGCTCCTCTACGCGCCGCAGATCGCGTTCGAGGAGACGTACTTCGGCGCGATCGACGAGCCCGATCGCTTTCGCGACGACCCGGTTCGCGCGCGCTATCCGCTGACGCGCGGGCGCCGCCTGCTCGAGTGCGTGCGCGACGTGCTCGACGACGAGGCCATGCAGCGCATGCTGGCGCGCATCGCGAACGGCCGGCGCTCGATCCGCTCGGCGCTCGCGCGCGCCGGGATCGACGTGGAGACGATGCTGCCGCTCTGGCTGAGGTACGCGACGCTCGACGTGAACTACCGGCTCGGAGAGATCCGGACCGAGATCACCGCGTCGGGCTTTCGTCACACGATCGAGGTCCTGCGCGAGGGCGACGAGCGGCCCGAGCCCGTCGAGGTGGAGGTCGAGGACTCGGCCGGGAACCACGTCTCCGGATACTGGGACGGGGTCGGCGTGCGCGGTGAGGTCGTGATCGACACGCCGGGTGATCGCGGGAGCGTCACCATCGACCCTCGGCACCGCTTGCCACAGAGCGCCGCCGTCTCCGACGGTCATCCACGGCAGGACGATGCGACGAACGCGCCGTGGCGCCCGCCGATCTTCACCGCGTTCGCGCTCGACGTGCTGGTCTCGGAGGCGAACGTCACCGGCGTGATCGATCTCGCGCTGCGGCAGCGCTACGACCTCGAGCACACGGTGGCGCTGCGTCTCGCTCGCACCGCCGCGCGCACCGGCGGCCGCGTCGTGTACCTCCAAGGGCTCGGCCCGAAGGCGCACAACAATCGGCGCATCGGCACGGTCGGCGGTGGCATCGGCTTCAACTACGTGCAGCCCGGCTTCGGCGGCGTCGCCAACCTCGGTGGCTACGCGATCGACGCGCAGCTCGTCGGGAGCGTCGACACGCGTCGCTTCATCTACGACCCTCGAGACGCGTTCATCCTGAGCGCTGCGCTCCAGATCACGGGGACGATCCGCGAGGACTCCACGTTCGCGATCACCGGGCGCGGCGCGTTTCACGCGGCGGGGATCTTCCCGATCGGTCTTCTCAACACATTCGTGCTCGCAGGAGGGGGCGGCTTCACCATCGGGCCCGCGCTCGACGCGGACCGTCAGTCCATCGGCGGTCGCTACGCGCTGCGCGGCTTCACCAACGGCGAGCTGCTCGGAAACGGCGCGCTCTACGCCGTCTTCGAGCATCGCTTCACGGCGGTCACGGACCTCGGGATCAACGTCCTCTGGGGCGTGATCGCACGCGAAATTCAGCTCGCCTGGTGGGTCGGTGGCGGCGTGGTGTTCGACACGTCGGACCACCGCGACGCGCACGGGGCCTTCGAAGCGGGCGGCGGCCTTCGCTTCCACTACGACTACGGAGGCATCCAGCCAGGCGTGCTCGCGATCGACGTGGGCGTGCCCATCTCGGGGTACGTCGAGGGCAACACGCGCGCGCCGGTCGGCTTCTACATCGGGTTCGACCAGTACTACTGAAATTCCAGCGCTAGCCGTGGAAGTTTTCGCAACGGAAAGCCACCAGCGCGGTCCAGGCGCACTATCATGCGCGCGAAATGCAGGAGGCTGGAACCGTCGTCGGCGAGCGCTATCGGCTCGTCCGAAAGATCGGAGAGGGAGGGATTGCGACGGTCTGGCAGGGCGAGCACCTGACGCTCGGGAGCCCCATCGCGATCAAGTTCCTCCATCGGACGGGGCCGATGCAGAGCGAACCGTCGCAGCGCTTCCTCCGCGAGGCGCGTGTCGCCGCGTCGGTGCGCCACCGTAACGTCGTCGAGATCCTCGACTTCGGTTTCGCCGAGGGCGAGATCCCCTACATGGTGATGGAGTTCCTCGAGGGGCGATCGCTCGGGGAGTATCTCGAGCAGACCGGTCGCCTGACGTTCGCGGAGGCTGCGGAGATCGTGGCCGGGACGCTACGCGGGCTGGTGGCGGTGCACGCCGCCGGCCTCGTCCACCGCGACATCAAGCCGGACAACGTCTTCCTCGTGAACGATCCGGACGAGGGGATCTACGCGAAGCTCGTGGACTTCGGGCTCTCGCGGCGCGCGGGGCGCAGCGACATGACGGCCGAAGGGACGCTCATGGGAACACCCCAGTACATGTCGCCCGAGCAGGCGTCGGGGAACGCCGACATCGACGGGCGGACCGACATCTACGCGATGGGCGTCGTGCTCTACGAGCTGGTCTCCGGGCAGGTCCCGTTCGACTCGGACTCGCTCGCGGAGATCCTCGCGGCGGTGATCAACGATCGGCCGACGCCGATCCGCGAGCTCGTCCCCGAGATCCCGGAGAAGCTCGAGTTCGTCATCGAGACCGCGATGGCCAAGGATCGCGAGCATCGCTTCGTGGACGCCCGGTCGATGCGGACCTCGCTCATCGACAGCGGCGTCTACACCGCGCACGAGCCGGTGAGCGGGCTCATCACGCGCCCGCTCGACGAGATCCTGCGGGCGAACACGCCGACCCTGCCGGGGCCCGAAGAGCTGGGGGTCAAGCAGCGTCCCACGTCGGGGAGCGTCCGCCTCGATGGCTCCGGCGCGCACGCGCGACGGGACCCTTCGCTCGGCAAGGCGCGCGACGAGTCGGACGCGGTCGCGGTGTTCGCCGTGAGCCGATCGGACCCCGCGATGAGGAAGCCAGCGCAGCCCGAGCGGGAGCCGACGAGCCGTGCGCCCGTCGTGCTGGTGCTGGTGCTGGTGCTCGCCATCGCGGGCGTCGCGATCGCGCTCTATCTGCACGGTCAGAGCCCGGGAGCGACGACGCCGTCGGTCGGGCCGAGCGATGGCAGCACGGTCGACGCGAGCGCGGCCTCTGACGATGCCGGACTGCTCCTCGCTGCGCCGATCGATGCGGCCTCGCCCCTCGACGCGGGCTCGCCCTTCGACGCTGGATCGTTGCTCGATGCCGGCTCGCTGCTCGCTGACACGGGAGCCGCGGGGGACGAGGACACCGGCGTTCTGGACGTGGATGCGGCGGTCGAGGAGCCCGAGGTCGACGCAGCGCTGCCTGCCGTCCGCACACGGCCGACCAAGCGGCCGCGTGTCCGGCATCCGATCCGGCGCCCCGCCCGGTGACGAACGACTAGCCGCGCGTCAGCGCCGCGGTCCAGGTCGGAACGATGTTCTCGAGGAACTGCTCGTGCGACGCGCGAGTGTGCGCGACGAAGGGTCGCCTGAGGCCGAGCTTCGTCGCCACGTAGCCGGCGCGGGGAAGGGCGGAGCGCTCGCCGAGGTGCTTCTCCGCGAGCGCTCGCGCGTCGTCCGGCGCGGCGAGCTCGTCGAGAAGCCCGAGCGCGAGCGCCTCTTCCGTGTCGAAGCGCGTCGCCGAGAGCAGCGTCTTCTCCACGCTCGCGGCCGGCATGCGCGCGCGGAAGACGTCGAGCACGAAGGGCGGGTACGTGAGCCCGATCGCGACCCCGGTCATGCCGATGCGGACCTTCGGATCGCGCACGCCGACGCGCACGTCACAGCACTGCGCGACGAGGCACCCGCCCGCGATGGCGTGGCCGTTGACGAGGGCCGAGGTCGGCGCCGGATGGAGGAAGAGCTTGAGCGTCACCGACTCCATCATCTCGAGGAGGGCGCGCACGCCGCTGCCGTCCATCTTGCCGAGCGCGTCGAGGTCGAGGCCCGCCGAGAACGCGCTCCCGCGGCCCGTGAGGAGGATCGGCTCGCTGCCGGCCTCGTCGATCTCTCGATCGAGCGCCTGGAGCGACTCGAGAGACATCGTGTTCGGGCCGCGGCCCGTGAGGGTGATCTCCTTCATCCGAGGGTGTAGTCAGTTTCTTCGCGGCGCGCCCGCGCCTTCTCTAGGGTTCGACTCGTGGGCGAGACCGACCTCCTGATCGACGGCTACCTCCAGCACCTGCGCGTCGAGCGCGGGCTCGGGCGGGCGACGCTCTCGGCGTACGGCAGCGACCTCTCGCGCTTCAGCAAGCACCTCGAGCGTGAGCGCGTCGACCTCGCCGGGTGTCAGCCAGCGCACGTCTCTTCGTTCCTCGTCGCGCTCTCGCGCCAGGGGATCGGCGCGCGCTCTCAGGCGAGGATGCTCTCTGCCGTGCGCGGGCTCTTCCGCTGGCTCGTTCTCGAGCAGAGCGTGGCGAAGGACCCGACGGAGCTCGTCGAGGCGCCTTCGCGCGTCCAGAAGCTTCCCGTCGTGCTCTCGGCCGGAGAGGTGCTCGCGATCCTCGCGGCGCCCGACGAGAGCACGCCGCTCGGGCTCCGTGATGCCGCGATGCTCCACACGATGTACGCCGCGGGCCTCCGCGTGAGCGAGCTCGTGAACCTCGAGCTCGGTGACGTGAACCTCGAGAGCGGGTTTCTCCAGGCCTTCGGCAAGGGCCGAAAGCGGCGCATCGTGCCGCTCGGCACGCCGGCGCGATCGCGCATCACGCGCTACCGGGTGGACGTGCGGGACGGGTGGGCGACGGTCGGCGAGCGCGCGCTCTTCGTGACGGAGCGCGGAGCGCGCATGACGCGGCAGAACTTCTGGGAGCGGGTCCAGATCCACGCGCTCGCGTCCGGGATCGGTCGGCGCATCTCACCGCACAAGCTTCGTCACTCGTTCGCGACGCACCTGCTCATCGGCGGCGCCGATCTCCGCGTGGTGCAGACCCTGCTCGGCCACGCGGACATCACCACGACGCAGGTCTACACGCACCTCTCGAAGGACCATCTGGCCGAGGTGCACCGCAGACATCACCCGCGCGGGTGATACGCGCCGCGCCTACTTCCCCGCGAGCTCCTTCAGTGCGCCGAGCTCCGCGTAGAGGTGAACGTTCGCGAGGATCGCCTTCTCGAACACGCCGATGTGCATCGACTCGTTCGGCCCGTGCGCGCCTGTCTCCGGATCCATCACGCCGTTCAGGATGAGCGGACGATCCGAGAAGCGTCGGCCGAAGAGCGCCACGAAGGGGATCGAGCCGCCCACGCCGATGTGGAGGAGCTTCCGCCCCCAGGCCTTCTCGTACGCGCGGTCCGCGGCTGCGAACGCCCGGCCCTTCGGCGTGTAGAGCCAGCTCATCCCCGGCTTGCCGCGCGGTGAGAGCGTCACCTTCACGCCGGGCGGGTTGGCCAGCAGCACGTCCTCTATCTCGGCGAGCAGCGCCTCGTGCTCCTGACCCGGGGCGACGCGGAAGCTCAGTACGCACGACGCCTTCGCGCGGATCGCGTTCTTCTCCGAGCCCGACGCCGGGAGCGACGTGGAGAGCACGGTCACCGCGGGCTGCCGCCAGATCCACTCCGCCGGCGGCTTGCCGCGATCGGGGAGCGGCCGGACGCCATCGGCGAGGCGCGCGCCCGAGCGGATCACGTCCTCCGTGAGCGGGACGTCCCACGCGGCCGTCGCCCAGTCGGCGGGCACGGCCATGCGTCCGAGCTTCATGCGGCCGTCTTCGTCGACGAGGCGCGCGACGAGCATCATCAGCGCGATGTTCGGATCGGGGACCACGTTGCCCCAGAGCCCCGAGTGCACGTCCGACCGGAGCGCTTCGCAGGTGAGCTCGAGCTCGAGCAGGCCGCGGAGCGAGACCGTGAGACCGGGGATCGTGGTCGACGGATTCTCGCAGTCGGTGAGGACCATGATGTCCGAGTCGAAGGCCTCGGGGAACGCGTCCATGTAGCGCTCGAGGTTCGGCGAGCCGATCTCTTCCTCGCCCTCGATCAAGAGCCGGATGTTCACCGGCAGCTCGCCGGTGACGGTCAGCCAGCTCTCGATCGCCGCGAGGTGCGAGAGCCAGCCGCCCATGTCGTCGGCCGCGCCTCGCGCGAAGACGCGGTCGCCCTCGCGCCGCAGCTCGTGGGGCGGTGAGGTCCACGCCTCGCCCTTCACGGGCTGGAGATCGAGGTGTCCGTAGATCAGCACCGTCGGCGCGCCCGGCCCGGCGCCGAGGTGCTCCGCAGCGACGCAGGGGAGGGCACCCTCGAGCTCGAGCAGACGCACGTTCGCGAACTTCAGCGCGCGGAGATCCGCGGCGATCCGCTCCGCGAGCGTCTTCACGTCGGGCGCATGCGCGGCCTCGCAGGAGATGGCGGGGTGCGAGAGGTACTCGCCGAGACGAGCGAGCGTGGCTTCGGTGCGTCCGCGTGCGTGAGCGGCGACCGCGTCGGTCTTCGGGTGGGTCATGGGCGGAGTCGTACGTTCCAGCGGCGCGCGCCGCCAGCCCTTCGGCCAGCCCGCTCGTCTCGCCGTCGCGCTCCGGCGTCGCGCGTCGGCGTCAGGCCCCGGTCGGGTCGCGTCGGCAGAGCGTGAACCAGAAGTCGAGCTCGCGGTCGCCCTGAGCGCGTTGCTCGGCGGCGCGTCCGATCGAGACGTGCGCCGAGACTCGCCGCATGAAGTCGCGCGTGCGGTTGTAGACGAACTTCTGGAGGCCGACGTCGTTGGGCACGACCTTGGGCCATCCCGCCGGGAGCGCGCTGTCCGGAACGCGCAGGTAGTCGACGACCACGCCTCCGCGCTTCTCCCACTCGGCGTTGCCGCGCGTCTCGTACGCCACGAAGTAGCCGGGGTGGATGAACGACGCGTTCGAGTCGTTGTATCCGTTCACCAGCCGAGGATCGTCGTCGTCTCGGGCGAAGATCTTTGCGAAGAGCTGGAAGTGCCGCGGTACCGGGATGGTGTTCCGACCCGGGTGACGCACGCCTACGGTGTGGTCGAGCCCCTCAGGCACGAAGTGGGACAGCGTGATGACGGGCCCGGTGCTTGCGATCTCCCAGAGCCGTGACTGCTCTGCGCCCGACAGGTCGTTCGCCTGCGCCTCGCGCTCCTCGGCTGGTAGCGCGTCCAGGTGCGCGGCGATCTCGCCGATGGTCGCGTTGGCCGAGAGGAGATCGTGGAGCGTCACGGAGCGCGAGGATATCCGACGTGGCGGCCCGCCGAGCACGGTTTTCTTGGCGGGCGGATCCGGCTCTGATATCCGGAACGAGGTCGCCACGGAACGAAGCGTCGCTCGTGCGATGCCTCGAGAGGCGGCTGCCGGAGGTCCACGTGCAGAAGCCGAGCTTCGCGCGAGCGCTCACGCTCGCCTTCACGGTCGTGCTCTTCGTGTCGGGCGGTGCCGTCACCACCGAGATCGTCAGCGCGCAGCGCGCGACGGCCGTCTCGATCGGGGACAGTGGCGCGGTGGTCGGCGGCCCCGATGCGGCAGCGGCGCTCGACACGGCGCTCCACGCCGCGCTCGCCAGTCATCCGGGAGTCCGCGTCGAAGGTCGGGTCGACCACGCGCGCTTCGTCATCACGGGATCGATCACCGAGTGGTCGAACCGCGAGGTGACGGACGGTCACGAGATCCGCTGCAGCGTCTCGCTCATCGTCACGGACAGCCACGGCGCGATGCGCGCGATGCTCTCCGGTCGCGCGGGCGCGCGAGGCGAGGGCGACGCGGATCAGCTCGCCGACCGTGCGCTCCTCGCTGCGACGCGCAGCGCGCTTCGTCCTCTCGGCGTCCAGCTTCGCTGACGCACGGCGCGCCGCCTCAGCGCGGCCGGATCAGCTCGAAGTAGCGCCGCACGTAGAAGCGGTAGCCGGGCGGGATCTCGTCCTCCTCGATCTCTTCCTCGGCGTGCTCCGCGTACTCCGCGTAGACGCGCTCGTAGTCGCGTGACGCGAACCCGCGCGCTGCCCCGCCCCGGATCACCTCCGAGCGGCTCGGGCCGCGGCCTTGATCCTCTCCGTGAACGGTCACCGTGCGGTGCTCGCCGCCGCGCGCGGTCGCCTCGTCGGGGCTGCTGCCGCCGTGACCCGAGCCCGCGCCGTCTCCCTCGCCGTCCTCACCCTGGCCGCCGCCTGATGGAGCCCCGTGGCCCTGACCGAAGCCCGGGAGCTCGAGCACGGCGCCGCCGCCCTCGCCGATCACGAGCATCTGCTCGCCCGTCTCCTCGCCGGTGCCGCCTTCGCCCAAAGAGCCCGGCGATGAGCCGCTCGCGCCGCCCGGCGTGCCGTCCTGGCCTTCGCCGCCCTCGCCGTCTCCGCCCTCCGACTCGCCCTGACCACCGCCGCCGCTGCCGGACGGCGTGCCGATCGCCATTCCGTCGGTGCCCTCGCTGCCGCCCCGCGCGCGCAGGACGAAGCGATCCATCTGGCTCGCGCCGCCATGGCTGCCGCTGCCCCCTTGGCCTTCGCCTTCGCCTTCGCCCCCGCCGTCCTCGGCGCGCTGACGGCGCTGGCGCCGGATCATCTCGCGCAGCTGCTCGAGCTGCTGCTGCAGCTCCTGCATCTCCTCTTCGGATCTCTGCTCGCGCGCCGTCCGGTTCAGCTCTTCAGCGGCCTCGTCCATCGAGTCGGCCGCGTCCTCGTCGTTCGCGCCGTCGCCAGCCAGCTCCTCGGAGGCCTCGTCGAGCTCGCGCTCGAGCCGCTCGAGCTCGCGCTCGGCCTCCATTCGCTGCTCGTGCTCCTGGCGCAGCCGCTCGACGTCTTCCCGGCGTTGCTCCAGCAGGCTCTCTTGCGCCTCGCTCTCGGGCTCTCGCTCCTGATGAGCCAGCGTGTCCTCGGCGTCCTCGAGCTCGGACCGCTGCTCCGCGGTCTCGTGCATCGCTGCGAGCTCTTGCAGGGCCTCACGCAGCGCCCGCCGCTCCGCTCGCGACAGCTCTCCGCTCCGCGCCCGGTCGGCGAGCGCGTGAAGGGCCTCCGCCGCGCCGGCCGCGTCTCGATCGCCGAGAGCCTCGGCGAGGGCCTCGGTGAGCTCTCCTCGGCCCAGCCGATCGCCCATCGCCTCGAGGGCCTCTTCACGCGCGACCAAGGACGGCGGCCGTGGCCGTGCGAGCGACTCCTCGAGCGTCGCGATCCGGCGTATCGCCTCCGTGCGATCCAGCGTGCGATCGGAGAGCGCCTCGAGGAGCTCGTTGGTGTCTGCGATGGCCCTCCGGAGCTCGTCCGTCGGGCGCGCGCCGGCGTCGATGCGCTCGATGGCGTCGCGCCTCGCCTCGAGGTCGTCCGGGTGGACGAGGAGTGCCTGAAGGTGCGGCTCCGCAGCGCGCGCTGACGACGTCTCCGCGCGCGGTGGCTCGAGCGTCGTGGCGAGGGCGAGCGCGGCGAGCGCCAGCCCGAGCGCGCGCAGGTGACGCGGCGCGCGGAGCGGAAACGCTCGGGCCGGGGCGATGTCGGCCGAGCGACCGACGGCGTCGGCGATGGCGAGGCGAGAGAGCGAGTCCCGGCTTCCGGACGACGCGAGCTCCAGCGCGACCGAGACGCGCCCGGAGAGCGCATGCGTGCGGTCGATCAAGGAGGCCGGCAGGAGCGGCGGGATGTGCCGGGCGGCGCTCGCGATCGCACCGAGCAGCGGCACGGAGACCCCGACGGCGACGAGCACCGCCAGCGCTCCCGCAGGCAGGCCCAGCACGCGATCCGCCATCACGGCGACCGCGATCCCCGCGACGCCGATCGCGCCGAGGCTGGCGAGGGCTCGGCTCGCGCGCGCGAAGCGAATGCGCGCGCTCACCTCTCGCGAGCGCCGCCGTAGCGACTCGACACCCGGAGCGGGCTCTGCATCGTCGGGCGCGATCGTGGTGTCGGTGCTCATCCGCGTCTTCGACCGAGAGCATGGCCCAGGTCGTGGGTCATGATAGCCCCTGGCGGCCCAGCGAAGCCTTCGCGCAGCACGATCGCGCGCCGATCTCGTCATGCTTCGCCCCAGGATGGCGTCGTCGCAGGAGCCTCGATGCGCAACACATCTGCGACGAGGAGACACGCCTCGCCTCGTCACCGTTCGGTCGAGGCCGCCGACCACACGGGCGCGTGCCTTGCAGAAGCTCGACCCGATCGGCTCGCTGCGCTGCCTCGTCGGAGGCGTCCAACCCCCGGGAGGTGCCTGTGAAGCTCGCCGAGTTCATCGACGTCCACCGCAAGCGGATCATCGAGGAGTGGACGGCCTTCGCGCGCTCGCTCCTGCCGCCCGACAGCGAAGCGACCGAGTCGCTCCTCAGCGATCACGCCGACGAGATCCTCGCCGCCATCGTCGTCGACCTGCGAGCGATCCGGGCCGGGAAGGCGAGAGGGCACCGCGCACACGGGCTCGTGCAGCGCGTCGGGACGCTTCACACGACCCTCCGCTTCGAGAGCGGGTTCGCGCTCGACCGGCTCACCCTCGAGTACCGCGCGCTCCGTGCGAGCGTCCTCCGCTCCTACAGCGAGGTGCCCGGCGCGGGGGATGCGGTGGGCGTCACGCGGTTCAACGAAGCGATCGACGAGGCGCTCGCCGAAGCAACGAGTCGGTACGTGGAGATCATGGTCCAGCGGCGCGACCAGTTCGTCGGCGCGATCGGGCACGACCTCCGCAACCCGCTCGGGGCCGTGATCATGGGCGCATCGATCCTCGCGACGCGCGCATCGCTCGACGAGGGGAGCTCGAAGATCGCGGCGAGGATCCTGAACAGCGCACGTCGAATGGACCGGCTCGTCGCAGACATCCTCGACCTGACCCGCATGCAGCTCGGCAGCACGGTTCCCATCGCGCTCGGGCCCGCCGATCTCGGTCAGATCTGCAGGCAGTCCATCGCCGAGCTGCAGTCGGGCCATCCAGAGCCGATCGGCTTCGTGGCGAGCGGCGATCTGGAAGGAGAATGGGACGGGGATCGGCTGACTCGGGTCGTCTCGAACCTCGTCGCCAACGCGATGCAGCACGGCAGCCCGCACGCACCGATCCGCCTCTCGGCGCGCGGCGAGGGCGATGCGGTCGTCCTCGACGTGCACGACGACGGGCCGCCGATCGCCAAGGAAGTGCTGCGCGAACTGGTCGAGCCGATGGTCTCGCACGCGCGCTCGAACGTCCGGTCGGCGACGTTCGGCCTCGGGCTCCACGTCGCTCAGCAGGTGATCGTCGCCCATGGCGGAGCCCTCAGCGTCCGGTCCACGAAGACCGCGGGCACGACGTTCACCGTCCGGCTGCCGAGAGCCGCACGCGTCGATCGAGCGGAAGGCGCGCCGAGCTCGGTCTCACGCCGGGAGCCGCCTTCGATACGGACGGCGTCGAGCGCGAGGCCGGCGCGCACGGCGCGTGGCGGGCACACGCGGCGATCCAGAACGAAGCGATCCTCCTGAGCCGCGCGCTCAGGAGCAGGGCCCGGCGGGGTTGCCTCCCATGCAGCAACGGCCTGGCCGACAGCACTGCGCGCAGTCGCGCGAGCTGCCGTAGATGGGATTGCCCGGCTCGTCGACGCAGGAGAAGCCGCCGCTGCCGCAGCAGTTACCGGGGGAGAAGCCGCAGAGCCCGGAGAGGCCGCCGCAGCTGGGCTGGTCCGATCCCGCGAAGGCCGGATGGCGAACGCACGATCCGCCGCTGCAGTACTCGATGTCGATCGGCCCGCACGCGAGCTCGCGCCAGGTCGCACCGCAGTTGGTTCCGTCGGAGGCGAAGTCATCCGGCGGGCAACGCGTCCCTGATCCGTCGCACCGCTCGGCCACGTCGCACGGCCCGCTCGCTCCACGGCAGACGCCGTTCGTGCGGAAGACGTCCGGAGGGCACGTCGCGCTCGATCCTGTGCACGCCTCCGCCGCATCGCAGCCGCCTGCGGCCGCGCGACACTCGGTGCCCGCCGCGACGAACTCGTCGTGGACACAAGCGCCGCTGCAGTCGCGCTGTCCGGTCTCGCAGGGATTTCCCGTGCTGCACGGGCCCGTCGCGCACGACCCCGAGTCGCTCCCGCCGCTGTCCATCGTCGCGGCTCCACCGTCGATCCCCCCCGCGTCCGTCGGTCCTGCGTCCGTCGGGATCACCTCGATGTGCTGGCAACCGAGGACCGGGTCGCACCACTCGCCGCCAGCGCAGCGCGTGTCGTCTGGTCGGGCGAGGCACGCACCGCTCACGCACGCAGCGACCGCGCACGGCGCAGGGAAGGTGCAGTCCGTCGCCGAGGCGCATCCCGGCGGCGGGCACGAGGCCGGGTCCTCGACGAAGCACTCGGGTGTGACGCACGTGCCGCCGAGGCACTCCGTGGCCTCCGGCGCGTCCGCGGAGCTCGGACAGAGAACGCCCGCGCAGTCGCGCGTGACCAGCACGGTGATCGCAGTGCTCACGTCGAGCCTCACGCGCGTTTCGCGACGCACGAGCGCCCGGCCGTCGCGGTCGAGCAGGCGGAGCGACACGAGGAAGGTCCCCGGCGTGAGCCCGCGCGCCTCGATGGCTCGCTGCCCGACGAGGAAATCGGCGCTCGTGTAGGCGGGCACGGTCGCGCGGGCGACCTCGTCGCCGAGGGCGCTCTCGATCCGGGTCTCGACGGAGACGAACTCGACCCCGGGCCGGAGGTCGGTCTTCAGGTCGGCAACGAGCTGCACGCCGCTCGCGCAGCCGGAGGCCGCGAGACATGCCACCAGCCCGATGAGCCACGAGCGCACGAGGGCCATCGTATCCCCTTTTCACCGGCTCTTCGCCGTCCCCGTTGCGCGCGAGCCCCGCCGTCGGCACCCTTCGCGCCGCATGACGGACAAGCCCTGGGGTGGACGCTTCGACGAGGAGCTCGACGCGGTCGCCGCGCGCATCAACGCGAGCGTGGACATCGATCGGCGCCTCGGGCCCGAGGACGTGCGCGGCTCGATCGCCCACGTACGCATGCTCGCCGCGCGCGGCATCGTCACGGCGGACGACGCGAAGAAGATCGAGGAAGGCCTCGCGCGCATCGCGAGCGAGATCCACGAAGGCACGATGGCCTGGCGCGACGATCGCGAGGACGTGCACATGAACGTCGAGGCGCTCCTCACCGAGCGCATCGGCGAGGCGGGGGGGCGCCTCCACACGGGGCGCTCGCGCAACGATCAGGTCGCGACGGACATGCGCCTCTGGACGCGCAGCGCGTGCGAGCTCACCGGCCGGAAGATCGATCGGCTCGTCTCGGTGCTGCTCGTGCGCGCGGCCGGGACGATCGACGTGCTCCTGCCCGGCTACACGCATCTCCAGCGCGCGCAGCCGATGCGGCTCGCCCATCACTTGCTCGCCTGGTGCGAGATGCTCGAGCGCGACCGAGGCCGGCTGGACGACGCGCGGGCGCGCCTGAACGAGTCCCCGCTCGGCGCTGCGGCCCTCGCGGGCACGACCTTTCCGATCGATCGCGAGATGACCGCGAGCGCGCTCGGCTTCGCGCGCCCGATGGCGAACTCGCTCGATGCGGTCGCTGATCGCGACTTCCTGCTCGAGACGCTCTCGGCGCTGTCGATCTGCGCCGTCCACCTCTCGCGCATCTCCGAAGAGCTCGTGCTCTGGAGCACGCAGGAGTTCGGCTTCGTCGAGATGACCGACCGGTTCACGACCGGCAGCTCGATCATGCCGCAGAAGAAGAACCCCGACATGGCCGAGCTCGTCCGCGGCAAGAGCGGGCGCGTGATCGGAGACCTCGTCTCGCTCCTCGTCCTGATGAAGGGCCTGCCGCTCGCCTACAACCGCGACATGCAGGAGGACAAGCGGCCGGCCTTCGACGCGTTCGACACGATCGACGACTGCGTGGACGTGCTCGCGGGCGCGCTCGCGACGGCGCGGTTCTCCACGGAGCGAATGCGACGCGCGCTCGTGGAGGGCTTTGTCGAGGCAACGGAGGTCGCCGACTGGCTCGCGGCGCGCGGCGTTCCGTTCCGCGATGCGCACCACGTCTCCGGACGGCTCGTGAAGCGCGCGATCGAGCGGCGCGTGACGCTGCCGGAGCTGGCGCTCGAGGAGTACGAAGCAGAGCACGCGCGCTTCGACGCCTCCATCTTCGAGGCCATCCGGCCCGAGGTCGCGATCGAGCGGCGCGACGTACTGGGCGGTCCTGCGAAGGCTCGCGTGCGCGCTGCCATCGAGCTCTGGCGCGCGCGCCTCGCGACGCGCGGGATCGACGTCGACTCGGACGCCGCGTCCTTGTCGACGATCGAGGGAGCGTCCTGATGGAGCGCGGAAAGCGGGCCGACGTCCCCGAGAGCTCCCACTTCACGCCGCTCGCCGACGGCGCGCTCGGGATCGACGGCGCCAGCCTCGAGGAGCTCGCGCGCGCGCACGGGACACCGCTCCACGTGATGAGCTGGTCCGCCATCGAGACGGCGTACCGGAGCGTCGAGCTGGCGCTGGGCGATGGTCCCCACCTCATCGCGTACGCGATGAAGGCGAACGGAAGTCCTGCGCTGCTCTCGCGGCTCGCCTCGCTCGGCGCCGGGATCGACGTGGTCTCGGGGGGCGAGCTCTACTGGGCGCTCGCCGCCGGCGTTCCGGCCGATCGGATCGTGATGAGCGGCGTCGGGAAGACGGACGAGGAGATCGCGCTCGCGATCGACTCGGGCATCCGCGGCATCCACGTGGAGAGCGAGCCGGAGCTCGACGCGATCGAGTCGATCGCTCGCGCGCGCGGCGTCACGGCGCGGATCGGGCTGCGCATCAACCCGGACGTCGACCCGAAGACGCATCCGTACATCGCGACGGGCCTCCACGACACGAAGTTCGGGCTCGAGCTCGACGTCGCGAGGCGCCTCCTGCCGCGAATCGTGGCGAGCGCAGAGCTCGAGCTCGAGGCAGTCGCCTGTCATATCGGCTCGCAGCTCCCCCGCGCCGCATCCCTCGCCGACGCCGTCGAGATCACCGCGCGCTTCGCCCGGGAGTGCCTCGCGGCCGGCGCACCGATCCGCTCGCTCGACGCAGGCGGCGGCTGGCCCATCGCGTACGGCGACGAAGAGGAGGCCGCCGACGCTCACCGTGCGTTCGGCCAGGCCATTCGCGAAGGGATGCGACGCGCCGAGGTGCCCGATCTCGAGATCATCGTCGAGCCCGGTCGCGCGCTCGTCGGCGACGCGGGCGCGCTGGTGACCCGGGTCGTTTTCGGGAAGGAGCAGGCCGGCAAGCGCTTCGTCATCGTCGACGCCGCCATGACCGAGCTCCTGCGGCCCGCGCTCTACGACGCGTATCACGCGATCGTGCCCGTGCGTCCGCGCACGAGCGCCGCGAGGCCCGCAGACATCGTCGGACCGGTCTGCGAGACCGGCGACTTCTTCGCGGTCGGTCGTCTCTTGTCGGAGGTCGAGCGCGGTGATCTGCTCGTGATCCGCGGCACGGGCGCGTACGGGGCCTCGATGTCGACCGAGTACAACGCGCGCCCGAGAGCGGCCGAGGTTCTCGTCGAAGCAGGCGGCGTGGCCCGCGTGATCCGGCCTCGTGGTCGCGTGGAGGCGCTCCACCCGCGCGAGTGAGGAATCGCGTTCGAAATTGAGAGGGCGCCGTACTACCCTCGCCGGCGTGAACCGCGCACTTGCTTTGACCCTCGTTCTCTCGGTGCCCTCGCTCGCGAGCGCACAGATCTTCCAGCCGGGGACGCAGCCGGTCGGCCACACGGACGGTGTCGTGACACCGATCCAGGCGAGCGCGCCCTGCCGCACCTGCCACGCTGGCTACGACGACGCCGACGACTACGAGCCGTGGGAGAGCTGGCGCGGCTCGCTGATGGCCTCGGCGCAGCGCGATCCGATCGCACGCGCCGCGATGGCGATCGCCGAGGTGGACAACGTCGACGCCGCCGACTTCTGCGTTCGCTGTCACACGCCGGGCGCGTGGCTGCGCGGTCGGACCGAGGTGCCCGAGTACGACGTGACGCTCACGCCTCCGAGCCGCTTCATCCCCGATGACTCGCGCCGGCAGCCGAGCGACGACCTCGACGGGGTCAGCTGCATGGTCTGCCATCGCATGACGGATCCGGGCGATGCGCAGCTCTTCAACGCGCGCCTCGTGCTCAACGACGGTCCGCTCGGCGACACCCGCGCGGGCCCGTATGCCTACGAGCCGGGCGTCGAGGCCGGGCACCCGACGGTGCAGGCGACCTTCATCAGCGAGGGCCGCTTCTGCGGGAGCTGTCACGACATCGACAACCCGATCTCGCTCGGCCACTACCTCGACGATGCCGGCGGCGTGGTCGCGACGACGCGTCCGTTCGCCGTCGAGCGCACGTTCAGCGAGTGGAACGCGAGCGCGTTCCCGGCGCGAGGAGAGACCTGCCAGGGCTGCCACATGCCGGTGGTCGACCATCCCGTGCAGGCGGCGTCTTTCGGTTCGTTCCCCGACACGCTCCGACCGGAGGTGAACCGGCACGATCTCCTCGGTGCCGCGTCGTGGCAGCTGCGCGCGATCGCCGCGATCATTCCGGATCCGGCGGCGCAGGTCGCGCTCCACCTCGAGGCGAACGCGGACCGCATCGACACGTTCATGCAGGGCGCTGCGACCGTCGAGATCCTCGCGAGCGCGTTCGCCGTGGACGAAGCGACCGCGACCATCCGCGTCACCAACCGCACCGGGCACAAGCTGCCGACGGGCTACGCGGAAGGCCGGCGCATGTGGCTCGAGCTCGACGTGCTCGACTCCGGCGATCACGTCGTCGCGGGCTCGGCGCGCTACGACCAGGTGACGGGTGCCCTCGAGCACGACGCGCAGGCGCGCACGTACGAGTCGCAGCTCGGCACTCTCGGCGGGGACGGAGTTGTGCGGCACTCGTTCCACTTCGTCGAGAACGACACGGTGATGCTCGACACGCGCATCCCGCCGGAGGGCTTCGTTCCTCCGGCCGATCGCGACATCGTCCCGGTCGGTCGGGACTATCTCGATCCGATCAGCGGCGAGTACCGCAACTACGACGAGGTCAGCTACACGCTGCCCGCGCTCTGCGGCACGGGGACGCTGAGGCTGCGCGCGCGGCTGCGGTATCAGGCCACGACGCGCGAGTACGTCGAGTTCCTTCGCGACACGGCGCCGCCGAGCGTCGACCCCGTCACGGCAGGCGCGAGCTGGGGCGAGGTCGCGTTCGAGGCCTGGTCGACGCACGGCGGTGATCTCCCGATCGAGATCGCGATGGCCGAGGTCGAGCTCGGCGCGTCTCCCGGCGCCTGTCCCGAGCCCGTCGACGCCGGCGTGGACGCGGGACCGGTCGACGCCGCGACCCCGCCGGACTCCGGCATGATGGTCGCCGACGCGGGCAGTGCGGACGGCGGCACCACGCCGCCTGCCGCGTCGGGCTGCGCCTGCGGCGTCGTCGGCGGTCGCGCAGGCAGTGACGGGCGTGGCGCGTTCGCCCTGCTCGCGCTCGGCCTCGCGCTGACCACGCGTCGGGTTCGGCGCCGATTCCGCTGAGGTGATGGCTCAGGTCGCC